>NZ_AP024882.1:605435-908152 GCF_024347675.1 Vibrio ishigakensis | reverse complement strand
GCTTTACCTGTGGTTGCATCCACACCTTCGTTTAGCGCCGCTAGCAAGATACGAGCGAAGTTGATAAAGCTCATCCCAGTACAGCGATAGCCCCATTTACCTGGAACCGCTGTCTCGATACAGCCGATTGAGGCATAGTTGTACGCGTCTTCGCGCTCAACGCCAAGCTTGATGAACTCTGGAATTACGATTTCATCGTTGTTAAACGCAGGCATACCGAAACCACATTTGATGACCTCAATACAACCCATCAGGAACTCTTGATTCAGGTTCTCATGATAACGAACACTCAGGTTAGGCTGGGTGCTACGAAGCTGTCCGCAAGACTCAAGGATCGCCCAAGATAGCGGATTTACTGCATCCTCAGCTTCACCTTTGTCATTCAGTTTTTGGCCACCAATACAGACGTTCTGATAAAGCGGAGAACCTGCGGATGCCTTGGAGTGTGCGCCCGAACGGATCTTATTCACCTCAAGTAGCTTTAGCCAGCAGCTTTGTAGAAGCTCAAGAGCAAAACCGTGCTCAATCTTGTCTTCATTGATATCGCGAACATAGAAGTCATTTAAGAACTGGTCCATGCGACCGAAAGAGACAGAGTGACCATTAGATTCAATCTGTAGCATCAGCTGTACAAAGTAAGATAGCTGTAGCGCTTGCCAGAAGTTTTGTGGAGCCTCGTAAGCCACATGACGGCAGTTCTCCGCAATCGACATAAGCTCAGATTTGCGCTGTAGTCGATCTTCATCCTGCGCCATACGCTCTGCTAGATCAGCGTAGCTCACCATGTGCTCTTGAATAGCAAAAAGCACAATTTCAACCGACTTATAGAACTGTTCTTTCTTCAAACCATCGAACGTTGAAACATCATTGTTAGCTCTGTGCTGACGAACCTCTTCAATCAGGCCGTTCATACCTAGCTTAAGGACCTTCTCGTTATCTACGGCAAGGTGCGCATCACCCGAGGTCATGTTGCCTTCTGCCTTGATAATGGTGCTAGCCAAGATCTCTTGCTGTTCATCAGTGAACAGACCATAGCAACGGTCTTGCACCGTCTTGCCTCTCCAGTATGGAGTGATGGCATGGATGTTTTCTTTGTCTAGCTCGGTTACCGCAAAGCCAGCGCCTGGACGATCGGCTAGGTCATCAATCTCAGCTTCAATCCAACGCACCGTGTATTCAGGGAAGATTGGCGCGGCGCGAACCTTGCTCGCTTGGTTGCCGACGATAAGCTCATCATGCTTGATCCAGATGGTACGAGTGCGAAGGTGCTCTTGAAGCGCTAGTGCACGCTGCACGATTACAGGCTTGTCCTCGTTCGCTTGATAAGCACGAGTATAGGCCTCAGCACGCTCAGTACATACCGGCGGAGTTACTATGTTTACCAGAGCTGATTTATGCGCCTTGATGCGCTCAGGTAGGAAATTTAAGTCCATGATCAACCTCTTACAGTCACGTTAAGTTGGGTATTTTCGCTTGCGTATTGCTTTGCCAGTTCTAAAAGCTCTGGCTTGTTCAATGGCTTGTCAGAGCAGAGATAAGGCATATCTAGCAAACGATATTTATTGATGCCGAGTGTGTGGTACGGCAGTAAATGAAGTTCTTTGCAGCTTTCAAGTGAAGCAGCAAAATCGATAATTTGTTGAAGCTCTTCGATGGTGTCGTTAAAGCCCGGCACTACAGGAACACGAATCACAATGCGCTTGGCGATAGGCGCAAGCTTTCTAAAGTTCTCTTTGATACGCTTGAGTGAACCTTTAGCCCAAGTGAGAAACTTCTCTTCATCTGTATGTTTAAGGTCGGCGAGCCAGCAATCGATGTGCGGCGCAGCTTGTTCGATATTTTTCCAAGGCACATGCATGCAGGACTCAATCGCAGTCGACACACCATTTTGCTTAAGCTGCGTGGCAATCTCACTTACCAACTTGGATTGCATTAAGGGCTCACCACCTGAGAAAGTGACGCCACCACCACTTTGGTCATAGAAAGGCTTGTCTTTCATAAGAACATCAAACAGAAACTCTTTTTCAGACTCTTCACCGCATACGGTTAGTGCTTGGGTCGGACAAACGTCTTGCAGAGCAATCAACTGCTCTTCAGAGATAGCCTTGCGATTAACCACTATCTTGTTGTCGATGCGCTCTATGCCATCACACGACTCAGCACACAACTGACACTCATCCATACAGCTTCTTTCATCAAATAGAAGTGAGCGCTTTTCACTACGACTTTCAGGGTTCTGGCACCAAGGGCAGGCCAAGGAGCATCCCTTTAGAAACAGAATAGAGCGGATCCCATCACCGTCATGGGTAGAGAATCGCTGAATGTTGAAGTACATAGTTTCACCTGCATTTGGTCTGGAAAAAGTGATGTTTAGCTTTCAAATGACAGCCCATCACTTTCGCTTAACTTTCATTAATTGAAATTATTATACTTTCAAATGAAATTTCACTTGATCCAAATCAAGATCTGATTCGATAGCCAGATCTATAGTGAGCCCAACTTAACAAACACAATATTTTTCTGTATAGGTAAAAACCATGATTGAACTCTATCTAGATACTGCAGACGTAGCAGAGGTTAAGCGCTTTAACTCTTGCCTACCTTTGAAAGGCGTTACGACTAACCCAAGCATCTTGGCAAAATCTAAACAGGGATTAACAGAAACGCTAAAAGGAATGAATGAAGCGGTCAGTGGCACTCCTCGCTTTCACGCTCAAGTAGTCAGCACCACAGCAGAAGGTATGCTTGAAGAAGCCCGTCAACTAAACGAGCTGCCTTATGACATGGTAGTGAAGGTGCCAGCGACAGAAACCGGTCTTACGGCGATTAAAATGATGAAAGCCGAGGGTATTCAGGTACTTGCTACCGCGATCTACTCAGCACAGCAAGGCTTTCTAGCGGCTCTTTGTGGCGCGGATTATCTAGCTCCTTACGTAAACCGCATCGATGCGATGAACGGAAACGGTGTAGAGGTAGTGGCCGATCTACAGCTTCTTCTTGATCAAAACCAGCTACCAGCGAAGATCCTGGCGGCGAGCTTTAAGAATACTCAGCAAGCAATGGAAGTAATGAAACTAGGCATCGAAGCGATTACGCTACCCACAGACGTAGCCGCTCAGATGTTCGCTCACCCAGCAGTTGCGCCTGCGGTTGAACAGTTTGATAAGGATTGGAAAGAGGCTTTTGGAGATAAGCTTTCATTTGAAAGCTAATTTTAGAGAAGACCAAGCTATGTGGGAATAGAATCCACCTATACTTAGTGTAGTAATCCAACTGACACGGAGTATCTCACATGGCTTGTTCTCACTCAGTTTCCCATCCAGAGCACACCCACGGCCCGGGTTGCGGCCATACCGCCATCAAGCACGGCGACCACATAGATTATGTCCACGACGGCCACCTACACTGCCCACATGAAGACCATTACGACGAACACGTGATCGAGGTCTCTGACACCAACCCTGACGGTTGCCACCCAATCCAATGCGATAGTGGCCATGTTCACGGTCCGGGTTGTGGTCATGAGCGTGTACCTCATGGGGATCACTTCGATTATATTGTCGATGGTCGACTGCACCATGTGCATGACGGTCATTGCGATGACCATGGTCCGGTGGAGATTGTGACTGAATAGGGTTTAGATGAAGAAACGCCCTGCTTTTGCAGGGCGTTTTTTTAGCTGTAAGCCGTCAGATCAATTGTAGCTCTTTACGTTATGAAGGTCCCGGATATGCTTCGCATTCCGGGATGACGCAAATTAAAGTGGAATAGAATCAAACAATTATCGTCATACCGGAAGCTTTGAAAAAGCTGTCCGGTATCTTCCATCCACAAAACCCAAATCAAGCCTTAGCCAAATAACTCTTCATCACCTCGGACTTATTATCCAAATAATCCTGCAAGCCATTCGCACGTAGCAAGCACGCAGGGCAGTCACCACAACCTGTACCCACAATGCCGTTGTAGCAGGTTAGGCTCTCATCACGCACAAGCTCCAGCGCCTTGTAGTGGTCAGCCATGGCCCAAGTTTCCGCTTTGTTTAACCACATCAGCGGGGTCTTCACTTCAAGGTCATAGTCCATGCCTTGCGCCAACGCAGAGTTCATCGCTTTTACGAACTCATCACGGCAATCAGGATAACCAGAGAAATCTGTCTCACACACACCGGTGATCAGGGTCTTCGCACCCACTTGGTATGCATAGATACCAGCAAGGGTAAGAAATAGAATATTACGGCCAGGAACAAAAGAGTTCGGCAAACCATTTTCTTGAAGCTCATGCGAAACTGGGATGTCATCACGGGTTAGAGAGCTCACCGCGAGTTCATTTAGCAGGGTTACATCCATTACCTTGTGCGCCTTAACGCCAAGCTTAGAGGTCAGCTTCTGCGCTACCTCGATCTCCTCACGGTGACGTTGACCGTAATCGAAGGTAATCGCGTGTACTTCATCATATTGCTCAAGAGCCTGAACAAGGCAGGTTGTTGAGTCTTGACCACCGCTAAAAATCACTACGGCTTTATTCATGGTTCAATCCTTAGGCTTGAATTTTAATGGCGCAAATGTAGCAAAGAACGCCCACTATTTCGACCCTAGCCTATTCGGTAGCCTTGTTATCTTCCGGTAGGTCTTTTTGCTGTAGCTTACTGTTCTTTAGGGTTCGGTGTAAAAGCTGGCTATAGATAGGTTTTCCACCTAGCACTTGCGCCATCATAACAGCGCCAAGACAGGTAATAATAAGTGGCAGAATCAGGTCATAGTTATCTGTCATCTCAATCACCAACAGGATCCCTGTGATGGGTGCTCTTACTGTTGCAGCGAACAGTGCCCCCATACCTGCGATAGCGAACATGCCAGGCTCAACCCCCGGGATTGGGAAGTATTGTTGAGAAATAACGCCAAAGGTGTAGCCAAACAGAGTTCCCAGCGCCAGCATAGGTGCGAAGATGCCGCCTGGTGCGCCAGAGCCAAAGCAGATAAGGGTTGTGATTACACGGCCAAAGAACAACAGCGCAAGGATAGTCACCGAGTAATTGCCATTGGTGATATCTGGGATAAGGCTGATGCCACCGCCGGTAAGCTCAGGTACGTAAAGAAGTAGCAAACCAAAGGTCCCACCGATAATAGAACCGGTGATGAGGTAACGCTTGCGGTCATTGTTGTGAAGGGCAACAAAGCGGTCTTGAGAGAAGGTGATCAGCTTGTTGATGCACACACCCACGATGCCAAACAGAGTGCCAAGTAATAGGAATAGCCACAATGAAACCAACTCAGGGGTTTCATACTTAGGCATGCTAATTACCGCCTCTTGGCCATTGATATAGCGAAATACAATGTTCGACAAGATTGAAGAGATGATAACCGCGCGAATAGATATCAGTGAGTAGCGAAACTGAGGACGCATCTCTTCGACAACAAACATAATGCCTGCAAGGGGCGCATTAAAAGCAGCAGCCAAACCACCCGCAGCACCTGAGGCCAGTAGTGAGTGTCTAGTATCATCATCTTTTACGCGGAAGATATCTGAGATCATTCGACCTACAGCACCGCCCATCTGCACGGTAGGGCCTTCACGACCAAGCACCATACCAGAACCAAGTGCGCCCATACCGCCGAAGAATTTAACAGGAAGCACGCGCCACCAGCGCACTGGGCGGATGTTATCCATAGCGCCCTCAATCTCAGGGATACCTGAGCCTGCAGCTTCTGGGGCAAAGCGGTGAACAAGAAAATAACCGACGAAAGCAAGAGCTGCACTGATAAGGATGGCCGCAAGCCAAAGAGGAACCACGCCAGCGATTTCGCTTTTCAGCCAATCGGTGCGGGTTTCAGAAACGAAACGTACTGCTATCTCGAAGTAGGTGCCGACGATACCGGCGAGAATGCCAACCAAGGAAGCCATGATAAGAACGGAGAAGCTGCTTTTGTCGCGAGAGATAAACTGGTTAATCGCATCCTTAGGAACTCGATTTAACACAGATTTAATTATCACTTCTCGCGTTGGCATAGTTTAAAACTCTCATTCTTTACGTTGCTACTGAAATCTAGGCTGGATCGTTCGAGGAGACTGAACACGCCGTTAGACTTAACCCAAAATCAGGATAGTCGCTCAGAAAAGAGTGAGGGCTTTCATTTATGTAAACAAAACTTCCGTATTTTTATCTAGGGAGAATCTTTATTTCTCGCCAGATTTATTTGCTCGTTTTTATTTGAAGCATATTTAAGAAGAAACGAACAACTAATGACCGAACCTGTCACCTGAACCCACACCAAGCCCTTTGGACTAGCCTTTCCCTAGGTGTCTGCCTCGAGTCATATAGGCAGAAGATACCGTCTCCTCTGCGCTATGAATCATTGCCTGCGCTAAGTATACGCCTTTACCAGCAAAGGGCTTAGGGCTAATCCTGCAATTTAGATTTTCATTAATGAGCCAGCGACCTTACAAAAATGGTTCTTCAAGCAATAAAGAGGCTCTAGATAGATATATAAATTTGTCTCTAAACTTCATCTATTAATTAATATAAGTTCGGAGTTATAAATCTATTTTATAATGAATTTGTTTAGGTCTATTTATTATATTCATGGTGATTTTGGGCTAAATATACCTCCCAGCCCGTTTAAATGAGCAAATCTTGTACAAACTGACACACAAAAATGCACTTTGCTGTCCCTTCGTTGCTCGATTGAGTGTTACTATCGAATCAGTTTAAAGAAAGGTTCAAGGAACTCCATTAATGGAAAAAACTACTCGCGTGATGAAACAGAGCAAACAGATCGCTCTAGTTGCCCACGACCACTACAAACAAGAATTAATCCGCTGGTCACAAGAAAACAAAGACAAGCTAGAAAAGCACAACCTGTTCGCGACCGGCACCACAGGTAACCTTCTAAAGCGTGAAACTGGCTTAGATGTCACTCCGCTTATCAGCGGTCCTATGGGGGGCGACCAACAACTTGGCGCACTTATCTCTGAAGGCAAGATCGATATGATGGTGTTCTTCTGGGATCCACTAAACGCGGTACCACACGACCCAGATGTAAAAGCTCTACTACGTATCGCTAGTGTGTGGAACATCCCAGTGGCAACCAACCGCGCTACTGCTAACTTCCTGTTCAACTCTCCTATGCTCGAGCAAGAAGTAGAGATTGAAATCCCTGATTATCAGGCATATCTAAACAAGCGTATCTAGAGTCTGATACACTTAAGCGAATCTAAAGAGCCACCATCGAGTGGCTCTATTTTTGGAAGTAAGAAAATGAAACGACTCGTCCTATACGTTAAAGACAAATGCCCCCATTGCAAAGATGCTCAACGCTACCTTGATTCAAAGGGCTATAAATACCGCTTAACCAACGCCAAGATGCAACGTGGCCGAAAAGAGTTAGACGCAATCGGTGCTCGCTCATTGCCTGTGCTCAAGATTGGTGACCAAATCATGATTGGCTGGAATCCAAAGAATTTCGAGCGCATGTATAACGCCAAATAGATCTCAAGAATTGCCTATATTCCACCGACATGTTCGTAGTGGGTATAGGATATTAACAGTTCTAATATTTGGAGATACACATGACTCATCCACACCTAGGTGACTTGGTTCTTAGCGAGCAGCAGATTGCTGATGGCGCTCAAATCGTTGCCAATAAGCTGAATACAACCTTTGAAGATGCGGTTGTGATTACGGTTGTGCCTGGCGGCATTCTGTTCACTGCTGATCTAGTGCGTAAGCTTAACTTCACGATAAAGATGGATTACATCTCTTGCCCCCATACGCCCGGCGATAGAAATAATAGCTCTGAGATAATTTTCCACCAGAACATCGCTATTGAAGGCAAGGATGTCATCATGGTCGATGATGCTATCGAATCAGGTGGCACCATGAAACGCCTGGTTGAACATATTCAGAGTAACTACAAGGTGAAATCACTCTCGATCGCTACCTTGTTTGTAAAGCCAAGCCGTGTCGATATTCCAGTACCGCAATACTACGCCTATGAGATGGAAAACGATGACCTACTGGTGGGTTATGGACTGCCTTGGCAAGATGAACTTAGAAACATCCCTTACGTTTCTAAGCTAAACAAATAGATAAGTAAGCGCCCCTCAATCGAGGGGCGTTTTTTTGTGCGCATTACAAGTATCTAGCTCACTATGAACGCTCATTTATGTTGTACACTCTTTGGTAACGTCTTATTAAACCGAGACTTGCTAGGGTCTGTTGACTTTTTGCGGTTGAGTTTTGCTCGAGTCAGAGACGATTTAATCGCGGCGAGGTTCTTGTAGCCTAGTCATCTAAGCAAAAGGGCCTCAACAAAGAGTAAATCGTCTCTGGCCGAGCCCTTCGGGTAGCGTTTGTTGGGCATTTCTACCGCGTTAGACACTTTTCATGTAGAACCACTACACCTAAAAGTGTCTGCCTTGTATAAAAGCCCAACAACTCGCTACAAAAACGAACTCAAAAGGTCAACAGACCCTAATGTCTTTAAGAAGGGTATATGGAAATCTCGTCACGCAAGGGACTCGCTAGGCTAGTATTGCTCTGGCTGGTAATGATGTTCAGCTGCAATAGCCTCGCCGAAGAGGCAGTCGCTACCATGTCCAAATCGCGTATCGAGCATGAGCTGAACAAGGTCAATAAGGACCTTAAAGAGCTCTCAGACGCATTAGCTATCTCCAGCGGTGATACCACAGATGCCTTACAGCTTAAATTGTTCCAAAAAAACGAGGAACTCAGAGCAATTCTTGCGACGGCTGTAAATCAAAACTCTATTCCCAAAGAAGAGTTGATTGCACAGATAGAGATCCAGAAAAGCTACTCCAAAGGCGCTAACACTTACCTAGAGGAGAAAATCAAGGCACTGAATGCAAAGATTGATGCAGCCAAAAACGAAGAGCGTCTCTCCCTTATCAACGACTTTCAAGAGCTGCAACACTATCTCAACAGCGTCACCAATTCTAGTTGGCAGAATATCCAATGGCTACAGACTCTCGGCGTTGACGAGAGCGCAGCGGAAGCGCAGTTTAGAGGTGTTGTAGTGCAGAAATTACGCCTCACCTCTGCTTCTGTTGAATACCTTAATCAACAGATCGGTGTGATTGGTAAACAGCTTTCGGTAGCCCCTGAGTCGGAGAAAGCCGGCCTGCAACTGGCTCAACTAGTGGTTAAGCAGCGTCAAAGCATTGCAGTGGAGAGTTTAACCACCTTAATAAGCGTGTCGGATCAACTCGGTATTGATACCTCAGAATACAAACGACTGCTGTTTGAGGTTACAGGCAGCATTACTCAAGACCTATTCGAGGGTAAGGTTATCCTATCTATCCTTACCCACTGGTCTTCATCGGTTTGGGATTGGCTTGGCACCACCGCTCCTCAGCACCTATTTCAGCTGTTCATTTTTATTCTGCTGATACTCATTACCAAGATGGTGGTAAAACTGGTCAGGAAAATCACCAGTAAAACGGTTGAGTCCAAGAACCTTAATCTTTCACAACTGATGCAGGACTTCTTTATTGGCATGTCCGGCAACATAGTGTGGATCATAGGTATTATGATCGCCTTGTCTCAGGTGGGGTTAAACCTCGCCCCTGTGCTTACCGGCTTTGGTATTGCTGGCGTTATCATTGGTTTCGCTCTGCAAGACACTCTATCCAACTTCGCGGCCGGCATGATGCTGCTTATCTATCGTCCATTCGATGTAGGGGACTTTGTATTTGCGGGCGGTGTAGATGGCAAGGTAAGTCACATGAGCTTGGTGAACACCACCATCAAAACCTTCGATAATCAGATCATCATCATCCCCAATGGCAAGATATGGGGCGATGTAATCAAGAACGTTACCCACGAACGATTGCGCCGTGTCGATATGGTGTTTGGCATTGGCTATGCCGATGATTTGCTAAAAGCAGAGAAGATACTGACTGATATCGTGGTGGCACATCCTGCGGTTCTTAAAACGCCTGAGCCAAATATTCGCGTTCATACCCTAAATACCTCGTCGGTCGACTTTATCGTTCGTCCGTGGGTGAAAACCGATGACTACTGGGATGTGTATTGGGATGTGACCAAAGAAGTAAAACTCACCTTCGACAGAGAAGGCATCTCTATTCCCTTCCCTCAACAAGATGTGCATTTGCATATGGTTGATAAACCTGAAACCTAAGCAAAACGCCCCTCAATTGAGGGGCGCTTGTTTTATGCTGCTACCTTGTCACCTATCAAGCGACGCAGTGTTGGAGTTAATAACACTAAAACGATACCACCAGCCACTGCGGCTATGCCTAGACCGCTGAATACCGAAGAGTAACCAGCATCGGTCACGATAGCCGGACCCTGTCCCGGCATCATCTCGGAGAACTGAGCCGCGATGATAGATGCCACGCCAGTTACCAACATCCAAGCACCCATCATGCCGCCTTGATAGTTCTTAGGAGCAAGCTTACCCACCATGGCATAACCGATTGGAGAGATCAGAAGCTCACCGATACTCTGCAATACATAGCTGATTGCCACATAAGTGATAGAAACCATACCTGCACTGTCCGCATGCATGATGCCCAGTGGCAGAGCCAAGAAACCTGCACCGATAAAGACGAGAGACGCCGAGAACTGTAGCGGGATGTCGATGTTGTAGCCTTTGGCGCGCAGTTTATTGAACAGCGTCGCCATCAAAGGACCACCTACCACAATTACAACTGTGTTGATGTTCTGGATCCACTGAGGCGCGACTTTAAAGCCGTCAACCACCATATCTACATTGCGGTCAGCAAACAGTGATAACCCCATAGGCGCTAGCTGATACAGAGACCAGAAAATCAATGAGCCAAGCGCCAACACAAGATAAGAAACCATACGGCCTTTCTCAGCCTTGTGCTTGTGTTTCAGAGTAAGCGCTAGGATAGTCAGGAACACCAGAACTGAAATAACCACTACCAATTGGCTAGAGAATGCAGCCGAAACCAGCAAGAACTTGATTACAGGAACCAAAACAGCAATTACCAAGATGCCCAGCGCAAAGGCATTACGCCACTGTTTCTTGGTCTTGCCTACAAGCGGTGTGGTCAAATCGCCGATGTGCTTCCAGAAGATACCAGTAGCAACAACCGCGGCTAGGTTGCCCAGCGTTGCGAACATAAATAGTGATTTATAGTCCGCAAGATTTTGATAGTAACCCGCCACCGCAAAGCCAACGAAGAAACCTAGGTTCATACCCGCATAGTTATAAAGAAATGCGGTCTCACGCGTAGGATCATCCGGTTGGAAACGCTGAGTCAGCATCATATTGATACAGGTAACGTTAAGGCCACTACCGGTTAGGAAGAATGCCAAGCCCCAATACAGGCCAGGCTGTCCAAACTGCGCGATGCCGTAGCAACCGGCTACTTGTAGCGCCATACCGATAATGAACAGGTTACGGTTACTCATCAAACGACCGCCAAGAAGTCCACCAAGAAGATGCAGGCCGTAGTTGAATGCACCGAACACACCCATGATGATGGTGGCGTCAGCGTCGCTGAATCCCAGTTCCTTTGTTGCGTAAAGAACTAGGGTTGAATAAAGAACTGCAAATCCAAGGGTCGAGAACGTCTGGATTATCAGCAAGGAGAACGAGGCTTTCTGCTCGTTAGTTAGTGTTTTTATCGTCAAAGCAATGCTCCAGTTGCCAGTGATGAATCGGTCAGCTGGATTCAAAACGGACGAAGCCAGCTAATGATTCGCACACTAGAGCAATAAAAAAAGGCGATCAAGATCACGAAATTTAGCCGCTTGCGAAAAATGCAATCTATGCTTTTTTATCTAATGCATTAGTTTAATTCATGTGAACCGCTCTCATGCAAAGTAAATAAATTCATAAAAATCAATACATTAAATCAAAAATCCAAAAACTGCTCCACGATAAGCCATACTAATCCCACCATTTCACAGAGCAAATCATCATCACCTTGAGCAGATGTTATTCAGTAACTGTTTGATTTTTGATAGGCACACAGGCGCTGAATAACTTCTCAAACTTAGTTTTCACTGCCTTGTAAGCCAAGCTACTCATCAAATCCACGAATAAACCTCTCCCACTAGTGATCAGTTTTGTGTCTTTGCCGTAAGGAAACTCGCTGAGAGACACCAGTTAATAATGAGTAAGGCAGAAAAACAGGCGAACCTCTTTTGACCCCTGCCTACCCATGTACTTAACTCTTATGTAGGCTAGTTTTTACACAGCAGTAATCTGTTTGATAACAAAGAGATACTTTCAAAGGAAGGAATAAAAATGAAGAAGGTTTTTCTCCTGTCGTCACTGGCTATGATGACGTCTATGGCTTTCGCGGCAGAGGAAGCACAACTCCCGCAAACGGTATTCAAGAACGTTGATATATTCAACGGCACAGAGAATAAACTCTACGAAAATCATCACGTATTGGTCGAAGGTAACAAAATCAAAACCATCTCTGCCAAAGAGATCAGCGTTGGTGCTGATGCCACTGTTATAGATGGTACAGGTAAAACCCTCACCCCTGGCTTTATCGAAAACCACGCTCACTTGATGCTGATGGGCCCTAGCCTTCCAGCAATGGAATCTGGATCTACTTGGGAAGACTTTGCTATCCATGCAACGCGCATGGCGGAAATGTACTTGATGCAAGGCTTCACCACAGTGCGTGACGCCGGTGGTGCCAATGGCGGCTTGAGACGCGCCATCGACGCTGGGCAGATTGTTGGTCCTCGTTACTACCCATCAGGCGCCTTCTTGAGTACTCGTGGTGGCCACGCCGATTTTGCTAATTACACTGCTCCAGTCGGCCAATCCTCAAACATGAGTCGCTTGAATCTAGCTCAAGAGGTCGATAGCGTTGCAGAGGTTAAAAAATACGGACGCAACAATTTCCGTATGGGCGCGACTCAGTTGAAATATATGCAGTCTGGTGGTGTGGTTTCAGCATTCGACCCATGGCAGTTGCTGGCGGGTTCGCCAGAAGAAATCGCTGCTGCAGTGGAAGTCGCTAATAGTTACGGCAGTTATGTAATGGCGCACTCATATCGAAAAGAGGCCATCCTTGGCGCGTTGGATGCGGGCGTAATGTCTATCGAGCACGGCTTTGCCTTTGACTGTGACATTGCAGAAGTCATGAACGAAAAAGGCGCCTACATTACGACCAACCTCACCGCCTTTGACCCTGGTCTAATGGACATACCGGCAATCAAAAACGTGCCTTCAAGTTTCCGTAAAGCACAATCGGCAACTGAGACCTTCAAGAACTACATTCCAAACATGAAGAAGTGTCCAGTTAAGCGTGGTTTCCAAACAGACTGTGTGGGCTCAGTGGATGCCTGCAACATACAGATCGCTTATGAGAAGAAGCTCAACAATGACTTCTTCGGCCCTTACGAGTCGATGAAAACACTGACCTCGGTAGGCGGTGAGATTGCAACCCTGACAGGTGATTTTACTAACCCTTATCCAGAAGCAAAACTGGGGGTCATCGAAACCGGTGCCTATGCCGACATCTTGCTTCTTGACGGTAACCCATTAGAGGACTTCTCGGTGGTGGGTACTGGTGACAAATGGTTTGGCGCAGACAAACGCCCAGACAGCCCAGAGACCATCAAGCTGATCATGAAAGATGGGGTTATTTACAAGAACACCCTTTAACTAGGTAAACAGACCCACCAGTCACGAGTTGGTGGGTCTGCCTTAGTTCAGATGTTTTGAACTCGATGTAAGGACACACAGTTTGAAAAGAATTATCACCACATTAATAGCGTTATGGTCCTTTACTTGTTTTGCCAGCGAGCCTGTTACTCTGGATTGGCAGAACCTAAGGCCAGAAGTGGCTCAAACGCACATCACGCTCCCAGAGTTGTCGTATGAGCACAAGCTTAAACTGCAACGCATCTTTACCCTGATGCACTCTAGCAATCCTCGTGATGCCGAACGCATTGAAGAGATAAAGGCGGAACTAAAGAAAGAAAACGTCGATGCCGATGAGCTACTGCAACTTCGCGCTGACTATATCGCATCACAGAAGAAAGCGGCTGAGACCATCACCACTGAGTTCGATGGTACCAAGGTGCGCATCCCGGGTTTCCTCGTTCCTATCGAATTTAAAGATGCCATGGTCGCAACCGAATTTCTGTTGGTTCCTGTTGCGGGCGCTTGTATACACATGCCTCCACCACCGGCCAATCAGATCGTTCGCGTGTCTTATCCTGAAGGGTATGAGATGAGAACCGTTCAGTATCCGGTCTGGGTTGAAGGAACCATCAGCTCAGAATTAAAAACAGAGAACATCTATATCGTGGATGGTGCGAGCGATATCACAATGGGCTATGCCTTAAACGCATCAAAAGTTGTTGATTATCAATAGATAAGTCTATGTTTATAGGATGCAGGTGCGAAAACGCGCGCCTGCATTTTTCAGTTTTAATGCGCTAGTGAAAAGGACAAGGAGAGCCTCTTAACCGTGCCAGTGTTGTCTTGCCATGAATGTGGAATGGCCAGTGAAGTCTCGGAACTAAACCCAGGTGAACACGCCACCTGCCCTCGCTGTCATCATCACCTACTCAGCTCAGATACAGACCCAGTACATGGCCCAATCAGCTATGCACTGGCGAGTCTTATCGCCTTTGTGGCAAGCCTTGCATATCCCTTTATGTCATTCAGTGTTCAGGGGATCTCGCAGGAAATCAGTCTCTATCAATCCGCAGAGGTGCTCAGCACCTTCGATAACACGGCTCTCGGGTTTATCCTACTCGCGTCTGTTCTCATCCTGCCAGGTATCTATTTAGTTTGCGTACTTTATCTTTATTCTTGCATCTCTTTTGCAAGGCTTGGGAACAAGTACAAAAGTGTTCAAAAAGGGATACTTAAGAGTCTCTCGAGAATAAAGCCGTGGCTGATGGTGGATGTGTTTCTTATTGGCGTTCTGGTGAGCCTAGTTAAGATTGCCTCCTTGGCGGAGGTCTCAATGGGGATCTCCTTTTGGGCGTTTACCGTGTTTACGGTTCTGGTGGTAAAAACTATTGCCATCTCAGATCTACACTGGGTTTGGAGCCAGCTATTCCCAGTAAGCGAATCCAAACAAGCCTTAAGCGGAAGTGTATTCCAACAAAAAGAACACCTGGCGTGTCATGTATGTGGCCTTATCCACGACTACAGCGTCTACACACATCATTGTCAGCGCTGTCATGCACATCTGCTTAGATTCGAGCCAGAGAATAATCTGCAGTTGGTTTGGGCCCTCCTACTCACCTCTATCATTTTCTACGTGCCAGCAAACCTCTATCCGATGATGTACACCTCTGCTTTCGGTCACGCAGAAGGTTCTACCATCATGGGCGGTGTGATCTTGCTGTGGAATATGGGCTCTTATCCTATAGCGGCAGTGATTTTCTTCGCTAGCATCTTCATTCCGATGGCCAAGATGTTCGCCCTTGCCTACCTCTACTGGAACGCCAAGCGAGTGAGGAACATGCCTCATTCAGAATCGTACCGCTTTCTTAAGGTTTATCGCATAACCGAATTCATTGGCCGTTGGTCGATGATAGATATCTTCGTGGTCGCCATCTTGGTGGCTCTAGTTCAACTAGAAGGCCTGATGGCCATCTATCCCGGCCCTGCGGCGCTCTCATTTGCTGCTGTGGTCATATTCACCATGTTGTCAGCCATGATCTTCGACTCTCGTATGATGTGGCGCTAAAGGGAAATATACATGGAAAATTCTCAAGCAAGTATCAAGAAACGCAAAGGCCTCTCCCCAGTTTGGATAGTGCCCATACTTGCCTTCGGCATGGGTATCTGGATGCTGTTTCAATATATAAACAGCCGAGGTCCGGAAGTGACGCTCATCTTGTCTGACGCCTCTGGCATAGTCGCAGGCAAAACCGAGATTAAAGCGCGCAACGTTACCGTTGGTACTATCACTAAAGTGCGTTTGAGTGAGAACTACGACCACATTATTGCCAAGGCTCAGATAAATAAGCAGGCTGAGCGCATGTTGCGTGAAGACTCGCAGTTCTGGATCGTTGAGCCCCATATAGGCGCTAGTGGTATATCAGGCCTAGAGACCTTGCTATCTGGTTCTTATATCAGGCTCAAGCCAGGGCTTTCGAACAACCAAAAGCTTGAATTTGAGGTGCTAGATCTACCTCCAGTTGCCAGCCCTGATGCTAAAGGCATACGTGTTGTTTTAACTCATAGCGAAGCAAACAAGCTAAGCGTTGGAGAGCCTGTCCTGCACCACGGTTTTACCGTAGGTCGAGTAGAAAAAACCAGCTACGACTATGAAAACCGCCTCGCCAAGTATCAGCTGTTTATCTTTGCACCTTACGATAGCCTAGTGTTCGAGAGAACCCAGTTCTGGCTAGAGTCAGGTATCGATGTGAAGTTGAACGCAAGCGGATTTAACGTGAAAGTCGGCTCGCTAGAGACAGTACTCACTGGCGGTGTCGCCTTTGATGTTCCGGAAAACATTGAAGCAGGCACGCAGATGAAAACCAGTATGCAAGAGTTCAAGCTGTTTGAAGACTACACAGACGTGGTCGAGCATAAATACTCTGACTTCTTGCACTTCGTAATGTTGTTTGAAGAGTCAGTCAGAGGACTAAGAGCAGGTGCACCTGTAGAGTATCGAGGTGTGCGCATAGGTACGGTAGAAACCGTTCCGCTGCCCCTTCCAATCTCGGGAGATGGCACCTTAAGTAAGCGTATCCCTGTCTTAATCCGCATCGAGGTTGAACGTGTTTCAGAGGTATTGCGTCAAACCAACCTAAAGCAGTTTAAAGAAAGGCTCGAATACCAAATAGCACAAGGCCTGAGGGGCACACTTAAGACAGGGAACCTAGTCACAGGCGCCCTATTTGTTGACCTAGATTTCTATGAGGATGTCGGTGAAGGAAAAATAGAGGAATTCCTTGGCTATGAAGTCATTCCTGTTATCGCCGGTGGATTTGCCCAGATCCAACGTCAAATCAGTGAGTTTTTAGACAAGGTCAATGGCTTGCCCCTTGAGGACACTGTGAACAGCCTCAATGGCACCCTAAGAGCAGCTCAAAGCACGCTCAACTCCGCAGATAAGGTAGCTCAAGACCTTGAGGCTATTCTTGCAGACCCTGAAACAAAAGAGATCCCAGCAGAGCTTAATCAGAGCCTAGAGCAGCTGCAAACCACCCTTGCTGGATTTGATGCCAACTCACCTATGTATCAACAGCTACAAAGCGCGGTTACCGAGCTAGAGCAAGTAATGCAACAGCTAGAACCTGTGCTGAAAAAAGTAAATGAGAAGCCAAACGCCCTTGTCTTTGGCGATGATGGCAAGCCAGACCCAATTCCAACCCGAGGAGATAAATAATGAAGAAATGGATTCTAGTATTAGCGTTTCTCCTAGCCGGTTGCAGCAGTGGCGGATCTAACGAGACAAAGACCTATCTCCTACCGAGCACTGAGCCTTCAACAGAGTTGGTGTTTGATAGCGTCAGCATCAAGATGCCTAGCTATCTGCAAGGCCCTGGGATTGTATATCGTTTGTCAGAAACTGAAATCAGAGTCGCTAACCGCAACGTTTGGGCTGACAACCTGAGAGAGTTGGTGAAAGACAAAGTTGAACAGTATCAGATGCCACACACAACAGACGCACCCATGCTTGAAATCGAGTTTGAGCGCTTTAATGGCTCATATACCGGTAATGCAGAGCTGAAAGGTAGCTGGCAACTGGGCGAAAAGCATGGGGAGTTTGATATTGAAGAGCCGTTAGCTGAGGACGGGTATCCGGCTTTGGTGACAGCTCTATCTCAAGGCTTAACTAGTTTACTGGCTGATATTCAGCAACAAGCAAACTAGTTACTATTCAGCGTCACCACTAAACACAAAAGCCCCGATAATTCGGGGCTTAGTTGTCTTGGCAGTTAATGAGCCCTCTATAAAGTGATTGTTCGACCTGTCTTTGCGCTCTCGCGAGCCGCATCCAGAATCTCTACCACCAGCATATTGTTCTCAAGTGCTGACAAATCATGTGGCTGACACTCAATCTCACCTCGAATTACAGCTTTGAAATAACTGAATGGGTCATCAAGAGGTACAGGGCGTTCTGATAGCGACAAAGCCTCATTTTTATCGACACCATCTGCGTCTAAGTAATCGATGTCGATGCACTCTTTGTCGTGTGCGACAAGCTTACCCTGTGTACCAAAAAGCTCCATATCCTTGCGCGGGAACGGCCAGTTCCAAGAACCCATAATCACAGCATTGGCATTTTTGTACTTAAGGATGATCAACGACTCGTCATCCACATCTGGATAATCTTCAGGCTGAAAGTGTTGCGTTATCGCGGTCACTGAAACTGGTCGTTCGCCCTTTGTCAGCCAAGTCATTAGATTCGCACCATAGCAACCAAAGTCTGTGATGGCTCCGCCACCGTTTTGTTCAGGGTCGATTAACCAATCAAGAAATTCTTTATTTACACCTAGCTTTGCTGGGCCTTGGTGACCATCACAAATAACGGCCTTGCGCAGTTGCCCTATACTGCCCTGCGAAAGGACCGAATCGGCTTTGTGATTTGTTGGATACCAGGTCGTCTCATAGTTGGTCAGCAAATGAATATCGTGCTTCACCGCTAACTCATGCATTTTATTGGCGTGCTCCATACTCACCGCAAGAGGCTTTTCAACCATGACATGGATACCTAGGGGCGCCGCACACTCAACGACTTCCAAATGCTCATAGATGCTTCCAAATGCGGCAATAGCCTCTGGTGAGCCATGCTCCAGCATGCTATTCATATCATCAAAAACTAAAGCCATGTCGAAGCCATACTGCTCGGCATAAGACTGAGCTAAGTCCCTGTTTGGCTCTGTGATACCAACGACTTCGAACTCGCCTCTTCGCTCGCTTTCAAACAACCAGTGCACATGGGTATGGGTCAGGCCAACCACACCAAGACTGAGTTTATTACCATTCGAATCCGCTATATTTGATTTACTGCTATCCATTTGAAAATCTGCTTGTTATTCCATGATTTGACTATGGCAATGATTCTAAAGCAGTTAACTCTCACTTAACGGACCTAGTTCAAGTTCTTGAAACAATGTACTTCAACGTAGGCTACTCAGTTCTGTAGCTACAAAAAAAGGGCCTAAGCCCTTTTATAGATATTCTTATTAACGACTCACAGCAAAGCGCCTTGATGCATTACTATTCAGAACCTCGAGCGCTACGCTCCTGTGCTTTACGCTTGTTACGCTCAACCTGATTCTTCACAAAGTTTTCTAGCTCTTTCTCGCCCCAAGCTTGTGCTTCAGCTTCTGTTGCGAAGCCCATCTCACGCTTTGAGACTGTGGTTCTGCGAGCCGTTACTTGGCGAACGATCTCCGCGCACCAGCCATTGCGTTTTTCGATGGTGCGAACCGCAAACTTTTTATTTTCAGACATAAATATTTCCTCTGGGAGCCTGCGCTTAGGCTCCACTTATTTTAAGGGCGCTATTAAAGCACAGAAGCTTTGAAACTTACGCATACTTTCCAATAATTTGGAAAAGATCCTGTACTGAGCGTGCCGTATAGTCGGGTTGGCATTGCCAAGATTCTGGCTCAGAGCGACTGTAGCTCGCAGCCACTGAGATTACTTTCCTGTTATCACCGAGTGCGCTTTGTAGATTCCGAGCAAACTTAACATCCGCTTCATGGTCACCAATATACATGAGGCACTGGCTATCAGTATGGCCAAATATGGACTCTAAACATTTGATACCACCAAAGGCGTCCGGCTTTTGGTTCCCACTAGATACATCATCATAGCCGACAATAGATTTGAACGGTTTCCCAATACCGCTGTTATCTAATACACGACGTATGTTGCTTTGAGAGTTCTGTGAGCAAATACCATGGGGAAGCATAGCGAATTCGGTAATCACATCTTTGATACCATCGAATAGTATTACCTCGGTCGTATTCGTCTCTTGATGCTCGGCCCACATACTTCCAGCAAGAATCATTTCATCATGAGTCAAACCATAGTAGTCGGTGTAGAGCTCCTGCCAATTTTTGGCTCCGTGATTGGCTTCATGATACGAATCTTCATCTCTCAGATATTTAGGTAAAAAGTCTCCAGTCAAATGCGGAGCAACAATAGATAAGATAGTTTTGGTGATATCTATATTTTTAGGAACAGAGTTAACTAAGGTTCCATCGTAATCCCAAAGCACCGCATCTAATTTCATTATGACCTCTAAGTCTAAGTGGTAAAAAAGGAGCCTAAGCCCCTTTTGTTATTTCTTCTTAATCGCGTAATCGCCTTCCAGCAATTCAGTGACAAACGGAGATGGCTGATGACTATAGCTGACTATCACCTCGTTCTTTGCTCGAGTCATGGCTACATAGAACAAGCGGCGCTCTTCAGCGAATGGGTATTCTTCATTACTTGATTTAAGGGCAGCATCCAAGTGCGGCGCTCGCTCTTTCATCGGGAAGAAGTTCTCGTCTGCACCAACAATCAGAACCACATCCGCCTCTTTACCCTTGCTCGAATGGCAAGTCATATAGGTAAACTCAAGGTTTATGTATTCCTCTTGCCACAGTTCGAATTGCTCTGGCTTTTGCTTATGGGTACGACCAAGTACAAGGACCTTGAGTGGTTTCGGTGTGTTGTTAACCCTTGCCAGGCAGCGCGCCAGCTTATCTTCTGCCAGCACGGTCACGGCTTTTTGTTTCTGTTCTTTATGTGCAGTCAGATCTTTAGCAAGCTGAGCTGGGTTTTGGGTGATAAAGTCACCGGCAATCTCAGCTATCTGAGAGTTAAAGCGATAAGTAGTATCCAGCGCATGGGTAGTGGAGTATGGGAAACGGATAGCAAACTCTGTGGTTAGGTTTACATCTGAGCCAGCAAACTGATAGATAGACTGCCAGTCATCACCCACGGCAAATAGCGAACGTCTTCCTTTGTCACTTGGCTGATTCACCAAGGCTTCAAGCAGTGCCAGGCGCGCAGGAGAGATATCTTGGTATTCGTCCACCATTAAGAAACGCCAAGGCGACTTGAACTTGTTCTTGGCAACGTACTGGGTGGCCTTTTCGATCATTAGGTGGAAGTCGAGCTCATTCTGCTCTTTTAGGTATTGCTTCCATGCTTGATAAGCAGGCCAAGCCAGTTGCAATTCGCTGTTTAGGCGAGAGTATTCTGGATGGTCGATGATCTGTTGCTGAATGGCTTTCTTGGTCACATTCATGGTCATCAACTGCTCAACTTGTTGATTAAGCCAAGCCAGCAGTTTCGGGTTTTCTGACTGATTAACCAGCTCTTCATCACCGTTAAGATAAGCAATCGGCCATAGAGAGAGGTGTTTCTGCCAGCGCTTAAAGTTTGTCGCATTGACCCAATGCTCTTTTAGCCAAACACCGCACCATTGCAGCTTTTGTTTCTCTTCAGTAGCCAGAGAGCTGATCGCAGGGGCACCACCTTCCACATCAGAGATGATCTTGAGCGCCATCTGATGGAAGGTGCTGACATTCACCTTCTGAGCGGTAATGCCTATCTTGTTGGCTAAGCGCTCTGAAACCTCGTTTGCAGCGTCGCGACCAAAAGCAAGCAATGCCATCTCTTCCGCTTGGCCTTGGTGGCTTTGTAGCAGATAAGCCACGCGAGCCATCAGTACGCTAGTTTTACCCGTGCCGGCACCTGCAAGTACAAGGTTATGGTCATTGTTTAGGAGCACTGCTTTTTGCTGTGAAGTATTTAGTGGCGAGTTCTCAATCTGGGCAAACAGCACCTGCCAATTCTGCATCTCATTCTGAAGCCAGATATCGTTGCGCTCTTCTAAGAGCTCAGGGTCATCTGTCATCCAACGCTGAATATCCGCCATAGCATCAGGCATACGTTGCTCGGCCTCATCTTGGGAGATCTCCATCTCAGCTAAGTCTGAGATAACCATCTGTTGCCAAGCTAGCAGTTCAGAATAGGCAAGATACGAAGGCTGACGGCGCAGTAAGTCGAGCTTTTGTTGCCATTTCGGCAGATAGAGATTGAGCTGACGACACTGAAGTCTGTGCCATTTCTCATAATATTGAACCGCAGTGCGCGCTAAAGACTTGGCCGCTGTCCAAGGTAATCCCTGGATTTGCCATGCAGAAACCGTTTTATCTTGCTCATAGCCGTAAAAGGTCACACTACCCCATATCAAGCCACGCTTGACCGAAGTCTTGCCGCTCCACTCTGAGAATGGGATGGTGGTCTTGCTTTCACGGGCAGAAAGGATCAACTGATCACGCTCGAGTTGAACGTCGAAATATTCACTTTGAAGAAAAAACTGGGCAGCGGTTGTAGCTTGCAACTGCATAGAGGGTAACTCGTCCTTAAATAAAAATGCCCCAAAGAATTGGAGCAAAGCTAACTTGCTAAGGATTTCAGTTTACTACGATTGGGCTTAATTACCCATAGTTGAATTTTTTGTTCACAGAAACTCGACACAAGTATGAAACTTCACGACAATGTGCCTAACCGTTTCATTAGACTGCAAAAAGTGCCGTGCCAGCAGCTGTAAGCCTTCGCCAATATTGGGCCAACAAAACCATCAACAACAGCCTTCAGATCCTAGTCACCATGTTAGGTGTGGTGATTCCTTGTTGGTATTTTGAGCAATACTCCATCATCAATCCGCTGGTTCTGGGCGTTATCGCTGCGGCTCTTGCCGAAACCGATGACAACTTCTGGGGACGATTGCGCGCCCTTCTGCTCACCTTTATCTGCTTTGCGTTGGCTAGTCTCTCTATCGAGATACTGTTTCCATCGCCTCCGCTGTTTGCATTAGGTCTATTCGTTTCAACCTTTGCCTTTATTATGCTCGGCGCTATTGGCCCTAGGTACGCCAGTATCGCCTTTGGCTCTTTGCTGATTGCCATCTACACCATGCTAGGTGCTGAGCACAGCGCCAGTATCTGGTATCAACCTATCTTGCTTCTTAGTGGCGCCGCTTGGTATTACCTGCTGTCGTTGATTTGGCAGAGCTTTTGGCCAATGCAACCGGTGCAAAACAGCCTTGCTGAGACCTTTAAGACGCTGGCCACTTACATAGATACCAAGAGCAAACTGTTCCACCCGGTTCAGCGACTGAACCCTCAGCCAATGCGTATAGAAGCAGCTAGGCAGAATGCCAATACCGTAGCAGCATTAGAGCTTTGCCGTCAGACGCTACTCAAGCGCTCTAACCGAGGCCATGTGGATGGCCCATCAGATCGCTTTCTACGCATCTATTTTATTGTGCAGGATATCCATGAAAGATTGAGCTCTAGCCACTATCGCTACCAAGAGCTCGCCAGCCATTTCGAACGCTCAGATGTGTTATTTCGCTTTAAGCACCTGCTGCAAGCCTATGCCAGCGAATGTCGAAGTATAGGCAGAGCCTTGCAGCTAGGTATTCCATTTGAGCGAAGCCAACATACCACCCTTGCTCTAGACGAACTGCAAGCGTCAATGGCGGCGCTTCGCGAGAAGAATAATCCTGTATGGAAAGATTCTCTGAGTCAGCTCCAGTTCCTATTCAATAACCTGTGCACCGTGGATCAGCTGTTCAATAACATCAACAATCCAGATGCGAGCAATGCCGAGAACCATCTGGACGATAGAACTGCGCATACCGCAGGCCAAATGTGGCAAAACGTGCGCTCAGCGATGACTGTAAAGTCTCAACTATTCCGCCATGCTGTGCGTATGTCGCTAGCGCTGACTATAGGTTACGGCATCATAGAGGTGTTCAGCATAGAGCATGGCTTCTGGATCTTGCTCACTACCCTATTTGTCTGCCAACCAAACTTCAGCGCCACCAAGCAGAAACTGTTCCATAGAATCGGCGGCACCTTAGTGGGCTTGGTTGCAGGTGTCTTACTGCTAAATCTAATTCCAGAGGTTGAAGGACAGCTGTTTGTTATCGTGATAAGCAGTGTGCTCTTCTTTGCCTTTCGCATCCAAAACTACGCCTATGCCACCACCTTTATCACCATCTTGGTGCTGTTCCTGTTCTCGCAACTGGGTATCGGCTATGCGGTTATCTTGCCAAGACTTGTGGATACCCTGATAGGCAGTGCGTTGGCGGTCGGGGCTGTGTACTTTGTTCTTCCTGACTGGCAGGCAAAGAAAATCCCTCAGTTTATGGCTAGCGCCATTCGAGCAAACAAAGAATATCTAGGACAGATCATCTCGCAATACCGCTTAGGTAAGAGCGATGACCTAGCCTATCGCATCGCAAGACGTGCGGCGCACAATAACGATGCACAACTGAGCGCCGCCATCACCAATATGTTGGCTGAGCCCGGCAAGTATCGAGGTTCGAGTGATTTAAGCTTCCGAGTTCTAACTCTGAATCATGCGCTACTCAGCTACATTTCTGCCCTTGGTGCACACCGAACTCGTCTCGATGATGCGACAACGCACAAATTAGTAATAGATGCATATCAATCGATTCATGTTAAGCTCGATGCTATTGAGCAGGTGTTGCAGCATCAAGAGGTCTCAGAAGAGCAATTTGATGAGAACCAAATCAAGCAAAGATTGTCACAATGGCGTGAGAGCGATGGCTCTTCGGCGCAGATGATCTTGCAACAACTGGATTTAATTCACCGCATGTTGCCGGAACTCAAGGCTCTCGGTAAGGAACTTTCGTCACTAACTAAGACGAACAATTAAAAACATAAGAGTAGAGAAAAACTATGTATAAAAAAGTTTTGCTAAGCGGACTAGCCCTAACTTTAGCTGCCCCAACTTTTGCAGCTGTTACATTAGATTTAACCGATCAAGTAGACCTAATCTTGGTTAATGGAGAGAAGCCAGAGGTAGAAGGCGGTTTCTTCTCTTCAGACAAAAAAGTCACCATGCCTGACGGCGAAAACCAGATTGTTTTCCGTTATGTACCAACCTACAAAAATGGTAAAGACCGTGACGAGTTCAACTCTCAAGTAATCGTGGCGAAATTCAACGCTGAAGAGGAACAGCTGAAGTTTGAATTCCCTAAATATCGTAACCTACGTGAAGCTGAGCTGAAGTTCGACAAAGAAGCTAACTGGCAGCTGCTAGACAGCCTTGACCAACCAGTAGCGTTCGAGCAAGACAAGCTGATCCACAATGGTATGCAGATTGGTCGTGACTACCCGCAAGAGCTGATCACTTACAACGCTAATGGCGGTGTTGCAGCTGTGGCCCTGACTGGTACTGCAGCGACTATCGCCGCCGCTCAACAGGCACAGCAAAACACCTCGGGTGTTACTCAGCCTGCGCTACAAGAGACCAGCCCAGCAGCTAAAAGCGTAGATGCTAATACAGCTGAAGAGATGCTTCACTTCTGGTACAGCAAGGCTGACGCTGAGACCAAGGCTCGCTTCAAAGAGTACGTAAACAGCAACTAACGTTTACCCGTCGTACTTGAAGATGCAGGGGTGTTGGCTGGCACTCGCCAACACCATCACATAGTATATCTATGCTCAGGCGCTTGGCTCATTGGCCGCCTACCTGCATCTCCAATTACTTTGGGTAAAGGCTGGGTTTGCTTGTGAAATTCAGCCTAGATCCCACCTTCTAAAAATTAAACGATTTTCTTGTACAAAATCGCTCATAGCTCTCATTAATTCCGTACGAAACCTATAATCTGTTTAGTTAACTGTTTACATGTAAACGTTTCCATGGAGAGGTGAGTATGGCAAGTAGCAAGGATATGAGCACGGATCCAATCCTCGATATTATCGTGGTAGGCGGTGGTATCAACGGTGTCGGTATTGCAGCAGATGCCACAGAACGAGGACTTTCCACAGCCTTGTTTGAAGCCTCTGACTTTGCCTCTGCCACCTCATCGGCAAGCTCTAAACTTATTCATGGCGGCCTACGCTACCTTGAACACTATGAATTCCGCTTAGTCTCCGAAGCACTCGCCGAGCGCGAAGTAATCCTAAAAAAAGCCCCTCATATCGCATGGCCAATGCGGTTTCGTCTGCCTCACAGACCCTATCTACGTCCTGCTTGGATGATACGCGCTGGCATGTATCTGTATGACTATCTAAGCACTCGCAATACTCTGCCGGCTTCAAAGAAGGTATCCCTTAGTCAAGACGGCATTTTGTTTGATGAGTTTAAGGTTGCCTTTGAGTACTCAGATTGCTGGGTGGATGATGCAAGGCTAGTCACTCTCAATGCTATGCACGCCCAAGAGCGTGGTGCGGAGGTAAGAAACTACTGCGAGGTCGTCAGTGCTACTCAAGAGGACAAGATCTGGACTCTAGAGATCCTCGACAAACGAACTAACCAAAGTTTTACTCGTCGCTGTCGAGCCTTGGTAAACGCCACCGGTCCTTGGGTGAAAAGTTTCCTTACTGAGCAAGTAAACACTCGCTCACCTATGGGTATCCGACTTATAAAGGGCTCACACATCATAGTGCCTAAAGTCCACCAGCAAGAGTATTCCTATATCCTGCAAAACAAGGACGGGCGCATCGTATTTGTTATTCCTTACCTAGATAAATACTCGCTCATTGGTACTACAGATGTGGAATATAAGGGCGATCCAAGAGAAGTTAATATCGATGACGAAGAGGTGAATTACCTAGTAGACGTGGTCAATCAGCACTTTAGAAATCAGATCTCTAAGGAGCAGATCATTGCCTCGTTTAGTGGTGTGAGACCGCTTTGTGACGACGAATCAGACTCGCCTCAGGCTATTACCCGTGACTACACATTAACGCTGCAACACAATCAACAAACTGCCCCGCTACTGTCGGTATTTGGGGGGAAACTCACCACCTATCGCAAGTTAGCAAACGCGGCCATGGAAAAGCTCAAGCCCATCTTCCCGCATATCGACCAATGCACCACAGACCAAACCCTGCTCCCAGGTGCGGAAGGTTTTGATAGAGAGCAGCTGACAGCAGACCTCATAAAACAGATGCCATTCTTGGAAGAGTCCCTTATCAAACGTTGGGTAGAAGCCTATGGTACTCGCGCCTTGAACTTCACCAACTCCATTCAATCTAAGCGGGACCTTGGGCTCGCGTTCTCTGACAGCCTATTCAAGGTTGAAGTGGACTATCTCATGGATGTGGAATTTGTTCTCACCGCTGAGGACTTACTTAAGCGCCGCACCAAACTGTATCTTGAATTCACCGAGAACCAAACCGAGTATCTGGACACATATCTTAGAGAAATAAGGGCAGCAATCCCAAAGGGATCCATCAGTGATCGAGGTGGAAAACTCAAGCCTGTCATTCACTAGGACATTTTAAATCAGGTCGGTCCAGATCACATTTTTTGAAATTAAGTGTGCACTTTTTCGCATATCTATAAGTCGGCGATCTCCCTATAGTTAGGGTCGAGCGATTTATACGCGTGATGATTCTTATTCCTTCCCTATCACGCGACCCGATTTGGATTTGTTATGAAAAAGTATTTGAAAGGCTACCTGGCCGCGGTTGTTGTTTTAGGTGTTGTAGGTGCTTTGGCTTACTACTGGCACTACAGTGATTTACACCCATCAACAGAGAATGCGTACGTTCATGGCAAGGTCGTTTCGGTAGCACCGCTTGTGAATGGTCGAGTTACTAAGATTTCTGTAGACGACTATCAGTTCGTGCACATGGGCGATCACCTAATCACCATAGATCCAACCCCATATCAACTAGCAGTGAAAGAGGCACAAGCGGCCTATTCAGCAGCGCTGCAAACCAACAAGTCTCAAGAATCTGGCGTAAACGCGGCCATCGCGACACTGAATGAAGCGAAAGCGAATCTAGAGAACGCGCAGAAAAACTATCGCCGTACCCAGAAACTCCTTGAGCAAAAATTGGTTCCTATCAAACAAGGGGATACCGACCGCACCACATTAGCCGATGCTCAGGCACATCTACATGCCGCTCAAGCTAACCTGCAACAAGCTATCGATGCGCAAGGTGGTAAGGGTGAAGAATCTATTATGGTTCAGCAAGCTGCGGCTAAACTGGCTCAAGCTGAGCTAAACCTAAGCTATACAGAAATCAGCGCACCGTTTGATGGCTATGTAGGCGATATCAAGCTTCACCTTGGCACCTTTGCCGCGACTGGTCAGCCTCTATTTCCTCTTGTTAAGCAATACAGCCAATGGGTACAAGCCAACTTTAAAGAGTCTCAGATGCCTCGCCTTCGTGAAGGACAATCAGTAGAGATTAAGGTAGATATGTACCCTGATGTAGTGTGGCACGGCAAGCTAGCTAAGATCTCTCCTGCTTCTGGTACCGCATTCTCGCTATTACCACCAGAAAACGCGACTGGTAACTGGGTTAAGATCGGCCAACGCTTCCCAATTAAGATTGAGATCACCGACGACCTTGCTTCCAAACCACAACTTCGTATCGGCGCAAGCACTGAAGTTACCGTAGACACCACAGCTGGAGAATAAGGGTGCAAGATATCACTCCATTCCAGCGATGGATGATCGTCATCGGGGTCATGACCTCGGCCATCATGGTATTGCTCGACATGACCATAGCCAACGTAGCCTTGCCACAGATGCAAGGCTCCCTCGGCGCCACTTCAGATACCATCACTTGGGTATTAACCTCATACACCATGGCGGAAGCGGTATTTATCCCGCTAACCAGTTTCTTCTCAGGCAAGTTAGGTGAGCGCAAACTCCTGTTGGTTGCGGTTACTGGTTTTATTGTCTCATCAACATTGTGTGGTCAGGCACAGTCTATCGAAGCCATGGTGCTGTTCCGTGTTATTCAGGGTGCGTTTGGTGCGGTAGTAATCCCGCTTTCACAGTCACTATTAATTGCGGTGTTCCCACCTGAAGAGCGTGGCAAAGCCATGTCTATTTTCAGTATTGGTATCCTGCTTGGCCCTATCCTAGGTCCAACGGTGGGTGGCATCATCACCCAAAACACCGATTGGCGTTGGGTCTTCTATGTCAACGTACCTGTGGGCATCTTCTGCTTGCTGATGATCTACTTCTTTGTGCACATCTCTAACAAACGCGAGGCTAAGATAGATTGGCCAACCATCATCTCTATGGCGATTGGTATTGGTATGCTTCAGCTAGTGCTCGACCAAGGGAACCAGAAGGATTGGTTCGAATCGCGTATGATTCAGGCGAGCCTGCTTGTCGCTATTGTCGGCATTGTGTTCTTCGTCTATCGAAGCTTTAAGACTCGAAGTCCGGTAGCCCCTATCTGGATGATAAGTAACAGAAACCTCGCCCTAGGCTCGACCATGATGGCCATCTTCGTCAGTGCCTTGTTTGGTCTGACCGCGCAACTACCAATGATGCTAGAAGGGGTTCTAGATTATCCGGTAGATACCACAGGCTTTCTAATGGCGCCTCGCGGTATCGCAGCTGCCATCACCCTGATTGCTACCGCCAAGTTTATGAATAACTCTAGGCTAAAAGGATCGGTAGGTTTCGGAGCGCTATTATGCGGTATTGCAGGGCTTATCATGTCTCGCTATTCAGAGAACATCGACTTCTTCTGGATTATTTTCCCTAGCCTTATCCAAGGCTGTGGTATGGGCCTAGTGTTCAGTGGTTTGTCTTCCATCTCCTACACAACGCTTACTCCAGAGCAAGGCGTAGCGGGTGCCAGCATCTTTAACCTATTCAGGACTATCGGGAGCTCGTTTGGCATCTCTATTGCGACAACCTTCCAGTTCCGCGATGCACAGCAGCAATGGAATGCCCTAAGTCAGTCCATCACACCATACAACCCAAACCTGCAGACTTGGCTTGCTGAAACGGGTAAATCGCTAAACGACCCTACCACACAAACCATACTGCAAGAGCAGGTACACAAACAGTCGGAGATACTGGCTTTCGTGCATACCTTTACCTTTATAACGCTGCTGTTCGTATTGATCGTGCCGTTACTATTTTTGGTGCGTATTCCAAAGAGCGCCAATGTCAGCAAGGCACCCAGCCATTAGCATCTAGGAGCCTAGGTAAAGCCTAGGCTCTAAACTTGCTACAGACGTAATTGGTACTTGCCCATATTCAAGCTCAATTCTGTTTTTGATACCTCGCTACTCACTTGAATATATTCTGAATCAGCGGGCTTAATCTCAAGAGTCATGCAGTGCCTCTCGTCAGTGTAATGATGCTCTGTACCCTGCACCCGAACACTATCCCTCAGTACTATATCGTCAGATTCTCCGCGATAATCATCTGGCGCATCTCTAGTGATAACATCTTCAAAATTATGCGATACGATTCTTACGTCCTGCTTTCCTCGCGAATAGGACATGTTGTCGTGGTCTTCTAGCTCAGAATAAGTCAACCCTTTGAAAGGCAAGCCTCTTCCAGCTCCAATACGTATGGTTGCCTCTAAGCCAAAGGCAATTTGTGGCACCTTAGGCTCAATACAGACCAGACCTGCGGCTCGCTCACTATCAGCTATCCAAAGCTGTATACCTCGCCATGGCACCGCTCGAGAGTCTCCTCCTCCAGAAACCGGTTCTTGAAGATCGTAGACCGTGGTCATATAAGACACGCCCTCTTCAATCTTGATACGGTTTACATCGTTCATCCCAAGAATGTAACTGTCTTGGCTATTGTGATAAACACTTGGCATGACTATCTGTACCGCTCCACTGAGTGGGTATAGCCCGTTGCTTGTATCGGTTACCATGGTTCCGAAGAAGGTATATTTACCTCGATTTTTCTCTAGGTCTCGCCCTGTAAAGGTATACGACCAGTCGCCATGTCTGGCTCTAGGCCCTTCGATATTGCGATCCCAAACGAGGTAATCATCAGGCAACGTAGTTACTTCAATGTCATTTTTATAATTAGATGCCGCCATCCTCAACATTTGCGAATGAGGATCACTCTTTTCGGCTACTTCTCCATAGTCAACATCGTAGCTGTGATTGTGCTCTAGGATGGATTGGTAGAGCGCCTGATTAGCCGCATCATGGGTCGTACCTGCGATAAGTCCAGGGAACCAAGGAAAGATGACGTCCCAACGATGTTTCCAATAAGGGGATGTAGAGCCTTCTGTCACCCCACCCACCTCAACGCTGAGTGGATAGTAGGGTGCTGAACGAACCAACAAGGATAGCGCTGCCACAGACCCCGTTCTCTCATAGTATCGAGCTAGGCCGGTTAATACGACACCATGGTATGCAGGCTCCTCATTGCTCTCGAACAGATAGGACCATGCACCATCGGCATAAAGATGGTCCGACAGTCCTTGCAGGAGTTCAGCCTCAAACAGATCAGGCTCTTCCAATTCAAAGTAGCGCTTTGCAATACTCACAGCCAACAGAGCAAATGCATCAGGATTCGGGTAATTGAGACCGTGTTCATTCGGTTTATGTTCAGGGTTACGTCTCTTTTCATAGATGGTGTGCATATTTTGCTCAAGATACGGCCACCAGCGAGCTAACAACTCATCTGACAAAGCATTAGGTTCAGTAAGTAAGATTTGGTCTATGGCGTCTAGCACTCGAGCAGTATCAAATATCACTATATTGACGTCATCCCCTTGTGGAGCAGTCAGAATAGAATCGATAATAAAAATAATATCGGCTAAGAGTGCTGGATCACCTTGTTTAGGGCTATCAGCAGACAGGTAAAACCAAGACAAGGTGTTCACATCAATATTCTTAGTATTACCCTCCAAGATGACTTCTTCGAGAATTGGATAGAATGGGTTGGAGTCCTTGTGGGGTATGTCCGGAACGAGTGTGGCATTTACTTGTAGGCTAAATACACACATCAAACTCAGTAGTGAATACTTCATAAAAATCTCAAAAAGACAGATTAGATTGGAGAAAATAGGCCAGTTTTGACTTATCTCTGGTGATACTACAGAAGCCATCTCAACCTCCCGCCTCAAAAATCTTTATTGAGTAAGCGAACCCGGTGCTAAGTCAGTTATTCCCTTGAAGAATTCATATCAAAACTGCAATTTAAGCTTGCTCCCACCCATTTTAAGAAATTGATTTCAATCAAGATTCCTTGAATACCTCCGTAGATACTGTGCGCAGAATTATTCACCTAGTTTTTGTGAGGTCTTGCCTCATCGAAGCTCGCACTGGAGGCCTCATGGCTACGGAAGATAAATTTACTCTTTCAAGGCGCACCCTTCTCAAAGGCAGTGGCGCATTGGGCACTTTAGCCCTGGCTAGCAACGCTATCTCTCTTCCCTTCTCAACTAAAGCCGAGGCTAAACCAACACCTCCTAAACAGGATGAAAAGATTGTTTGGTCGGCATGTACGGTGAACTGTGGCTCTCGCTGTCCACTGCGCATGCACGTGGTTGATGGTGAGATCAAATGGGTTGAAACCGACAACACCGGCGATGATATCTTCAACAACTATCATCAGGTCCGTGCCTGTCTGCGTGGTCGCTCTATGCGCCGTCGTGTTTACTCACCAGATCGTCTGAAATACCCACTTAAACGTGTGGGCAAGCGTGGTGAAGGTAAGTTTAAGCGCATCACATGGGATGAAGCCTTCGACACCATAGGGGACAACCTAAAACGCATCATCAAAGAGCACGGCAACGAGGCTGTATACCTAAACTACGGCACAGGTACCCTTGGCGGCACAGTGACCAAGAGTTGGGCCCCGGGTAAAACCTTGGTTGCGCGTCTGATGAACCTGTGCGGTGGCTATCTTAACCACTATGGTGACTACTCAGCGGCTAACATCGAATGGATGTCTAAGTACTTCTACGGTCAGTGGGTAGACAACAACAGCATCGACGATATTCAAAACGCCGACCTTTGCCTGATGTTCGGTAACAACCCTGCCGAGACTCGTATGTCGGGTGGTGGTCAGGTGCATAGCTATGTGGATGGCAAAAACATCAGCCGTACTCGCACCATCTGTATCGACCCTCGCTATACCGACACTGCTGCAGGTCGAGAAGATCAATGGGTTCCAATCAAGCACGGTACAGATGCAGCCCTAGTTGCAGCTATTGCGCACGTGCTGATCACCGAAGACAAGGTAGACCAAGAATTCCTTGATACCTACTGCATCGGCTATGACCGAAAAACGCTGCCAGAGAGCGCGCCAGAGAACGGAAGCTATAAAGACTATGTGCTAGGTACGGGCCCTGACGGTACCGCTAAAACTCCAGAGTGGGCTCAGCCTATCACTGGCATTCCAGCGGATATCATCATCAAGCTAGCTCGTGAGATCGGCGATGCGAAACGCATCTACATCACTCAAGGTTGGGGTCTACAACGTTCAGCAAACGGTGAGCAGGCGTGTAAAGCTATTATGATGCTGTCACTGCTTCGCGGCCAAGTAGGCCTGCAAGGTGGTGGTACTGGCGCCCGTGAAGGTAATCACAGCTATCCGTTCGTTCGCTTCCCGACCCTGAGTAACCCAATCAAGGCATCTATCCCTATGTTCCTATGGACAGATGCGATTGTACGCGGCACCGAGATGACCGACCTAACGGACGGCGTGCAGGGCGTTAATCAGCTGAACAGCAACATCAAGTTTATCTGGAACTATGCGGGTAACTGCATTATCAACCAGCACTCAGACATCAACCGCACTCATGACATCCTGCAAGATGAGAAGGCGTGTGAGATGATCGTAGTGATCGATAACCATATGACGGCGTCAGCCAAGTATGCGGATATCGTGCTTCCTGACTGCACGACCTCAGAGCAATCGGACTTCTGTATGGATGGCGCGGCAGCTTCTATGCCTTACTTCATCTTTGCTAGCCAAGCTATCGAGCCGAGATTTGAATGTAAGCCTATCTACGAGATCATGTCTGGTGTGGCTAAACGCATGGGCGTATTCGATGAGTTCACCGAGGGTCGCACTCAAGAGCAGTGGCTACAACATCTGTATGCCCTGACCCTAGAACAGAACCAAGATCCGAACCTGCCAAGCTATAACGATATGCGTAAGCAGGGCATCTTCAAGAAGCAGTTCGACCGTCCACACGTGGCGTTCGAAGACTTCCGTCGCGACCCAATTGCCAACCCGTTGAAGTCTCCATCGGGCAAAATTGAGATCTATTCAGAGCAACTGGCTGAGATCGCTAACACGTGGGAGCTCGATGAAGACGAGCATGTAACCGCGCTTCCTGAGTACCACTCAACCTTTAACGGTTGGGATGCAAAAGAACGCTCTGAATATCCACTTCAGCTAACTGGCTTCCACTACAAGGCACGTGCGCACTCTACCTACGCTAACGTAGACGTTCTGAAAGCAGCCGCACCACAAGAGCTATGGATCAACCCTATGGATGCACAGTCTCGCGGCCTAGAAAACGGCGACCTTGCTAGCGTGCGTAGCGCCCATGGTGAGATGCACGTTCGCGTTAAGGTAACCCCTCGCATCATGCCTGGCATGACCGGACTGGGTGAAGGTGCTTGGTATACCCCGAACAACAAGGGTATCGATCAGGCAGGTTCCATCAACGTTCTAACCACTCAGCGCCCTAGCCCTCTGGCTAAATCAAACCCGAGCCACACCAACCTTGTGGAAGTGTCACTTATCAAAAAGATGGGGGCTAAATAATGACTCCTAAACAGCAATACGGCTTCTATATCGACTCTAGCAAGTGCACTGGCTGTAAGACCTGCCAGATGTCTTGTAAAGATAACAAAGACCTAGGTATCGACCGCAACTTCCGCCGCGTTTACGAATACGTGGGCGGCAACTGGACCGAGAAAGACGGCGCATTCAGACAGAATGTGTTTGCTTACTATCTGTCTATCTCTTGTAACCACTGTACTCACCCTGCTTGCACCAAGGTATGCCCATCGGGCGCTATGCATAAGCGTGAAGAAGACGGTTTGGTAGTTGTAGATGAGAGCGTGTGCATTGGTTGTAAGTCATGCCACATGGCTTGCCCTTATGGCGCGCCACAGTACAGCGAAGAGAAAGGCCACATGACTAAGTGCGACGGCTGCTTTGAGCGCGTTGCCGAAGGCCTAATGCCAGTATGTGTAGACAGCTGTCCACTGCGTGCTATCGAGTTTGGTCCAATCAACGAGTTGCGCGCTAAATACGGTAGCAACGCTGATGTGGCGCCACTTCCAGACTCTCGCATCACTAGCCCTAACCTGATTGTGAAGCTTAATCCAAACGGTCGTCCCACCGATGACCGCAGTGGTTTCCTACAAAACCCAAGGGAGGTTAAATAATGATTTATGAACTGCCTTTGGTAGGCTTTACCACGTTGGCACAAACTGCGGTAGGTGCGCATATCGCCCTTAGCCTGTATCAATGGAAGAACCTAGATAAGCCATCGCGAGAACTTCATATCGCACGCTTTATCATCCTTGGTTTTATGGCCATCGGTTTTATGTGCTCTACCACGCACCTTGGTTCGCCGCTACGAGCGTTCAACGCCTTTAACCGCGTAGGCGCTTCGGCACTATCCAACGAGATCCTGACTGGCTCAAGCTTCTTGACCCTAGCCGGCCTTGCGTGGCTCACATCGCTACTAAACCTTGGCGGCCGAGCTATCCAGAAACTACTAACCGCATTGTCTGTGGTAGTGGGTGTTGTGTTTATGTTTGCTATGGCGAACGTCTACTACATCCCGTCAGTACCGACCTGGTTTAGCATGAATACCTTCGTCGAGTTCTGGTTTACCGTACTAACTCTAGGCGTGCTGCTAGCGGCAACCCTAGTTCAGGTTCTGGGCCTTTCGCGAGGCTGCGCTACCAAAGCGCTGGCGCTGATCGGCATTACCTTTATCGCCTTTCACCTAGCATCGATTGTTCTACAAACCCTGTTCTTTAGTGGTGTCACTACTGCTATCCATCAAGGTATTAGTCAACTGCAAAGCCTATCTGGCTACCTGACCGCTCAGGTAATGCTATCGGCTGTAGCAATTGTGCTGTGGATCATCTCGGCGTTCTCTGCACTGGGTAAATCGACTCGCTCAGCACTGCTTTGCATCACCTTTGTGGTGCTGATGGTTGCAGAGCTTGCCGGTCGCAATGTCTTCTACGGTATGCACTTTACCGCTGGTCTGTACTAAAACGGAGGCCCGAGGTTTCGCCTCGGGCTTTTTTATATGATGAAACTAACTGAACTTAACTTTGCTGACTACAGCGCTCTATGCAAATTCACAGGCGCGCTTTTTTACTATCGGCCAAGCCAGTATCAAGAGACAAACCTACTTGATTCGTTTGTTTCTGCAGATTTTGAAATTGAAGGGCTGAATGACCTAATTCAAGCCTTTGCCAATTGTGACCTCACTGAGCTTCAAGCGGAACACGATACCCTGCTAGCCGGTATAGGCGATATGGAAGCGCCGCCATGGGGCTCTGTCTATCTCGATAAAGAAGAAGTGGTATTTGGTGAGTCTACCCTCGCCTTTCGCGCCTTTCTGCGAGAGTGTAACCTCGACTTCAACACGGCACAGAATGAGCCCGAGGATCAAGTAGGCTTGATACTGATGGTATTGGGTATCTTGCTCGAGCAAGGCCGTATCGACCGTGCAACCACGCTACTAGATAAGCACCTAAATACCTGGTTTGAACAATTTATTGGGCGCTTTAATCAGCACGCGAAAAGCTCAAGCTATCAATCCTTAGGCCACTTTAGCCAAAATCTAGTTATGGCTATCAACCAAGCGGTACAGGCTAAGTAATGACAGAGCAAGTCGACCTCAATAAACGTCACCTATTTGGCAGACCTCAGGTTCAATTTGAACCTAAGCCTGCAGCACCTCGCCCGCCCTATGCCATCGCCGAAGCGATGTTTCAGCGAGAGTGCGATGGTTGCGGAAAGTGCGTTGCGGTATGTGAGCCAAACATCATCAGCATAAAGGATGGGTTGGCGAGCATTGAAGTCGATTACTCAAGTTGCATTGTGTGCGGTGCATGCCAAAGCGCTTGCCCAAGCCTCGCGCTATCCAATGCTAACCTTCAAACCGGCTTAATCGCTACTGTTAGCAATAGCTGTGAGAATATCTACAGTTACTGCGCTAGTTGTGAGGATAGCTGCAGCTATGATGCGCTAGCATGGCATGAAGACAAGGCCCCACAAATAGATCAAGAATCCTGCATCGGCTGCGGCCAATGCCTAGACTCTTGCTATACCTCGGTTATCTCGCTGAAATTTCAGCCTAGCCTAAGGGAAGTTAACTAGTTTAGAGGGCGACCACCGTCCACAGGAATCACTGCGCCTGTAGTAAACAATAGGTGCTCTTTGGCACTCAGCACCGCCTCTGCCACCTGCTCTGGTGACACCAAGCTCTTAAGTGGCGTCTTATCTAATTGCTCATCGCGCCAACGGGTGTCTACCCCCTTCACAAAGTCGGTATCCGCAAGACCCGGTGAAACCGACAACACGCGTATCTTTGGTCCTAGGCTTCTCGCCAACGACATGGTCAAGCTGTCCATAGCTGCCTTACTGGCACAGTAAGCGATATTACTACCGATAGCGGTTTTAGCCGCAATCGAACTGATATTGATAATGCACGGATGGTTATCGGAGAGCTGAAGGTGAGGTTCTAACAATCTTACTGTTGTAATCGCAGCACGCACATTTACCTGAAATATCCTATCCACCAGCTCTTCACTCAAGCCATCGAGATCAGACGGCGCGACAAACTGGGTGGTACCGGCACAGTTGATCACAAGATCGATAGCCTGATCTGCGTCTATCACCTCTCGTAGTGTTAATTCATAGGCTTTATGGTCGGTGATATCGACACAAACTGCCTTGTGGCCTTCTCCATTTAACTCTTCTAGCAATGCACTGGCATTGGCCTTTCCAGCCTCGCTTCCTCTATGGGTGAAGAACACCTTATAGCCTTGGTTAGCGAGCGAAATACAGATGGCTCTGCCTATCTTTCCCACTCCACCTGTAATAAAAGTTGCCTTGCTCATACCTTCTCCGAATACCTATTCAAAACCTGATGTAAATCTAATTCAGTGGGTGAATAAAGATTGTGATCTCCAACCCAGAAACCATTCATTAACATTATAACAACAGATTATTGTGGTTTTGGTCACATGAGATGCGGTTTTTTTGTGCTTTTATAATTGCGCTTGAAACAGAAATGTATACGTATACAAAAAAGGAAGAATAACCATGAAGGTCAGCCTACTAAAATCCCTATTGTTTCCCCTAGCTGTTGGTGCATTTGCCGTTAATGCACATGCAGAGACTCGACTCGCTTTTGGCGCGACTAACGCTCAGTCTGCCCACTACGCTTACTTTGCGTCTATCAAGAAGGTGGTTGAGCAAAACCATGATGACTACAAGGTATCAGTAATCGAAACCGGTGCTACCGTGGATAACCTGCGCCGTATGGACCGTAACCAACTAGACATCGGCCTAATCACCTCGAACGTATTGCACAAGGCGTACTACGGACAAGACAACTTCAAGCGTCCAATCAAATCACAACTGCTTTGGACCTATAACCCAGCGCCACAAAACATTATTGCTCGCCAAGACTGTGAGGTTAACTCTCTAACTGAACTGACTGGTATCCGCCTTGGTCCCGGTATGCGTGGTTCGGCTACAGAGGCAACAACTCTTGCCATCATGAAGACCTTGAGCATTGAGCCTGAGTGGGTTCGAGGTTCAAACGGTGAGCTAGCCAATGGCATCAAAGACAACCGCATCTGCGGCATGATCAAGTCCTCTGTGGGTAACCGCTACGACGCGCTTACGACCGACATCGGTACCTTTACCCCTCTTACTGCGATTGGTCTAAACGACACTGAAGTGAAAGCCATCAGCGAAAACCATCCTGAGGTTGCCATCGTTGATATGCCAGGAGACAAGTTGGTTAACCGTGGCCCATACAAGACTTGGGGCTTTGTGATCGGTGTATCTGCATCTCCAAAACTGGATACAGAAACGGCTTACAACATAGTGAAGTCAGTAATGGAAGACGAGGTTGAGCAAGCAACGGCTTTCCCTGCAGTTAAAGGCGAGAACCTAATCGAGCAGACACTGAAATATGCTACTTCACCGCTACACCCAGGTGCAGTTAAGTACTTCCAAGAGCAAGGCTACGAAGTACCAGCAAATCTAATCGAAGGTTAATCGGTCCGTTACAGGAGGTATATGAAGATGGAAACTGCAACCAAATCCCCTCAATCATTGCGCGAAATGGCCATTCCAATCGTTGGGGGGGCGATCGGGATATTCATATTCTACACCTCCTTCTTCGGCACCTTTGAAACCCTGATACAGCGCTCGGTGTTCGTAGCCCTGATCACTGTATTGGCGGTACTACTCTATCCATTGGGCGACCAGAAGCGGTGGCGCCCTCTGGGTTTGGTTATCGATACTGCTATCGTAGGCATGGTACTGACCGGCGTTGGCTACATTATCGTTAACTTCGAAACCATAATGAACGACCTGCCGTTTGCTGAGCAGGTAGATGTCTGGATTGCTTGCTCTGCCTTGGTCGGTCTACTGGAGCTTTCCCGTCGCTGCGCTAGCCCTGTATTCCCTATTCTAGTGGGACTGGCTCTCGCCTATGCCTACCTTGGCGAGTACATCAGCGGAGTCATGGGTCACCGCGGTTTTGATATATTTTATCTGACCGAGGTTATCTATCTTTCAGACCGCGGCATGTGGGGCATGCTGGTAAATATCGCCTCCACTACCCTAGCTTCATTCATCCTGTTTGGTAGCTTCCTTCTGCATACAGGTGCTGGTCAAACTTTCCTAGATATGTCATCGCGCATCAGTGGCTCTAGCGTGGGCGGCGCAGCTAAGATTGCAACCATTGCTTCAGGTCTATTTGGCTCAATCAGTGGAAGCTCTGTGGCGAACGTAGCGACAACCGGTAACTTCACTATCCCCCTAATGAAGCGTCTGCGCTACCCGAGCCCATTTGCTGGTGCGGTAGAGGCAATGGCATCAACCGGTGGTCAGTTGGCTCCACCTATCATGGGCACTGCAGCCTTTGTAATGGCAGAGCTTGTAGGTGTGAACTACTGGACCATCATCACGGTAGCCTTCATTCCGGCTATCTTGCTCTACTTTGGCATCTTCAACACGGTTCACCTTATCTCGAAGAAGTCTAACTTTGGCAAGGTCTCTGAAGATGAGCTTCCAGACTGGCGCGAATCACTGGTTTGGCACCGTATCACCCCTATCGTATGTGCCTTCGGCGGTATCATTGTGGGTGTTATCAACGGCTACTCTATCAACATGACAGCCTGCCTTGGCATCATGGGTAACGTGGGTGCTTATGTAGCCTGTAGCGTCATTCAGAAGAAACCTCTAGGTGAGATGCTATCTAGCATCAAGGCGGCACTTATCGATGGCGGTAAAGGCGTTGTAGTTGTGGGTATCTTGCTGGTTTCTGCGCAGGTATTCGTTGCCATGGTGAACCTAACCGGCGTTGGTGTGACCATCACCAATATCATCCTAGATTTTGCTAACGGAGATGTACTACTGATTGCTGGCCTAATGTCTATCGTGTGTCTAATTGCTGGCATGGGCCTTCCAACCTCAGCTGCTTACGTACTGGTTTCTGCAGTATTTGCTCCGGCACTTATTCAGCAAGGCTTTGAAGCACTAACAGTACACCTATTCGTGCTTTACTACGCGGCTCTATCTGTAATTACACCACCTGTATGTATCTCGGTATTCGTTGCAGCAGCCATCAGTAAAGACCCGTGGCACAAAGTGGCCGGCTACACCTTAAGGCTGGGCGGAACGGCTTATCTATTGCCACTGCTATTTCTATTCAACCCTGAACTGCTGCTTGAGGGCTCGGCTATCAGCATCGTCTCTATGCTGGTCATCACCATATTGCAGGTAATCGCCTTCTCATCTCTATTGGCGGCTTACCCTATCACGCAAAACAAATACAGCTGGTTACTCTGGGCCATCCCAGCGGTCGCCATCTTTAGTCCAGTCATCTGGATCAAGGCAGCAGCCGCAGCCACTGTGGTTGCAATGATCCTGATTGGACGCCAAAAAACGAACAACACTACTCCAAACCTAACGCCATCTGTGTAGATTTATCAAAAGGAAATTAGAAATGATCGAATACGTAAAAAATGGAATCGACGTTGAAGTTGCTAAAAACAATGACGAGTCTGTTCGCCAAACAGTGGAAACCATCCTAGGTCGCATCGAAAAAGAAGGTGACAGCGTGGTTCGCGAATTATCAGAGAAGTTTGATAACTGGGGCCCAGAAAACTTCCGTCTCACAGATGAGCAGATCAAAGCTTGCGTAGATGCGCTGACCGACCAAGAAAAAGAAGATATCGCCTTTGCACAGACTCAGGTGCGTCGCTTTGCGGAAATCCAAAAAGCATCCCTGCAAGACGTAGAGCAAGAAACCTTACCGGGCGTTATCCTTGGTCATAAAAACGTCCCAGTTAACAGCGCTGGCTGTTATATCCCAGGAGGTAAGTACCCACTTGTTGCTTCAGCGCATATGAGTGTACTTACGGCTAAAGTTGCTGGCGTTAAGCGCGTTATCGCTTGTGCGCCTCCATTCGAAGGTAAACCAAATACCTATGTAGTCGCGGCTATGGCTATGGCTGGCGCTGACGAGATCTACTGCATGGGCGGAGTTCAAGCTGTCGGCGCTATGGCTATCGGCACTGAGACGATTGCGCCAGTGGATATGATCGTAGGCCCGGGTAATGCGTTTGTGGCAGAAGCTAAGCGCCAGCTATTTGGTCGCGTAGGCATCGACCTGTTTGCAGGCCCAACGGAAACGGTAGTAATTGCCGATGAGATTGGCTGTGATCCAGAGTTGGCAGCAGCAGACCTACTGGGTCAAGCAGAGCACGGCTACAACTCACCGTCTGTTTTACTGACTAACTCACGCTCCTTTGCCGAAGAGACCATCAAGGAGATCGAGCGTCAGCTTACTATCCTACCTACCGCCGACATTGCGGCTAAATCTTGGGCAGATTACGGCCAAGTGATCGTGTGTGATACCTATGAAGAGATGGTTCAGGTAGCTGATGAGCTAGCATTTGAGCACGTTCAGGTGATGACTAAGGATCCTAAATACTTCCTAGATAACATGACTAACTTTGGCGCGCTATTCCTAGGTAAAGAGACCAACGTTTCTTATGGTGACAAGGTTATCGGCACCAACCACACCCTACCAACCAACAAAGCTGCCAAGTACACAGGTGGTCTATGGGTAGGCAAGTTCATCAAGACCTGTACCTATCAGCGCGTAACAGAAGCAGCATCACTGACCGTAGGTGAATACTGTTCACGTCTATGTGCTCTCGAGGGCTTTGCCGGTCATAAGGAGCAGGCCGACATCCGCGTTCGTCGTTACAAGGCAGAAGAAGCATAAATCCACGCTGTATAAGGTAGCCCATGTGGCTACCTTTTTTGGAGTACCTATGTCCCTTATTACTGATATTAAAGATAAAAAACAGTTAGTTGGCACTTTTGTTAAAACCCCCGACACCATCATCATGGAGGTTCTAGCACTATCCGGCTTAGACTACGTGATTCTGGATGCGGAGCACGCTCCCTTTGGTAAGCGCGAGCTGGACCAATGTATCGCCACTTGTCGATTAGCTGGCCTTCCCTGCATTGTGCGCATTCCTAATGCCGATGCTTCGACCATACTCAGCGTATTGGATAGTGGCGCTACCGGCATACAAGTTCCGCACATCAAAACCGCAGAGCAAGCCCGCGAACTGGTTAAGCTAAGCCGGTACGGTGACGGCGGTCGAGGCTTCGCTGGCTCTACAAGACCTGCCCTATTTGGCAACAGCACCATCTCAAAACATCTAGAGCAAAATAAAGAACCTCTGATCATCGCTCAGATTGAAGATATCGATGGTGTTGAGAACATTGATGAGATCGCACAGGTAGAGGGAATTACAGCCCTATTTATTGGACGCGTTGACCTAACCGTGGCCTATGGGGAAACCGACCCTAACGCCGAGCCAGTAATGTCTGCATGCCTTAAGATCTGCGAGAGCGCAAAAGTACACAACAAGCCAGTGGGCACCTTCCTCGCCAATACTGACCAGCTCAAGTGGTGGCAAGAAACAGGAACCAGTCTGTTTGCGATTAGCTCAGAACACGCCATGATTATTAATGGGTTCAAACAAGTAGCGGAAAAAGTTCATAGTTTTTAGTAACCTATGGCACCAGCACAAGATACGGAAACACTTGATGGAAAAGAGAAGAAAAGCCAACTCAGTAGATGTTGCCAAACTAGCGGGTGTTTCCCAAGCCTCTGTCTCTAGGGCGTTTTCAGCGAACGGCTCTATCTCAGCGGCGAAGAAAGAGAAGATCCTTGCAGCGGCTAAGCAGCTTGGGTATGTACCTAATGAGATGGCGAGAGCGCTGATTTCAAGCCACTCCAACTGCATCGCAGTCATTCAACCTATCTCACACAACCCCCAGTTCTATTCAAAGCTATTACTGGAATTGCTTGAGTTACTGCGCGCGGCCAATCAGCGTGTAGTTCTGTTCAATCAGGATGAAAAAGGCGTGGATGATATCCTGCCTCTTATTGACCAATATCAGGTTGACGGGGTGATCTTGGCCAGTGCCAATATCGATGCCAAGCTGATCAATCAGTATGTAAACCGAGGCATAGAATTCAGCTTTATCAACCGCCACGTACCCAATGTATACGCAAGCTCAGTCTGTACCGATAACAAACAAGCAGCCAGCGACTTAGTCGCATATTTGGCGAAGCAAGGGCATCAGCGCTTCGCCTGTTTTACCGGTGATAAGTCTGCCTCCACTGCCATAGATCGTGTGACCGGCTATAAAGAAACCCTGAACCAGCTTGAGCTTTCGAGCCTAACCATAGAATACGGTGAGTTTACGGTGGAATCGGGCTACCAACAGATGCTGAATTACATCAATACCCATGAGCAAATGCCTGATGCAATTGTTTGCGGTAATGATGAGATAGCCATAGGTGTAATGAATGCACTAAAGGAGCACACTCAATTACGAGTGCCTGAAGATATCGCCATTACCGGCTTTGATGATATCGATTCAGCCAGTTGGCCACCCTACTCTCTGACAACGGTAAAGCAGCCAATCAAGGCGCTGTGTGAGCGAGCGGTATCAGACCTACTGCACCGCATTCGCAACCAAGACACCAACCCCATCACTGAGAACCTCGCCGGTGAGATGGTGGTTCGAAACTCCGCGTAGACCTAGTCTACGCGGCTGTTGTTCAGCGCGTAGTTACACACGCGATAGAAGTAGAAGAAGTAACCGATACCTAGAGTGAATATGGTGATAAAGAACCACAGCACCACGTGACCGATATTACCGAACAGGTCGATGTCACACGTCATACGGCGCTCGTTACCATACTCGTCCACAACTGAGGTTCGGTTGATCACGAACTTAGCAAACGAGTATGGGAAGAACAGCAGGGCGATACCAAAGGTGATGATGGTTAATAAGAACCACACTATCATGTGGCCCAGAATATCCATGACTGCAATGTCGGCTTTTAGCTTCATATTTCATCTCTTCTAGATAAGTACGCCACCATCATAGCGCATCACGAATAGTAAAAAGATGAAATCTATTTAATCCATAATTCATGGTTTGGGTCTTGCTCTAGAGCCCAATCTATATTGGTGCGCGCATGCAGATATACCTGCAGTCCGTTAAACAGATGAAAGGCGCCCACACCGCCCAGATGTTCGTGTTGCTCAAAGAAAGCATCTTCGGATTGCTCGAGCTTTTCGAGGTTATTAATGCTTCTCGACATAGCCCATCCAATGGCTTCAGCAGGTACAGATACGCCATCGATATCAACCTCAGAGATAGACTCAGCATCTATTCGCTTTAGGTTGTTGTGCAGCTTTTCTTGGCTTAGCATCTGTTTACGGTCGGCTTCTTGAGTGGCAATCTCTTCAAGGATCTCATTGGCTTCGCGACGACTCACACCCGTGTACAAACGACCTATCTTAAGGGCATAAGCAAAACGGCCCTGCCCAAGAATATCCACCAGCCCCTCGAACAGATACTTGTTAAGGGATTCTGCACGAAGGAAGAACTCTACTGCAGAATCAAAGCTAGCAAACTTCTTACCCTCAAACTCAAAGGCGTAGGTATCATCGAGAATATCTAGCTCCATGCCATCCACATACAAATCCCAGCCATTGAAGTCTGCACGCTGTTTGGCTATCTCATACATAGCCCAAGCGCTATCGGTAAAGCCCTTGAAAGCCGTGCCATCTAGAGTCGTTTCTTCAAGCTCTTCCTTAGTCCAGTTTTCACCTATGCCTAGATGCTTGGCATAGCGCTTCATTAGCGCATTCTTTACCTGAAGCTTGAGGTCATAGATGGACTCGGGCGCTCTCATCACATTGGCGGTACCCTTGGCTATGATACGACACTCATCACAAGCCGGAATAGCAAGGGGCATATGGGTGATATAGTCCGATTCTTGGATGGGAAAGGTCAGCTCTTGATGGCTCGGCTCACCACAAAACCAGCAGGTATGGCGCAGGTTAAAAGGAACGTCGATAGAGGCGTAGTTGAGCATGAGAGAGTGACCTTAGTGTGTAATTCGCCACGTAGACTATCACGTTTAAAGGTAAAAATAGAGAGGCTCAAAATGAACCTCTCATGATCTCTTAATATGTAGCAACTCACACTCGATTTTACACGTCGGCTTGGTTAGTCACTACCAGAGTGTACAGTCACCCTGCCGAGCTCATAACTCACTATTGGACAAAAATTTGTCAGCTATATTACTAAGTTAGGATATAGCGGGTTATCTGATGTATGGGAATGTAACGCTCTGTTAAGGTGTGAGCAACGCGATGCCGATATCCTCGCATACCACCTTAAACACCAAACGCAACGCATAGTAAAAATACCACGCGTTGCGAATCTCTCTTAAACAGTTTGTTATGTTTATTCTTCAAAGCTCAAGCCCAAACCCTGAAAATCAATTTCCGGATTTAGGATTCTTTCAGTTAAAGCATATTTTGATTCAGAAAAGTCCATACATACGAGGTCTATACTACCATTCATCAACATCGATAGCGTTCGCTTGTCTTGTGAAGAAGCCTTAGCGCCAATATAAATCTTGGTGATTTTGCCCGGATGAGTATTTCTGTTATTACCATCATGGATGATGCGATACTCGTTTTCATACGCCCAAGATTCGTGCTTTATGGTCAAAGCTTTACTTATCATTAAGTAGTATTCCTCAGCCTGTCCAGCTGCCTGCTTTTGATCGTGCAATTCCATAAGTTCTTGGTCAGTATTCGGCAATAAATCAAGGTAATCATTTATGGCTTCAACTGATTTATACTCAACTTTACGAGCGTTTTGTATGATACACAATCTGTCGTTGGGAGAATCTCCGAAAATCCCTTGTTCTTTTAAACTAGCAATTTCTTCATCACTAAAAGGCGTATACTCAATACAAATTCCTTTATGCGAATCAGCATAGTGAGACCACATTAGCAAATTGTTATGCTCAGTCGCCAAACATAGTATTTTCTTGGTTTCTAAAAAGAACTCTTTAAACTTCTTCCCTTTCATTAACGCACAATCAAATGGGTCATTGAAACTGAGCGGAGAGCTATACCAACAATACTCATTGATAAACGCATCAAGAGTATTCTTATTTAATGTCATGTATTTATAGAACTTCAAGCTTAACCTCTTTAAACATAGCGTCGCAATAAGCGGTGAATGAACGCGTGCTATGTTTGAGCGTAAGCGAGTCGGCACGCGTTCATGAATCCGACTTAATTTCTTTGTTAGCAATACTCTTCCAACTGAACTTCTAACTTGTTGCCTACTGCTATTAATTTATCTTCTGTTAAAGGCTTATTCATCCTTGCTAGTTTTTTAGTTGAGTTATTAAGCTCAGCAAGCATCTCTGAACTCATAGAGTTAGTCAACTCGGTTTGAAACTCAATTTCATCTAACTGAATCGTTATGACGTTCTCGCCAACTTCGTCAATTAAAACAGCTCGTATAGGACAAGCTTTAGTTAATTCAACAAACCTATTATCAAAAGAAGCAAAAAATGGAATAAAGAAATCACCTTCATAACTCTTTGATGCCATAGTCTCTTGATATCGAAGCGCAAAAATGTCCCACGACATTCCCCTTAGTTTTCCCTTGGTTTTCTTACCAATTTGGCTTACAGGGTCGAAAAATCGCAGACTCTTGCCATATTTCATCAACTTCCAAGCAAAATACAATTCTGTCTTTGGGAACTTCTCTAAGTCCAATATACAAAACTCTATCAATTCACCTAACTTAGATTCAATGCTGGCAGTTTTATTCTGGTTAAGGATTACAGCCTTCAATAAAACTACATAAAGTAACATTCTCCTTTTCTGAAAGCCCTTAATTTCTGGGCTTGAGTGAAAGGCATAAAGAGTGTCAATAGTTCTCTGTCCAGCTAGAGATCTAGTCTCATTAAAAATTGGATTTTTTACACAAAACGACTCTTTTTCATAAACCAAGTTATCAAAACGTTTCAATGCCCTAATTGTATTAAATGGTCTGTGATTTTCTGGCTTCATGGAGTCATAATAATTTTCTATTATGAAAAATGAATAATCGAAGTTAAAGCCACTATCAGGGCCCTCCTTGATGAATCGAACCAAATTTTCAAAGTCTTGCTCTGATTTATCAAGATCTTTGCCATCCTCCCAAATACGGAAACGTTCAGCCGCGTTGGAATCTAAACTAAGAGAGTAATCGATGGACAATTTAACGTGCTTTTCTTTCCACGTTCTATCATACAACTCATCAGAAAAAAATAGTAACCCGGAGCCATAAAAATACTTTTTAAGTGTCGGATACTCATCTTCAATAGCTTTTAGGGACGTATTAGCAAAATCACCTTCAAGGTGATTTGTTGAATAGACTAGTTTAAAACCATGAAATGTATCTCGATTAGGCTCGATTAAATCTGAAAAACTTAGCTCAGTATCGTGATGCGCGACCAAATTAAAAGCTAATTGCAATCGGTCAAATCGCTCTTTTCTTGTTTCCACTTAACACTCCACTTTTGAATGTATTGCTAACGCTCACATAACGGGCTAATAATGCTTGGCTAAAATTGGTGAGGCACGAACCAAGCCAAGTGTTATTAGTCCATGCGTTGATGCGCTTGTTAACTGCGCTAAAAAAACCGAATAGTCATGACTTTATATTCAGTTATAAATCGATCAGTTCAAATCCTGACTCGGGGTTTATTATTCCGAATTTAATACTTACATTTGGAGGCAATTCATCTCTGAATGCTTGAACTCGTTCTAAAAATCTTGCAGAAGGAGTGAAGTCAGGGTAATCCCTTAAAACAACAACTATCTCCCCATTTTTAATACTTTGTTCTTCCATGTATTTTTCAAGAATAAACAATGACTTTTCAAACCTCATTTTTAATGAAGCCATTAAAACTCTAGATGGAAAAGATCGTACTTCAACAGCAAATGAGCTATTTGAAGTCTTCACTACAAAGTCTGTCATATATCTAGAACTGTGAAGTTCAGGAGTAACAACTTCAAAGCCACTTCTCATGTAATATTCTGCAACCGCTTTTTCAGCTAGGTATGCGTATGCATTAGGTGACTCAGATTGATATGTGTGTATGATTAGTTCTCTGTCTTCTTCATCTAAGTCAATTTCTCCAAGTTTATTGATTGCCACTTTAAGGATTTCTTTAACCTGTGAAGTTAAGCCTTTTACTTGTTCAAAATCTTGTCTAGTCAAGAACCTGTTGTGTGCAACCTTATTTCTTAGCTTATATAGTAGTTCCCATTTTTTCTCGAGGCTTTGGGAGCTTTCATCTAATAACGTAGAAAAATATTTTTCCCAATTTGATTTAGGAACGTATTTTAAAATCTTAGCTTTATCATCCTCCCCAAATGATGTCTTAGTCAACACTCGGTCTAATTCCTCAAGAGTGATATCTCTCTTTTTCTGAAATAGAACGTGAGATAAATTTATAAAATCAAGCTTGTAAAGGTCGTTTAGGTGAGTATCTTCTTCTTCAAAACTTTCTATTTTTTTGGCTAAATCAGGAAGCATTGTTTCTTTTGACCAATCCATACCAACATTAATCAACATGAACTTACTGATCAATTTACGCATTACATTTTCTACATCATTTATCAATGGGTATGCAAGGTAGGCATAGTGTCTGCCGATATCATCCCATAAAACATTTATTACTGTAGATTCCGGGTTAATTCTTTTGCAAATTTGTTTGATTTTGTTGCCTACCTCGGAAAATTCCCTAACTAATTCTTCCTTTGTATTTTCTAAAACTATTAAAAAATAACGCTCTTTATTTGAAGGTATATTATCTGTTTCAACCCTAAATTTAACTGTGATTAATGGCTTTGATTTTTGAGTTCGTTTAAATGTAAGCTTTTGACCTGTAATTGAGATTAGAGAATCTACCTTTAAAAAATCAATAAATGCTTTTTTACTATTACAAAATGAATCATCATTCTTTACTAGAACTAGGAATTCCAATTTCAATTGATTGTCCTCTTATATAACTTCTTAACAAAATGCTTTGATTCTGCGGCAGCCTATCGGAAAGCCAGTTAACATTGTTAATAACAGGCCCGCTCGTTTTTCCGCTTGCCTAACTTTCATTCAAGCTACCATAAATCACTGAAATTTATGCATATACTTCATATTAAGCATTCTGTCTTTACATAAAAACGAGCGTGCGTGTTATCTTAGATAAGAATAGCGTCATTACCTTTAATAACAATAACTTATTAAATTCGCTATCGACATAATGAGACTAGGCTCTCGGCAAAACAAGCCATTTTTCATACTCAACCTGAATTCAACCCGAATTCAACCCGAATAAACTGTATAAATACACAGTAAAAGAAAATGAGAGATAACTAGCAAGTTTCTAGAAGAAATTCGGCGACATATTCGAATGTCGGGATATAGTCTCAAAACAGAAAAAGCCTACTTATATTGGATTAAATAATTCATCTGCTTCAACAAACTAAAACATCCAAAAGATATGAGAGAAAACAAAGTAACGGCTTTTCTTCCTTATCTTGCCAACGAGCAATACGTAGCAATCGACACTCAAAAAGTTGCTCTCAACACGATTGCATATCTCTACAATCAGTTTTTACAAGCCCCAGTGGGAGAATTAGGTTTTACCTATGCTAAAAAACACGCAAACTACCAAACGTGCTAACGGCCAACGAAGTGCAACTCATTCTCTCGCATCTATCAGGTGTGAATCACACGATATTTTCATTACTTTATGGATCAGGACGTAGAGTCAATGAGTGTTTACGACTCAGGGTGCAGGATCTAGACTTCACTAACTTGTCGTTAACCGTGCGGGATGGGAAAGGCAAAAAAGATCGAGTGACATTACTGAGCCCCACCCTCACCCCATCACTCCAACATCAAATAGAGAGAGTATCAACAATACAGAGAAATGATAATAAACAAGGTATTGGCCCATCATTACCTCATGCTCTTGGTAAAAAGTATCCCAACGCGTTTAAACAAACTTTATGGATGTTTATCTTCCCTTCAATGACTATCTGTAGACATCCACTAATTAATCAACTTTGCCGCCATCATCTGCACGACTCTTCACCACGAAAGGCCTTAAAACGTGCCGTACAACAAGCAAACATCTCTAACAAACCAATCACTTGCCATACTTTCCGTCATAGTTTTGCAACTGAATTGCTGCGTTCTGGACAAGATATCCGTACTGTTTAAGAGTTGCCAGGGCATTCAGATGTAGCAACGACACAAATCTATACGCATGTCATTGGTGAACACTTCGCAGGTACTGTAAGCCCACTAAATAAAATCTTTGTTGCAAACCACAAAACAGATCCATAGCTTGCAATCTACTCGATAAGTTAAATTTGATTCCAGTCATTAGAAAACTCAGGGTGTATTTGGAGTAGGTAGTAGAACTGAGTAAACAGTCTAGGTAACTTTGGGGCAAAACTAATTTAGGGCAACCTGTCAGATATGGTCACATCGAGTAAACGAAACAGACAGATTACCCTCAGACTAATTCACTTAATTACATCAGCAGAGCGCCGTAGACAAGGCTTGCCGAGATAACATAAGTAGGGTGAACCTTGAACTTCTCTAGGGCGATACCAGCCAATACAAACAGCAACGCAAAATGCATCCAACCATTGCCAACGCCAGAGAGCACGAGTTTGTAGCTGAGCAGAAGCATTAGGGTGAAGATAATAGGCAATACCCAAGCGCTAAGGGCTTTCACCTTAGGCGAACTGCGATACTTATACAGAACGCCCATCGCAACTATCATAATGATGATGGTTGGGGCCACAGTAGCAAATACTGCGATAGCCGCTCCCAAATTGCCACCCACTTCATAACCGATATAGCCAGCCATCTTAGTTGCGATAGGGCTTGGAAGGGCATTACCTAGGGCCAGCACCTCTGCAAATTGATTGGCATTCATCCAGCCGTATTGACCAACCACTTGCGCTTCAATAAGAGGAATGATCGCAGGACCACCACCGTACCCCACTATGTTGGGAATGAAGAAAGCGAGAAAGATATCTAGATAAATCTGCATGGTTAGCCCTCTCCCTTCTCAGTCGCTACTTGATCATATTCCTTCTTCGGAGATGGCTTAATCAATACAGCGAGGAGCACCGCCCCCACGATCAAGCCTGGGTGAATATGGAAGACAGAGATCAGTATCAATGAGGCTAGGCTGCCCAATACCGTCGCCAGCATCCCTAATGCTTTGTGCCCTTTCATAAAAAAGTCGTAACTCAGCTTGACCATCATCCAAGTCACAACAGGAACCACACCGTGAGCCATACCAGCAACCCAAGGCTTATCGCGATATTCATTCAATAGGCCTAGTCCTGCAATCATCACAATGATCAGCGGGATTATGGTGGCAATCACAGCATTGATGCACCCAAACACACCGCCCACCTTATAGCCAATGTAACCCGCCATTTTGGTGGCTATCGGCCCGGGTAAGGTGTTGCCTATGGCAAGAACATTGGAAAACTCATCGTCATCCATCCACTGATAGTTATCCACTACCTCTTTATGCACTAGGGGGATCATGGTTGGCCCGCCCCCAAAGCCAAATAGGCCAATGCGAAAGAATGCACTGGCTAGCTGCAACTGCTTTTTCATTATTTCCTCATACTTCCTAATTGAGGTCGCTCGAAAGCCTAACCTCCTTGTTACTGTTAGCCTGCTACCTGCTGATGCAAGTAGAGCTTAGATTTGCTCAGTTTAGATACGTCTCCATGGGCTAACGCTTGCTCTATTTCACCAAAAGAGAGTTCACGGCTGTCGTAAGCGATTGCTAGGGTTTCATCACCCTGCTGCAAATAGTGAGATTCACCTAAATCTGTATAGCAAGGCGCACCGATAGCCACTGTGATTTCAGCAGGCCGATTACACCCTTGTAATATGGCTTTGATGTCGTGAAGAGCGCCCTCATCCTGTTGGCTATTGATACGTTCTGCAATCCAGTCGAGCAAGGGCTCAAAGAAGAGATGATAATCGACAACCGATACGTCCTGACTGCATAGATACCACTCTCCACCTCTGTTCAAGAAGCCACACAATCTCAGATGATTCAGAGCTGGCTCAAATTCCGGTATAGGCAACCAGCTCACGCTGATCCCTTTACTAGAGGCTCCCCAATTCTTTTTTTGTACCAGCTTATCTATGGTTTTGTTTCTATGCGTAGCATCGTTTATGAGACCTAATGCTATCGGCGCTAAGCTCTGGACTTCACCCGATGCTCGATATTGCACCTTCAGCTTAAGGGCAAGCTCAGGCTCCATTTGCACCTTGGCATCGGATTGCTCTGGTAGTTGAAGCCTGCTGTCGCTAAACGGGTATTGAGCAAGATAGCTCTGCTCGTAATTCTCGGCATAGATAGGAAACAGTGCCCTTGGCAGGCGAGTATCCTCAACCTTATCTAACGCTCGGCTCTCTCCTGTTTGGTTGAGATATCCAGGCGAGTTTCCTGCAATGCCGAGCACAACCTTAGATGCCTTAACCATCGGCTCGTTCCTTTAGCAAAAGCAGCATCTGCTTTAAGCAATCCAGAGCCACCTCTACATCCTGCACATTGACCGCTTCTCTCGGGTTATGACTAATGCCCTTGTCACAGCGCACAAACAACATTCCCACCTCAGTAAGATGCGCCATAGCCAAAGCATCATGACCAGCACCGCTGGCTAGAAACAACGGTGCTTGCTTAGTGCTAAGCTCCACAGCCGAGCCCCAAAGTTGCTGTAAGGACTCAGCACAAGGAACGGATTCAGCCTCATAAAACAGCTCGCTTTTAAGAGACAAACCACGCTGCTCCGCAATATCATCAAGCTGCGCCAGCAAGGCCTCACAGTAGTCATCTAGCTTAGCTTGGTCTAAGCTGCGGATATCTAGAGTGAAGTTAACTACCCCAGGGATTACATTCACTGAGCCCGACGGAAGCTCGCATTTGCCAACGGTTGCCACTAGGCTGTTTTGCTTAGCAAAGGCTTCAATCGCAAGCGTCATCTGCGCCATGCCGCACATAGCATCGGCTCTCATCTCGAGTGGTACAGTACCGGCGTGACCGGCCATGCCCTTTACTGAAAACTGATAGCGTTTAGCCCCTGCGATTCCAGTAACCACACCCACGGCTCTATCCTCAGCCTCCAGCACTGGCCCTTGCTCTATATGCACCTCTAGATACGCTTGAACCTCGCTAGGCTCTCTAGCATCCAAGGCTGCTTTTTTAGGGTCAAGGCCAAACTCAAGCATCGCTTCAGCCATTGAAATGCCCTGTTTATCCTCAACCTCAAGCCAATCAGGCTGGAAAACACCTGCCGTCGCACTAGATCCAATCAAGGTAGTATCAAAACGTGTGCCCTCTTCATCGGCAAAGGCGACGATATCTACATGAAAGGGAAACTCGATATCTATAAGCTGCTGCAGAGCGCTGATCCCAAGCAAAATACCCAGATTGCCATCGTATTTTCCGGCATTCACCACGGTATCGCTATGAGAGCCGATGATAAGGGTCGGCTGGGTTGGGTTAGCGGAAACCTTACGTCCCCACTGATTGCCCACACTGTCTTGCCAAGTCTCTAGGCCTGCTTGAACCATCCATTCTGACAGGGCTTGATGAGCTTGCTTGTGCTGTTTGGATAGGTAGGTACGGGTCAGTGCACCGGGTGTTGAGGTAAACTGTGCCAACTCGTCGGCACGCTGCATGATGATGTTTGAATCCGTTCTAGTCATCACTGGCGCCCTACTCGAAAAGACTCATAGCGGCAAGCACCGCTTGACCAGGAATCACCTTGGCCTTGTTACGAATCAGGATGGCTTCCAGAGCGGCCAGTGTCGTTAGCACAGCTTCTTGTCTGGCGTTATAACCCATGGTACCGATACGCCAGATCTTTCCATGCAGTGGACCAAATGAGGTGCCAATCTCGATGCCAAAGCTGGTCAGCAATTCTTGGCGCACCTTGTCTCCATCTATGCCTTGTGGAATATAGACACCCACCACGTTATTCATCTTAAATTCAGGGTTACCGAATAGCTCTAACCCCATAGCACGCAGACCGGTCACCATAGCGTCACCTGCCTGTTTGTGTCTCGCGATAACGGTATCAGCACCCTCTTCAAGGAAGATTCGCGCACACTCTCGCGCCGCGTACAACATGCTAGTGGCTTCGGTGTGATGGTTAAGGCGCTCTGGCCCCCAGTAATCCATCACCATAGCCAGATCGAAATAGTTAGAGCGGATCATTTCGTCTTCGCCACTTTGGTGGTGATCAGCTCGGATCCCAGCTTCAATATGTTTACGTTTGTTGATTAGCTCAGCGCAGCGGTCACTCAGTGTAATCGGAGCGCTTCCAGATGGACCGCCCAAACACTTTTGCAGACCGGCAGATACCGCATCCAGATGCCACTCATCCACCTTAAGTTCATTGCCTGCAATCGAAGCGGTCGCATCACAATAGAAGAGCACACCATGTTTATTACAGATCTCACCAATCTCAGCCAGAGGCTGATTCATGGTAGTGGAGGTATCACCCTGCACGGTTGCCAGAAGCTTAGGTTGGAATTCTTTAATCGCCTTTTCGACCAACTCCGGCGGACATACCTCACCCCATTCGATGTCTATGGTTTTAACCACTGCACCTACACGATTAGCGATTTCACACAGCAAGTGACCAAAGCGACCAATCACAGGGATCAACACCTTATCACCCGGCTTAAGCACAGAAACCAATACCGCTTCGATACCTGAACGCGCAGTGCCATCCACCAGCATGGTCTGTTGGTTCTGGGTATGGAACACACCTCGGTATAGAGACTGAGCCTGGTTCATATAACCCGTCATAACAGGGTCATATTGACCAATCAAAGAGGTCGATAACGCTTGATGTACTCGAGGATAAGCATTGATTGGACCTGGCCCCATAAGCAGGCGCTGAGGTGGATTCAAGGTTTCGAATAAGGTGTTGTTTGTCATTAAAATTCTCCTAAAAAGTAACGGCCATCGCTGCGAGGATCGCTGGTTGCACTCGCCTTTCCGTGTTCGTCAAGAGCTATGGCTCCTGCATGCCCCATTAATTCGTTGTGATTGCTGACTTGGCTGATCTCATGCCCCATCTGCTGAAGGGCTTCGCCATAGGTCATATAAAGATCCTGCTCGAGCCTGAGATTATTGTTGGTATCACCCCAAGTGCGTCCCAAAAGCCAGCGAGGCTTAGAGACCGATTCTTCTAGACCCATACCTTGATAGAGATAGCGGCTAAATAGGCAGGCTTGCGTTTGAGGTTGTCCCTCACCACCCATGGTTCCATACACCATGCGGCGGCCATCGCTAAGCTCAACATAAGCAGGATTTAGGGTATGAAATGGCTTTTTACCGGGCGCGAGAACATTGTGATGATCTGCATCCAAGGAAAAACTCTTGCCTCGAATATTCCAAAGCACACCGCTTTCAGGCAGAAGTAGACCTGAACCAAACTCCCAGTAGATGCTCTGAATAAAGCTCACCATGGTGCCGTATTGATCCGTTGCCCCCATCCAGATGGTATCCCCCGGCTTAGCCATGTGAGGCCATGGCTTGGCTGTGGTCATAGAGATGGACGAAGCACAGTAATCTAGCAATTCATCTTCTAGGTAACTCTGCAGCGGCTTATCAATACAAGCCTCATCAGTAATGACCTTGTCACGCACCATAAAGGCTTGCTTAGTAGCCTCCACTAAAAGGTGCATATGCTCTAGCTCGTTGCTGGCCTGGTCAGCTAATCGGTCATAGATACCAAGAATCATCAAAGACGCGAGCCCTTGGGTAGGCGCCCCTAGGTTGTATAAGTGCCCTTTAGAGATATTGACGCTGAGCGGTTCAAATACTCTAGCTTGGTGTTGGTTGAAATCCTCAAGAGTTATTGGGCTGCCTGCTAGTTCAAGGTCTCGAGCCATGCTCTGGGCTAGATCTCCACGATAAAAATCGTCTAATCCCACCTCGGCAAGCCGAGAGATGGTACTCGCCAAGGCAGGATTAATCAGTGTCTCGCCTTTTTGTAGCGGCTTCCCTTGCGGGAGAAAAAGACGAGAGAATTCGGTTTGTTTAGAAAGTCTCTTTTGCGTGATTTCACTGGCATGAGCAAGGCTGTTAGTAACCTCTATACCATTACCTGCCGCATCGATAGCTGGCTGAAGTAACCTATTCAGTGGTTGCTTACCACTATTGACCTCAAGTGCTTTCTGCCAACCTGAGATGGTGCCCGCCATGGTAATGGATGCGATGCCCCCTTGCTCAGGGATCTCACCTGCTGAGCGATACTCATCAACGTTGAGATTCAAGGCTGAACGGCCACAGGCATCAATGGCGATAGGCGTCTCTCCGAGCTTACAAATAAGCCAAAATCCATCACCGCCAATACTGTTCATATGTGGGTATTGCACCGCTATCATGGCCGCTGCGGCAACCATGGCCTCACTCGCTGTGCCACCAGCGTCTAGGATCTCTTGCCCGACTCTAGCCGCCTCGTGGTGAGGGGCGGTAAATGCGGTTTGAAAGCTCATAAAGCCTCCTCTTGGATTAAAGATTTAGCCATATTGATAAGCGCTAACTCACTGTTTTTTTGACCTACCAGTGAAATGCCTTGTGGCATGACTAAACCCGACATGGGAATATGAAGCTGAGGCAACCCAGAGAGGCCAGCAAGACTAGTAAGTCCCATAAGTTGACTGCGATAGTTTGCTAATTCATCCGCTGGCATATCGAGCAGAGGTGGACCACCGGGAGTGGTTGGCATTACCCAGAAACCTTGGGATAAAACCTCAGAAAATAGCTCAGCAAATGCCAATTGCTGCACTTTAGCCGAAACGTATTCTTCTTCTGTAATGCCCCTTGCCCACTCAATGCGCTCAGCTATGGCAGGCGCCAACGAGTCCTTCCATTTGTCCAGCCACTGTGAGTGAGTCTGGATGATCTCGAAGCCCTGTATGGTTCTAAAAAGTAGGCTCAGGGCATCGAAGCTGAGACCTTGTCGATTGATAAAATCGACCTCTCGAATCTCTAGATTCGACGACTCTAACCAAGTGTTCAGTTGCGTCTCACGCTCTTTGCCTAAGAGTGCTTTTAAACTGGTATCTAATAGCAAAACCTTAGGAAGGTCAGTCGCCACAGCGCTAGGTTTCAAGGTCTTAAACACCATTTCTAGCATAGAAAGATCACGACTAAAGATACCTGCAGTATCGAAGCTCTTAGAAAGCTGAAAACTGTGCTCTAAAGAGAGAGCCCCCAAGCTTGGTCTTAGACCGAATAGGCCGCAATAACTGGCTGGGACGCGCACAGAACCACCGGTATCTGTGCCAATAGAAAAATCCACATCACCGTTTGCCACCGCAACCGCACTGCCACTAGAAGAACCGCCCGGCAAGCACTCTGATGCAGCTGGATTTGTGGGAGTGCCATAATGAAGATTGTCACCATTGAGGCTATACGCCAGTTCATCGGTTTGTACTCTTCCTTGACACTCTGCGCCCGCTTCCAGCAGTGACAAAATCAGAGGAGAGGTGCTAGTGGCTACCTCATGGGTTTCAAGCCACTTAGGATTACCCGCTCCAGTAGCAAAGCCCTCTACATCAAACAGGTCCTTAAATACAAAACTTTTGCCGCTGAGGGGGCCCGCTTTTAGAGCATCTAGGTACTCTGGTCCTTGCGTACAATAAACTGCGTTGTCGCGCGTCATATTTCTTTCCTTGAAAAAGCGAATCGCTCGCCCTTGTTATTCTATTTCGCCCAGTTGTGAGTAGACCTTGGCAACAGACTCACTGCTCTCTACCGCTTGCTTGCCCAGATAATCGAAGATGCTATTACTCAAGTAAGAGATAAGCGCCATAGGCACCGCATAGCTATCTAAAGGCCTGTCATTGTTCATCGGGCAAACCAAGGTATGGGCTACGAGTGGCTTGTATTTAATACCGGTTTGGTCAGTGATAAGCAGGGTACGATCCTTTGGCAGGGCTTTGACCAAAGTTTCAAAGCCACTAATACGACGCCTGATGCCAATAACGATGACAAAGTCATCCTCAGCAATGGACGCCACTTCCTCGCCTATGGTTTGACCCGGCAGAGGTAGAAGATCGACCCTAGGTCTAGCCTGAATCAGCTGCTGTCTAAAGTGCATTGCCACTGGGTAGCTGTTGCGATAACCAATGATCTTTACGCCCTTGCTAGTAGCAATGGCGCGAGTGATAGACTCAACATCACTCTCATTCAGGTTCTCTAACAGCGCTTCTAAAGCGCGTATCTCCGATGAAAAATCCCCAATCGCTTCATTGGATAGCGCCATAGGCGTGCCTTTGTCGCGCTCATCTAGCAGCTCGCTTCGCAATGCACCATGGTCTTGATAACCAAGTTTGCGGATAAAGCGACTCACACTCGCCTTAGATACGGCGCACGCCTCAGCTATCTCATTGGTTGAAAGCATGAGGATCTTGTCAGGATTCACCAGAAGGTAATCCGCAAGACGACGATTACCCTCAGTCAGTTCTGAATAGTGATTAGCGATGCGCTCAGCGATTGGGTTCGTCATTGAGAATTCCTGTTAACGTACGGCAGATAGAAATGACTGTAGTTCGGCTGTTTGAGGATTAGCAAAAACCTCATGGCTTTCACCCGCTTCCCATACCTTGCCTTGGTTCATAAACACCACTCTATCGCCTACATCTCGAGCAAAATTCATCTCATGAGTCACCAAGATAAGTGTCATACCCTCTGCCTTAAGTTGCTCCAGCACTTTAAGCACCTCACCCACCAGTTCTGGGTCAAGAGCGGAGGTGATCTCGTCACACAAAAGCACCTTAGGAGACATAGCCAAGGAACGAGCAATAGCGACGCGCTGCTGCTGTCCACCAGAGAGATTGCTAGGGTAGGCATCAAACTTGTCTGCCAAGCCGACCTTCTCAAGTAGCTCTTCGGCTTGCTGCTTTGCTTCTTGTTTGGACTTTTTCAGCACCAATTGCGGTGCCAGCATGACGTTTTCACCGACCGTCTTGTGGGGAAACAGGTTAAAGCTTTGAAACACCATGCCAACGCTACGGCTCAGTAGTCTTAGCTTGTAGTCGTCGTTCTCCACCGCCTGGCGATCAACGACGATAGCGCCCTCTTCATAGGTTTCTAGACCATTTAAGCAACGTAGCAAGGTACTCTTTCCTGAGCCGCTACGACCTATGATGGAGACAACCTCACCCGCCTTGATTCGTAGGTCAACGCCCTTAAGCACGTGGTTATCGCCGTAATATTTATGAACTTTATCGATACTAACTAGGGACATGGTTTTTACTCTCCAGATAACGGGCGTACAGGGACAAAGGGAAACAGATCATGAAATAAAGCAATGCAACGAAGGCGAATACCTTGAAAGGCTGGAAGGTGGCGTTGTTTAGCATGGTTCCAGCCTTGGTGAGCTCCACAAAGCCGATAATAGAGGCCAGTGCGGTGCCTTTTACTATCTGCACCGAGAAGCCTACCGTCGGCGCAATAGAGATCTTGAACGCTTGTGGTGCAATCACATGGGTCATGGTGTTGAAGTAGGTCAGACCAAGGGCCTTAGATGCTTCCCACTGCCCTTTAGGAAGCGCCTCGATGCAACCACGCCAGATATCGTGAAAATAAGCACTGCTGAAAAGGGTGAGCGATAAAATAGCAGCAGTCCATGCACTTACTTCCCAACCTAATAAAGATAACCCAAAGAAAGTTAGGAATAACTGCATTAATAATGGCGTACCTTGAAATAGCTCTACATATATTTTAATTACGCCAATAAAGAATTTATTTTTAGTGCTTTGAAGAAAAGTTAATAATGCACCTAGAGCGCCACCAAATATAAAAGCCAATAAAGAAAGCAATATAGTCCAGCGAGCGGCCATTAATAAGTTTCGTAATATATCCCAATCAGAAAAATCAACCATAACTATTACCTCTTATAATGATGGGTTTTTAAAGCTGACTTGCTTTATGGTTGAGAATACAAATCGCATCGCAATCGCAAGCGATAAATAGATGAGTGCAGTGAGCATGTAGGCTTCAAAGCTCAAGAAACTGCGTGACTGAGCAAAGTTAGCCGCAAAGGTGAGCTCTTCTAGTGAGATCTGTGAAACCACAGCCGAACCTAACATCACTATGATGCACTGGCTGACAATCGCTGGATACACGCGCTGATAAGCCGGTGATAGCACTACGTGAATGAGAGTTTGTCTGCGTGTCAGACCCAGAGCCTTACCCGCTTCCCACTGCCCTTTTGGCGTTGCATCTATACCCGCTCGGATGATTTCCGCACTATAGGCACCTAGGTTTAACACCATAGCTAGAGCGCCCGCCTCCCAAGCTGAAAGGCGCAAGCCAAGCGCAGGAAGACCGAAGAAAACGAAGAATAGCTGCACGATAAATGGGGTATTGCGGATCAGCTCAATATAGCTAGCACAAAGAATTCTCAGCCATTTCGCCTTACAGGTACGTCCTGCCGCACAAAGGGTTCCAAGCAAAAGCCCCATGCATGTCGAGAAAACCGTTAGCTTCACTGTTGCCCATACCCCTGCCGCAAACTGCGGCAGGTAGGGAGCAAGTCCTGCAAAATCAAGAGAGTAGCTCATATACAGGATTCCTAAGGTTACGCTTTTAGGTCAGCAGGGAAAGAGGCCTTAAGCCACTTCTGAGAAATGCTCTCTAGTTCGCCATCTTGTTTTGCCTTACTAATAAGTCGGTTCACTTCTTGTAGCAATTCATCATCGCCCTTCATCACACCGATATAACAAGGAGAGTTTTTCAGCATGAATTTCACTTCAGGAGCTTTAGCCGGATAGCGATTAGCAATCTCTGTCACCACTAGGTTACCAGTCGCGATAAGGCCAACTTGACCAGATAGATAAGCAGAAAGTGTGGCGTTGTTGTCTTCATAACGCTTCAAGGTCGTATCCTTAGATACCAGTTTGCTAAGCTCGATATCCTCTACTGAGCCGCGCGTTACACCCACTGTTTTACCTTGTAGGTCATCTGCAGATGCAACCGCTTCACCGCTTTGTCCAAACACGCCTAAGAAGAAAGGAGCATAAGGTTTAGTAAAGTCGATAGCGCGCTCACGCTCAGGGTTCTTACCTAGGCTCGAGATGATCAGATCGACCTTACGTGTTTGAAGGTAAGGAATACGGTTGGCACTGGTCACAGGTACGATAGAAAGCTTAACGCCCAACTCATCCGCCAGATACTGAGCCATATCTATGTCATAGCCCTGAGGTTTTAGATCAGTACCCACTGAGCCAAATGGAGGGAAGTCTTGAGGCACAGCAACCTTCAAAACGCCCTGCTTTTGTATGCTTTCAAGTTGGTTGGCTGAAGCGGTAAAAGAAGCGGCCATTAACGAGCAAGATAGGATGGCACCGGATATCACTTTCAATAAATTCATAATTCAATTCCTTTTCTGTCATGAAACAAATGAAACACTTATCAGGATAACTGCAACGAATGTGCCAACTTTATGAAAATTGGCTCAACCCCCGTAATTACTGGGCTGAACGAAAGTGAGGTAAAATCTATGTGCCGAACTGGAACAAAATGGATGTCTGTTATTGGTGCGTTTGCCCCAAAAAAGAACAGCGTACAAACTAAAAAACCCACGACATAAAATGCCGTGGGCTTGGTTCAATTGATTTAAATTAAGATTGCTTGGCTAGTCGAGTTTGACCTGCCCAAGCGCTGCGCTTTTGCATCAGGAAGCGATAGGAAAACGCTGCCGTAAAACCACCAATAAACAAGGCAAAGTTGGCCAGTCCATCGATAGAGAAGGTAGCTATGATGGCAACGACACTAGATATCGCTAGAGCATACACGCTGTTCATGTTGATACCGTTCTTATACCAATACTGACCTTGTGGAGACTCGGTATATAACGAAGGAACATGGATTTCGCCTTTTTTCAGGAGGAAGTAGTCAACAATGATGATGCCGTATAGTGGGCCAATCATGGCTGCCAGCACATCCACCGTATAGTGGATAACCTCAGGGTTGTTAAACAGATTCCAAGGAGTAAGAAGTACAGAGCCAAAGGCTGCGATAAAGCCGCCTGTTTTAAAGCTGATCTTCTGCGGTGATACATTTGAAAAATCAAACGCCGGCGCCACAAAGTTCGCCACGATATTGATACCGACTGTGGCGAAGATAAAGGTTAGTGCCCCCAGTACAGTGATCATGCCTGAGTCTAAACGCTTAACCGTCTCTACTGGGTCGACAATCATCTCACCAAATACAGGGATTGATGCCGATACAATAACAACAGCAAACAAAGAGAACAGAATAAAGTTAACCGGCAAGCCAAGTATGTTACCTATCTTCAGCTCTTTATAACTGTTGCAATAACGAGAGAAGTCACTGAAGTTAAGCGTTGGTCCCGCAAAGTAACCCGCTACCAGCGCCGTCGCAATAAGCATCTGCATGATGGCATCGCTACCTAGTAAGCTCTCTTTACCTAGGTTAAAGCTAATATTTTCCCAACCAGCAAGGTTTATCATATAGGCACACAGGGCAAACATAGCCAGATAAATAGCCGGACCTGACCAGTCAATAACCTTACGAATCATATCCATACCGAACATAAACACGATAGCTTGTAGTAGCCACATTGATGTGAAACCAATCCAGCCAAGGTAGGAAAGACCGATAAACTCATAGTTGGCTAGATGCTCCATGCTCGGGAAGAAGTAAAGAAGCAGGATGATGAAGGAGCTAGACGCCAAATAGGTTTGGATACCATACCAAACGACAGCAATAAGCCCGCGCACCACCGCAGGAATGTTTGCACCAAAGACACCGAAAGACATACGAGCAACCACAGGGAACGGCACACCCGCTTTTTGTCCGGGCTTACCCATTAAATTAGCAAATAGCAGCACGATTGAGATACCCGCTAGCAGGCTGATAAAGACCTGAATACCATTTAGTCCCAGAGCAAATAGACTGGCTGCAAATACATAACCACCTACGCTGTGAACGTCTGACATCCAGAACGCAAATATACTGTACCAACCCCATTTCTGTTTTTTCTCCGGTGCTAAGTCTGCATTACTTAATCTCGGACTTACGGGTAATTCCTTGTTCATTTATATATCTCCATTACGATTGTATACAATCATGGAAATACAATTAGCGTGCCAAACTTTAATTTCTATATATTTAAGGGCTATATAAAGATTAGAGATAAAAATAATGAATACTTTCGCACCAATATGATCACTAATGTACCGATATGGTGCTGGGTTCAACGAAAGTAAACCTATTTATATCGCCATAAAATCCAAAGAAGCTAGATATTGATTGTATACAATCAAATATCTCTTTACTGCACGACTCTGGTATACAAATTGCAGGAGTATCTAGATGGAATATACAGATTCATAGGTACTCAAAGATGTCTAACGATGAAAAGGTCTACCAAAAACTGCTTCGAGCTATTGTGGAACACAAACTCGAACCCGGAGTACGCCTGCCCGAGGATAAGCTCTCTGAAGCCTTTGGTATAAGTCGTACTGGTATTCGCAAGGTACTTCAACGACTGGCGATAGAGCACTTTGTGGTTATAGAGCCTAACAAAGGCGCTCAGGTAAACGAGCCTAGCCGAAAAGAAGCCATAGACGTTTTAGAAAGTCGCATCCTGATTGAGCCTTTGCTGATCACAGATATCCTAAAGCACTGGGACGATACCCAATCCTGCTATTTTCGCTCGCTGGTCTCGCAAGAGCACAAGGCCGAGCATCGGGGTGACCTTGCTGCCTCTATCCAGTTAACGGCTCGCTTTCATTTTGAATTAGCACGCCTGTCCAAAAACGCGGTTCTAGCCGAGCTTATCGAGCAGCTGTGTCTGCGCTCTTCTCTGGTCATTGCGGCTTTCGGCTCAAAGAGCAGCGTGAACTGCGAGTGTGGCAGTCATAGCGAAATCATAGACCTGTTAGATGCAGGAGAGCTCGTAGAGGCTCAAGCCTGGATGGCTCACCACCTAGAGCTAATCAAAGACTCTCTCAATCTGGACAGCAAAAACGAACAACCTATTAATTTTCAACAGCTTTTCTCGGAAATGGAACAATAGATGAAGATAAACCTTATTAACCCTAATACCTGTCAAGGAATGACAGACAAGCTTTCTACAAGTGCACAGCAGGTCGCTCTGCCGAGCACGCAAATCTATGCCAACTCTCCAGTTAATGGCCCTGAGAGCATAGAGTGCGCCCTAGATGAAACCATAGCGGCAGCAGCCCTTTTAGAGCAGATCAAGCAAGGAGAGGAGCAAGGTATGGACGCTCATATCATCTCCTGTTTCGGTGACCCAGCTCTGGATGCAGCAAAAGAGGTAGCCACCAAGCCAGTGATTGGTATTGCAGGAGCGGCCTTTCAATTAGCGAGCATAGTCGCGCATAAATTCGGTGTAGTGACCACTATGACTCGCACCCTTCCTGCAAGTGAGCACCTACTTCGTCGATATGGATACCATCACCTGTGTAGTGGTGTACGCGCCACGGATATCGCCGTTTTGGATCTAGAAACTATCGACAAGCAGACTTACGAGCAACTCAAACAAGAATGCCAACTGGCTATCTCCCAAGATGGAGCAGAAGCCATAGTTCTTGGCTGTGCAGGAATGTCTGACCTAGCACAGGAGCTCAGCAATGCGCTCAAGATTCCGGTGATTGATGGAGTATCGGCTGCGGTTAAGCTTGCCGAGTCTCTCAATCAGCTGGGATTAACCACCTCTAAGGTCGGCCAATATGCACCGCCTCTGGCTAAGCAGTTTCATGGCCAGTACCAGCACTGGAGCCAATAACCCCTTCCCTAGATTAAGCCGTTCAAGGAATAGAATATGAACCAAGATAACCCTCGCGATTACATTGGATATGGGCGAGACAATGTGCCAGATGCTAACTGGCCAAATAGAGCGAAGATAGCGCTGCAATTCGTGCTCAACTATGAAGAGGGCGGAGAAAACTGTGTGTTGCATGGTGACAGCCACTCTGAAACCTTCCTATCAGAGATCGCTGGCGCAGAAGCCTACCCAGAGCGGCATATGAGCATGGAGTCCATGTATGAGTATGGCTCTCGCGCCGGTGTGTGGCGCATTCTAAATGAGTTCAAACAGCGTTCATTGCCACTAACCATATTTGGTGTGGCTACCGCTCTTCAGAAAAACCCTGAGGTCGTAAAAGCAATAGTTAAAGAGGATCATGAGATTGCTTGCCACGGCCTCAAATGGATTCACTATCAGCATATGCCTATAGAAACTGAGCGGGAGCACATGCAGCAAGCGCTCAACATCATCAAGGAACTCACCGGCAAGGATTCTATAGGTTGGTATACGGGAAGAGATTCACCCAATACTCGAGAGTTAGTGGCTGAGCAAGATGGGCTGTTATATGACTCTGATTACTATGGTGACGACCTGCCCTTTTGGACTCAGGTCACTAGCAATAAGGCCACCGGAGATACTCGCCCTCACCTAGTGATTCCATACACTCTAGATTGCAACGATATGCGCTTTTCATCCCCTACAGGGTTTAGCCAAGGAGACGATTTCTTTCAATATCTCAAAGGCAACTTCGACTGCCTGTATGCGGAGGGAGAGACCAAGCCCAAAATGATGTCCATTGGGTTGCACTGTCGCATCATAGGCAAGCCTAGCCGCTTTATGGCGCTAAAACGCTTTCTAGATTACGTGCAGTCGCACGACAAGGTATGGATTACTACTCGAGGAAATATTGCCAAGCACTGGTACGAAAACCATCCTCCGAGCTAGGCCTCTTGAGCGCACTCTCTAATCGTGCGCTTTTCATCTCTGATCAAGCGAAAGATGGTAGTTGAGTTAACCGTCAATAGGGTCAGTTCTAGCAAGGTGCCACCGATAGAGCCCACCAGGATATTGTTGGTTAACCAGCACAGCGCGCCAATTAAGAAGCCGATGCGCATAGCTATGCCCTTGAGCATAAAGACTGAGTAGGTGCCGATAACCGTGCCCGCTACAGCGAATAGTTGCCACCACTCATCAGCAAGCCACAAACCTGTGCCAAGGCTAATAGCAATAAAGCCGATCGCGACCCAGATAGAAGATATATAAATAGCAGTAGCGGTTCTGATTGCAGACAGGAAAGCACTCATCGCCGAAACCACTGAGCCGAGCAATAGGAAGTGGATCAGGTGATTAAAGTTGAACACCAGCATCAAGATCTTAAGGCGACGATCATCTTTTTGATAAAAAGCAGCCAAACCAAGGGCATAGCTCAAAAAGCCAAGTGCCTGCGCTAAAGATAGATACTCCAATACTGCTCCCAAGATAGACTTCCACTATTGACTCAGGAGCAAAATATCAGGTTTCGGCTTAACTTCCAAGTATTATTAAAACATCGTTTCAATTTTTAAATTAGAGCGCTGTTACCTGCTCTTTTTGGTGTCGGTGCACATCAAATGCTCCCGCTCTTCTGTTGTTCGCTATGGTGGTATCCAAGTCAGGTGACTTATGCGAACGACCAGTGACACTGTCTCGGCCGACTTCAATAGCCCTTGCTATAGCCAACACCTTCCCATCATCAAAAGTCTTACCCATCACATGCACCGAAATAGGTGTACCTTGTGGCGCGGGTAAACGAGCAGAGGTAATGTGTTTGCTCGAGTCTTGATAACCGAATGGAACCGAAGCCGATGGAGCCCCCGCTGGCGCATAGATATCAGATAGACTGCCCTTGCTAACCAAGGCATCGAAGCCTCTGCTGTCAAAGTAATGAGAAACCGCCTGCTTCCATGCATGGTATTTAGCCCTAGCGTTCTGCATACAGGTTTGCTTGCTCACTCGGCTATGAGCAGATGCAACCAACTCCTCTTGCCCCCACGCAGCGCGTCTTCGGGAAAAATCATTGTTGTATTGCACCAACTCATTGACTGAGTATTGCGGCATGTCCTGCATGATTGCCATATCAGCGAACTCGTACTTAAACTCACAATTCACATCCAATCGGGGTGCATTAGCATTAGGTGCGTTTTTTACAAATTCAAACTGTACCCCAGCGCTAGTTAGGGTTTGGGCAATATCCTTTTGCCATTGGCTATCCGAACTCTCTAGCACAGCTACTTTGAAAGATTGGTAGGCCTGCTGTGACAAAAACTGTGTGTAGTCTGGGATAGTCTGCGAGCTGATCTCTGCATATAGAGGATCACTACTGTCTAGGTCACTCAGTATATTGAGTAGACGTGCGACATCGCCAACGCTCTTGGCGATTGGGCCTGGACTATCTTGTGAACTGGCTAGCGGGATAACATTATCGCGGGATACTAGACCCATGCTTGGCTTGAAGCCTACAACAGAGCTCATCTCTGCTGGTGCATTGATGGAGCCTTGGGTTTCAGTACCTACTGTCACCGCAGCAAACTCTGCCGCTGTAGCTACTGCAGAACCCGAGCTAGATCCGCGAACGCTATAGAAACCATAAGGGTTTCGAGTTTGACCGCCGAGATTTGAAAAGCCGTTCGGATCTCGGCGAGTAAAGAAGTTGGCGTTTTCTGAAAGATTCGCCTTACCTAGAATCACCGCTCCTGCGTCGCGCAATCTTTTCACTAGATGGGCATCATGATCAGCATCCCAATCCAAAAGTGCCGCCATACCACCTGTGGTATGCATGCGATCATCGGTCGCTATGTTGTCTTTAATGAGCACAGGAATGCCCAACATATCCGAATGAGGATTCCCTTTAGCTCGCTCTTCATCTGCCGCTCTAGCAATGCTTAGCACATCGGGGTTGAGCTCAAAAACCGAGTTCAACTTATCTATGTCATATTTGCCGATTCGTGAAAGGTAAAACTTGGTCAGCTCTACTGAAGTTAAGCTGCCATTGTCCATATATGTCTGCAGTTCTATCAAAGATGCACCTAAGATCATCGATTCGTACTGGCTTCCATCGAATCCTTGTAGCGCATCATCAAACTGCTCAAAGTTGCGATAGAGCTTGCCGTAGTATGCAACCGGCTCTTTTACCGCTCGGCCAAATCCATCCCAACTTTGAGTGGGAGTGGTGACTTGCCAATCTAGGTCTGTCCAGCCCTCAACATCCGAGATAAAACGATACGGCTCAGGTGTATGAGGACCATTGTTGGCTTGCGCTGAATCGGTATTGGTCGGCAAATGCGGCTGACGTCGACCAGTTGCCTGTGATGTTTGCTCAGCAGCAATCGTATCGTGAGATTCCCTAACAATGGGTTCTCTTTGCTGGATAGGCGTGGGCTTTTGGACAATCCTCTGTGGTGGAACAATGATATTCAGAGTTGGAACGGCTTGGTTCGGCATAGGATGAGTTATTTCAACGGCTTTGGTTAAGGTTAGCGCTGGAACAACGGTGTGGCTTGGCTCTTCAACTAATGGTTGAGGAGTTACAAAAGTCTGAGTCTGAGTCTGAGTCTGAGTCTGAGTCTGAGTCTGAGTCTGAGTCTGAGTCTGAGTCTGAGTAGAGGTTAATAGAGGTTGCTCAGTTAAAGTAGGTTTCTGAATTTCTACTTGTGGTGGTTTAACTGCCGTTTTTACAGGTTCAGAGCCACCACCACTTTCTCCGCCACAACCCGATAACACCACCGCCATCGCTAAAGCTGTCATTTTCCAACTCATAATCACCCTACCTGTTCATATGCCACTGGGTAACTATAGAGGTGAAATTATGCTCAATAGGCTGCGCAACATAACATTGGAAAAATGGAACGAACTAAGCCTTCATCACTTGTGCGATAGCACCAAAAAGCTGTGCTTCAATAATAGGCTTCACAAGCACTTGGTTTGCTCCCGCATCGATAAATGCGGCTGCGGTAGAGTCATAGCCGTCGGCAGTGCAGGCAATAATGGGGAGTGTCTGTTTAAGCTCTTTTCGAATGGCTAGAGTTGCGTCTATGCCATCCATATTAGGCATCTGGTTATCCATCAGAACTAGGTCATAGCTTTGCTGGGCTACCCTATCTATACCCAGCAGGCCATCGGTTACCCAATCGACTTCTAACCCTTTCTTTAGGCACATAGACTGAATTACGAAAGCATTGGTTTTGTTGTCTTCCACCAGCAGAACCTTGAGTCCTGCCAATTCAGAGAAGTTGGTCGCATCCAAGTCAGAGTCGTTGCTATGCTCGGAAACCAACATCACGGGCAGACTAACCCTGAACTCACTGCCCTCGCCTAACTTACTCTTAAGATGAATGTGACCCGAGAACTGATCAACTAGGCTTTTGACTATGCTAAGCCCTAGACCGCTACCGCCAAATTCTCGACTGATGTGGCTCTCTGCTTGAGTGAAAGACGAGAAAATCGCTTTGTGTCTATCTTCAGCAATACCTATACCCGTATCCTTAACACTGACGTACAGTTCAGCTCGGTCGGCAAGTCGGTTTCTCAGACCAATCACTACCTTGATCTCTCCGTCCGAAGTGAACTTGATTGCGTTGGTAATAAGGTTTAGCAAGATCTGGGTTAGACGAAGCGGGTCACTTCTTAGCACCACCTCATCATCAAACTCTGTCTCTAGTGAGAACTTCAACCCCTTCTGGATGCAACTCGGCTCGGCAAACGAAGAAACATTCTCTGCTGTTTGCTTGAGGGCAAACTCTACCTGCTCCAGCACCACAGCGCCTTTATCGATACGTGAGAAATCTAGGATATCGTTGAGTAGCCCTAGCAAGTGTTTGCTGCTCTGGAACAGTACAGCGGTCTGTTCTTTTTGAGCCGGAGTGTTTGCTTCTTGCTTAAGCAGTTGCGCCATGCCCATGATGCCATTGAGGGGGGTACGTATCTCGTGACTGACCTTGGCAAGAAATTCTGCGCGAGCCAATGCATTTCGCTCTGCTTCTTCTCTAGCCCGCTCACTTTGAAGCTTTGCTTCGACATAGCGTGTGATATTTTGTCCTTGAACCACCAACAGCGGCTTGGTGTCTTCAACTAGGATAGGCGAAACTACCCAACGGAAAACAACATTGTTGATATTGGTATTGTTCTCCGCCTGTGCGCGGTTCTCGAATGCCTGCTCAAAAGACTCAACTAGAGTGAGTCTCAGCTCTTCAAGATCATTTTTAAATGCCTTTTTTGCCGCTGGATTGGTCGCGACTATCTGATTGCTTTCATCCACCAGCAAGGTCGGCAATAGAGAGTATTCGAACAGGTTTCTAAGAGAGTGGTCTTTCTCCTTTTCTCGGCGAATACTCGCTTCAAGAGTGCTACCTAGGCGATCAAACTCAATAAGCTTAGAGCCCTTAAAGCGGATGTTTTTCTTGGTGCTGTCGAAGCTATCTGCAAGGTGCAACACACCCATGATCTCTTTATCGATCTTCTTGTGAACAATACGAGTCAACCAGATAGCAATGATAGAAACGGTAATAAGCAAAAGGATTAGCGAGCTTGCCATGCGATACTCAAAACCATCGAGCTTGCTGGTATCTTGAATAAAGAGCGCGCTCACTGGGGTATCTACACCATCTACACGGAGCACAATTTCGCGTACTATATTGGCATTGGCAAGGTCACTATCGCTGGCCTCCAAGGTTTCACCGATCTTGATTCGGCTACTCTCCTGTGGCTCAGAAGAGGCGATAACAACACCGTCTTCCACTAGCATGATCTCTTTCAAGTTAGCGTCAGTACTGAGTTCGCGCAGGAAGGCAAAGTTATCATCCAATACTAGGCCTATAAAATAGTGACCCACAACCTCTCCGGTATAGGAGTCCACAACCGTTACTCGGCGGAACATTAGGTGCTTCAAGCCAAGCTTGGACTCGACATTCAAGAAGTACCATTTGTGGTTGAAATCGATTTGGTCGGCCAACTGTAAAAGCTGCTCGGTCGAAATACCGAAGAATTCATTGCGCCCATCTTCCCAGGCTATTTTTCCATACTGATACAGGAAGCGAATATCAGGGGTATTACTAGGATCAAACTCCTCGACCTCCTGCATAAAGCTCTCGATCCCCTGATAGTCCTCGTTTTGAAAACTCTCGATCAGGGTGCGAGATCTAGAGGTAATATCTTGACTCACCTGAACCGAGTTCAGGTAGTTCTCCATCAACTGTTTAACTATCTGAGAGGTTTGATCGAAATTACGTTCTTGCTCTGATTCAAATGTGGTGGAGTTGAGCTGATAGTTATAAACAAAGAACACACCAATAACCGCCGCCCAGATGATCCAGGCGACCCTTACTATTTGTGAAGTTAATGAGGTTTTCTTTGTTAAATGCGACATAACTTATCGATCTGAATAACGAAACGCTCTCTGTTGCAATTGATTAATTCGCTCTACTGAGTCTTGCTTAGTTAATAGCTTAAAATCACCGGAATAAACCCTAGGCACCTCACGATCTTCCATATCCAGTTTAATCGCCTCAGCCATGGCAATGCCGGTATCGTCGGCCATTCGCATCACAGTAAAATCCAGTTCGCCTGCTTTAAGAGCTTCAAGCTCTGAATCTCCGCCGCCCCAGCCATTGACTACTACTTGCTCCTTGCCCAATTCTTGCAACGCATCTACAACACCAAAGGCGATATCGGTAGAGCAAGCATAGATAAAGTCGAGCTCCTGCTCCCTCTCAAACATAGATAGGGTAGCCTTGTATGCCGATTCACGATTAGCATGGGTGAAATAGGCCCTTTTAAGCTCATATCCACCTTGGTGCTTCAGTTTTTTGACAAAGGTGTCACCCCTCACCTCACTGACATAGCCGGGAGAGTAATACATCAGCCCATAGTCAGCAGAATCTGGGTATTGGGTCTGGACGTGCGAAGCCAACATCTTAGTGCCTATCACATGATCAAATCCTACATACATCATTGGATGTTGCTTTTCCCAAGATTTGATTGGCGTGGTGATATTCAAAAGAATCAGCTTAGTTTTGCCTTCGTTAAGTACTCGATAAGCAAACTTGCGATGCTGACTGGTATCTAGCGTAAAGATGAGATAATCAGATTCGTTCTTTAGGACCTGCTGCAAGCTACGGCTCTCTTCGCGATGGTCAAGATTAGGTCTCATTGAAAATTGGTTTAGCTCATAATCGACCCCAAGCTCCTGTAAACGAAGCTCTAGTGCCTTAAGGTTGCGCCACCAATAGTCCGATAACTGAGCACCGGGATACACCACATCTATTTGAATGGGCTTATCTTGCTCAGCACTGATAGGTTTGGGCTCAGCATAGACTCGAGTCGCCATCTCAGCAGTGAGCTTAGCTTGCTCAGGATAAAAGTTGAGGTAGTCTTGGTAATCCCAATAATCCCTGAGCTGAAGACTAGACTCTGCCACCACCCCAAAAGGAAGCAGACAGGCAAACCCCACAGTTAGGCGATTGAGCCACTTCATGCCATCTCCTCAGGCAGACTTGCAGAGCCTTTGATTAGGCGCTCTTTAAACGCCTTGGTCTGTTGCTTGATAAAATACTCAAGCTTCATTGCATTGGATTTATTGAAGCCAGAAATAGACCACTCAAGTTTAAGTGGTCCCTTTCCTTTTAACGCCTTCGCGCCCTTACCCTCACTGTGTTGTTGAAAGCGACGCTCTAAGTCGTTAGTACAACCGCAATAGAGAGTGTTGAGTTTAGTGCGAATAAGATAGACGCTCCAATCGGACTCCATTACTGCAATAGAGCCTTAATTTCTGCTAACTCTTCTTTTAGCGCTGCAACTTCAGCTTCCAAGGCTTCAATACGTTCAGTGGTTGCTGTTTTCACTCCAGCAACAGGCGCACTTGCAACAGGGTTGCCTGCCACCGCTAGAGACTCAACATCCACCTCACCAGAGAACAGATGCTGATAACGAGATTCACGCTTACCAGGCTCACGAGGCAGTTTTACTACCAAGCCATCTTCAGCCATCTTCTCAAGGGTAGCCTCTACCTCTTTAACATCGCTAAAGCTGGCTAGACGATTGGTACGAGTGCGCAGTTCACCCGGAGTTTGAGCGCCACGAAGAAGCATGGCACAGGCGATAGCTCGCTCTTGAGCGGTGAATTGAAGATCACCAAATTCAGTATTACAGAATCTGTGCTGATATTTAGAAGTGCGGCTATTGAACCCACTCTCGTCGCTTACCAAACGACGTTCAATCAGACCATTGATGCCATCTAAAACCTCAGCATCGCTCAGCTCCATCACAGGGTCACGATTACTCTTCTGGTTACACGCAGTAGTGAGGGCATTTAGGCTCAAAGGGTAGTAATCCGGAGTGGTTACTTCTTTCTCGATAAGACAACCTATGATGCGCGCCTCAAGAGCAGACAATTCAACTGACATATTTTCTGACTTCCGTATTCATATAAGTTTCAAAATTGTATGCAAGTATCAGCAAGGTTGCGATACCGAGGCTCACGAAAAACGCCTGATCGGCGGGCTTTTGTCCAATCCTAGGTGGAAAAGGTGCGCTAGGTAGGCAATGCTTGGTTTTTACCCTGTTCGTTTATGCGAGCTTGTGGTTTAATTTATGCAGTTAAATTAAGTTGTTGAAGGAATAAAAATGAACAACGTATATGAAATCGTGAACCTAGCCCGTCGTAAAAACAAGCTGAAGCGCGAAATCCTAGATAACGAGAAGAAAATCCGTGACAACCGTAAGCGTGCTGACCTTCTTGATAACCTGATGGATTACATCAAGCCAGACATGACTCACGATGAAATCATCATGATCATCAAAAACATGAAGGCTGACTACGAAGATCGCGTTGATGATCACATCATCACAAGCGCAGAGATCTCAAAAACTCGTCGCGACATCAGCCGTAAAATCCGCGAGCTAACCGAAGTAGACAAGCAAGTTCACGGTAAAAAATAATCTGCCTTCGATGCAGTAGAAAGATAAGCGGAGCCATAGGCTCCGTTTTTGTTAGAAGCGAAAAATAACGCCTGAATTAACGTTGATAAAGGTCGAACTGGTTTGGTAAGTCTTGTCTTTATCCAACACATTCACATCAAGGCCAAACCTGACACCAAGGCTTGGGGTGAAGTTAAACACCACTGCGCCTGCAGATGAGAAACCCACACCCTCTCGCGTCTCTTTACGAGTGAAGAAGCGTCTCTCACCTTCGTAATCAATCACACCCAGTTCAAACTGAAAAGAGATCACCTCTTCTTTCACCAGTCTATGCTCTACACCCAATCGGTAAAACTTCCACTTGTCGGTATCAGTCAGGAACTCGTACTTAACTTGACCGCCATTGAAATACAAAGAATTGGTTTGATAAACATCTGCTAATCCCAACTGCATTCCCCAACCAGTAATACCGGTGCCGTATTGAGGTCCTGCTTTTATTTCAGGAGAAAGATGCAAAAACTTGGAGTCTTGGTTGGCAAAACAGCTCAAAGAGACAAAACAAAGAAGTAATAGCGCTCGCATATCCACATCCGAATTGAAAATTCGGCTCATGCTAAAGAACACTACCGCTCTGGTCTAAATAGCTATGCTAATAACGCTGATAAGGAAACGTAATCAAGGAACATAAAGTGCAATTATTGATTACAACCTGTTACATGAGTGGTGTAAATTTCCTTTATTCCCAAAGGTATAAATAGATGTATTAGAGTTTTGCTATGACTTAACGGAGAGCAACATGGCAGATTTGACCACATACGTCTTAGCTACCCTGGCATTGATTGCCATTGGGGGCTTTGTTGTAGGCGGAATTAAGGGTTCACGCGCCGGCACCAAGCTGGGTGTATTCACCACCGCTGGTCTAGCTGTTCTGCTTGCAGGTGTCTTTACCTCAGATGGAAACGCCGCCAAGCCTGAATCTGGCACCAACTATAAGGCGACTTATCAACATTTCTGGCTAATGAGTTGCGCCTACTACTTCAATGGCAAAGATCGTCGCACTATTATCGAAGCGGTCGCCAGCCAAAAAGAGAACGCGCCTTTAGATGACCACAAAGCGATCAAGGCTGCCAAGGCGGATGCCAATGCTGATACCTGTGAAAACGCCGTAGAAAAAGCGAGCTCGATCTTAGAGGGGTAAACAGGCGCTTTTTTGTAACAAGGAATCAGAGTAATCTTGGACTTGCTTTGCATTAACATCCAAGGAACTGGAATGAACTCTCTCTCCAGCAATCAAGAATATTTCGAGAAAACCTTCAAAAACCTTGAACTCACCGAAGAAATAATCGAACACAGTGAATTTGAAGAATGCCAATTCATCGGCTGCGACCTCTCATCCAGTCAATTCAAACACTGCCGCTTCATCAACTGCGACTTTATAGAATCCAACCTCAGCCTTTTGAACCTTTCCTACAGTCGCCTTTCTGGGGTAGGCTTTCGAGAATGTAAGATGGTGGGTATCGATTGGACTTCAATCAATTGGCCAAGCTACCACGCGGATTTCGAGCTCAGCTTCAAGCACTGCGTACTCAATGACAACTCCTTCTTCGGACTCACCCTAAACAACCTTCATCTAGAAGAGTGCAAAATGCATGACGTTGACTTCAGAGAGGGCGACTTTACCGAGTCGAACATTACCTACTGTGACCTAACTGGAGCACAGTTTATGAAGAGCAACCTACAAGGGTGTGATTTCACTGAATCTAGCAACTACGCCATCAATCCATTTGAGAACAACATCAAAGAGGCGAAGTTCTCTCGCTGGGAGGCCTTTAGTCTGCTCGAATGTATGGGTATAGAGTTGGTGGATTAACCCTATTTATGCTCCAGCAATAGAGCCTTCTTAAGTTCAAGAGAACGAATATCACTTTGCAGAACTCGCTGTTGCTCAGGATCTTCCGTTGATTTCAAGATGTCTTTTTTCTGTTCTATTTGCTTCATGATCTCAACGGCTGGTGGCAAACAGTTAGCATCTTTGAGTATTTTCATACCCATACGCTGCTCAGCTGGGGTTCGAAAATACTCGTCCAGATCGATAGTTTTCCCTTTATATGGATTGCTATCAAGCTCTCCATTTTTCTCTGCATTGCGAATCCATCCAGCTATAGCGTTATCAATAAATAATGACATAGAAACCTCTCAACAAATCATTTGCAGTAAACTGCCTTCAAACCTTCAATTGTTACTTTTACTCCTTCTTCAAAGTAAGCCTCGTAATCTACAGGTTTTACTTCTTTCAGCAGTAGAGCCAAATTTTTATACTGATTATCATCAGCTAAAGCACTACCCTTCGGGGACGGGCTCACTCGCTGAGATTGTTCTTGATGCTGAACAATATCCGTCACTCTGGTGAATACGCAGGAAAATGCCATAAACCCTTGTTGCACTTCAAAACCTGCACTTAAAAGTACTCCAAGAGAATGATCCGTCAACTTCTGACTACTTGGAGTGAAGTGATGGTTATAGCGGACATACTCCACTGAACCGGGAATAGCCAATAGTGACTTCCTGAAGCTCCTAGCAAACTCATATAGGAAAGACGTCCACTCAGTTTGCTCCGGAATTACCACACTTTTTACGATGTGATCGCTACATTCGAGAATAAGTTCATCTTTGGACTTCACATGGCGATAAAGAGCTGTCGCACTGACACCCAACGCTTTACCTACCGCATGCATACTGGCTTTGGACAACCCTAAGTCTAAAGCACATTCAATAATATCCTGTTTAGATACTTGAGCCGGTCGCCCTTTTGAATTTGGATTTATCATTGTTCACCCATTAAGTTAACGATATTAAGTTAATAGTATTAAGTTAATAGATCAATCATTTTTGATCAAAAAAAGGAGCCTTTATGGCTCCTTAGTTTTGTTACGATGAACATTGTCTAGGTCTTGGGTTATCCGAGCTTATTCGTCTCTAATACCACTGTCGCCAAAGCTTCATCATCTTCTTCCGACATGCCACTGATGCCGATAGCACCAATCACAACACCGTCTTGCTCGATAGGCATACCGCCCATAAAGCCAGTGATCTTAGGGTCGGTCCAATAGCTCAGTTGTTTGCCCGTCTCGCGGGCCCATTTGCCAAGATTGCCACTAGGCTGGCGATCACGGGCTGAGGTATAGGCCTTGTTCTGAGCCAGAAGTCCAGCTTGAACGCTGACACCATCCATACGCACAAAGCCAAGTAGCTCACCATGAGTATCCGTCACCGCCACTGCGATAGCAGCTTTCTTGCTTTCAGCCAGTTCAAGCGCGGTTGAGATAAGGCCCTGTGTTAGTTTTAGATCAAGCATCTTAAGGCACCTCATTGCCAAGGGTTTTCTCAAGCAAGGTGAACCACTCACCATGGCTCAGCTGTACCTTGTTCACCTGTGCACAAGCGCGGATACGCTCAAGGTTTGTGGTACCGATAACTGGTTGGATCTTCGCTGGGTGACGAGTAAGGAAAGCCAATACGATTGCCTCAGAGCTCACACCATATTGAGCTGCTAGCTTAGCTACGTACTCAGATGTATCACGAATATGCTTCTCATCAGACGCTAGGCCGCGCTCAGAGAATTTGCCTTGAGCTAGCGAACCCCAAGATTGGATCTGCACGCCATTCTTCTGGCAATACTCGATAGTGCCGTTATCAAAGTCCGCCTTGTTACCGTGAGCGTTGCTTGCCAGGATGCCACCTTGCACAAAATCAATCTTAGCTAGGCTCAGCTCAAGTTGATTTACTACGATTGGAGAGCCGATGTTCGCCTGCAGATAATCCATCTGGTGCAGGTTCATGTTAGACACACCAAAGTGATTTACCTTGCCAGACTCCTTAAGACGAGCAAAAGCTTCAGCAACTTCATCGGTATCCATCAGAGGATCTGGGCGGTGCAGCAGCAGTACATCTAGGTATTCGGTCTTAAGGCGACGCAAAATGTTCTCTACCGACTCAGTGATCCACTGATAAGAGAAGTCATAGCGCTTTGCATGCTCATCTTCAAAGCGGATACCGCATTTAGACTGCAGGTAGATTTGCTCACGCAGGGTGCTGTCTTGAGCCATTGCTTGACCAAACGCCTCTTCCGCCTTGCCAAAGGTGTAGATGTCGGCATGGTCAAAGAAGTTGATACCACTGCCGATAGCAGTCTCAATAACCTCACGAGTTTGGGTAACGTCAGCCGCGGTTACTGGATTATTGTTCCAGCCACCGCCAAGGCCCATACAGCCATAGGCTAGTTGGCTTACGTTTGGCAGATGTGCCGCAAGAGGTAGGTTCTTCTCTTTCATCGTTTCAATTCCTTTAATATTTGTGATTCTGCGGACTATTCTATTGTTCTCTTTAAGCTAGATTAAGCCTAAAATTACGAATTCATTATTCGTCATAGTGAACAATAGGAATGCTTGAGCACAAACGAATCGAACGGTTAATGCTGTTTGTAGAGCTGGCTAAACAGCTCAACTTCTCTAGGGCAGCCGAAAAGCTTGGGATCTCCAAGAGCTACCTATCAGAACAGATAAAAAAGCTAGAGCAGGATCTGCAAACCCCACTGGTCATCCGCACGACCAGAAGCGTACGCCTAACCCCAGAGGGAGAGCGTGCCTACCATCAAGGGCTTGGTATCAAGGGGGCTGTGCTGGATCTGGAGCGAAACCTTTTCCAGCAGCACAATCAGGTCAGTGGCTTGATCAAGATAACCGCACCCAAGATGTTTGCCGAAACCAAGCTTCTAGCGCTGTGTGAAGAATTTAAAATGCTGCATCCAGAGATTGAGTTTGAGATTAATTCTAGCTATCAGGCGTTCGATTTGTCGCAAATGGATATCGACTTAGCGTTTCGAGCAACTAAAGAGCCGCCACAGAACATGGTCGCCCATGAGCTGTTTGAGTATTACCACTGGTTGGTGGCTTCTCCCGAGTACTTAGAACACCGTGGAGAGCCTAAAACACCTGAAGCTCTCGAGCAGCATGACTGCCTCTCTACCTTGCATCAAAAGAGTTGGCCTTTAGGAGATACCGAGATTAACGTCTCAGGCTGGCTTGGAAGCAATGAAAATCGGCTTCTTAAACTGGCTGCCCTGAATGGACATGGTATAGTGCGCATCGCCAGCTATTTTGTGGCAGACGAGGTGGAACAAGGGCTACTAAAAAGGGTCTTAACCTCGGAAACGGATAAGATGACTAACTCTCTTTACCTAGTCTACCCGCAACTTATCTATCCTCCAGCCAAGCTCAAAACCTTTATCGACTTTATAAAAAGGCACGTGAAATGAAATCAGATATGTACTCTAAGTTCGCTCGTGAATACGACGAAGCCGTCACCGACAACCTATATAACGCACATTTTGAGCGCCCTATAACCCTGTCTCTGCTTGATGATGTATCTGGTCTAAAGCTACTCGACCTCGGTTGTGGTCCAGGTGCTCACACCAAGGCTATCCTTGAGTCAGGCGCACAAGGAGCCACCTGCATCGATTTCTCTCATGAGATGGTTGAGCTAGTAAAAGAAAAGTTTGGCAACAAGGTAGAGGCGTATCAACAAGACCTCTCTATCGGCCTGCCAAAAGAATCAGATGAAAGCTACGATCTAGCAATCTGTCCTCTGGTTATCCATTACATTCAAGACCTAAAGCCACTGTTTAAAGACATTGCACGCGTGTTGAAGCCGGGTGGCAAGTTCATCTTTTCGACTCATCACCCATTTGCCGATTTTGAGTTTAGCCAAAGCAAAAACTACTTCGATACCGAGCTGGTAATCGATGAGTGGAACACCGTTGGTCGTCCAGTTGAGGTGCGCTTTTATCGCCGCCCACTGCAAGAGATCATGGACGCATTGACCGCCAGCGGCCTGGCGGTAATGCAAATGTCTGAAGGTCAAATCCAAGAAGAACAGAAAGAACTGTTTGGCGATCGCTACGACTACCTATCTAAGAACACCAACTTCATCTTCATGAAGTGTGTGAAGCTCTAACGATAAAGCTGATGATAATCTGGGATATGATTCTCCCAGAATGCAGGAGTACCGATGTGCTCCTGCACAAATCGAATAAACTCACTCACTAAAAGCGTCTGTTTTCGGTGTGGGTAAATAGCGTAAATGCCAGTGTCCATAGTCGACAGCTTGTGGTCGGTGAGAAGCGGCATCAGACCGGATTCACTGATTGGGCGGTCCAGATTAAACAGATCAATAAGTGCATAGCCTAACCCATCTTGCACGGCCCCCATCATGGTGCGCACATCGCTCACCTTATAGTTTCCACGCATCTTAAAGGTCTTCATTACTTCACTGTGCGGAGTCTCACTGGTGCGAATCTGATCCAGCGTCACATCACCATTGCTATACACCACAGCCGGCATCTCAATTAGCGCCTCAATGCTCTTTGGATGGCCATGATTCATCACAAATTGCTTACTCGCCACCACAGCAAAGTTGGTATTCGCAATCTTTCTAGCAATCAGGTTCGATTCACTCAGCTTACCCACACGAAAGGCTAAATCAAAATGGTCTGCGATAATGTCCGCTCGCTTATCATCCAGTGACATAGTCACCTGCACATTCGGATACGCCTTCATGAACTGCGCCACCACTGGTCGCAGATACTCTTGTCCAAAGAAGATGGGGGCCGTGATACGCAACAACCCCTTCGGCTCCGACTGATAGGAGTCGGCAATGCTATGGATCTGATTTAGGGTATCCACCAGCACATGGGTCTGATTGAGTATCTCCTCACCCGCAGAGGTCAAAGAAAAAGAGCGAGTGGAGCGGTTGAGCAGTTGCACACCCAGAGTCGCTTCCAGCTTCTTTATCTGTTTCGAAAGAGAAGAGTTATCCATATCATGTAAAGCAGCCGCCTTACTAAAAGAACCCTGTTGCACAACATCTTTGAATAACAATAGTTGGTTGGTGATTGACATACTTATCTGGAAAATTGAAAACCCACTTAAACTTCAATCTAAGTGCTTAAAAAGTCAAGAGTTTGAGATTTTCAGTGTTGATAATTTACCCTAGTGGTATGGTAAACAAACACTAGTTTCAAGGATGACTCGCTATGCCTATTCAATACTTCACCGACCGCACTATCTCAGCTAAACAGTTCATCCAGTTGCTATCTGAAACTTCTCTTGGAGCAAGACGACCTATCGATAAGCCAGAGACCATTCAAGGCATGCTAGATAATGCGAATCTAACCGTCACCGCATGGGATGGAGAACATTTGGTGGGAGTCGCACGTTCGGTGACCGACTTTCATTTCTGCTGTTATGTCTCTGATCTTGCCGTCTCTGAGCATATTCAATCCAAAGGAGTTGGTCGAGAGCTCATTAGGCAAACCCTAAATGCGCTCAAGCCTGGGTGTAAGCTAAACCTGTTAGCGGCTCCACAAGCCGTCGATTACTACCCAAAGATTGGCTTTACCAAGCATGATAGTGCTTGGATTATCGAGGATGCTTCCCAGCTGATCTGATCTTTTTTATTCATGCGCACTAGCAAGCCATAAATATTATAGGTATTATGTACGCATATATTTAAAGGGGTGCTCATGCAAAGAATCCAAGACCTAATCAATGACGAAACCTTCAACGGCTCGATTGAACTCAATTACGCTCAGTATCGCCGCAGTGAGAAGCGACACTATCAAGATCTAGATACCATCAAGCTCGACGGTGACAGCCGAGAGGTGCGCATCATGGGTAATTGGATCAGCAAGCACTTTCCAGAGATTACCCTAGCCTCTCCAATTGACGATGAAGAAGGGTTTAACCGAGCGGCTATCGAAGTCCTTGGTGAAGAGTGTCTTAACGACTATGACAAGTTTCGTTATGGGGAGTTTTGGCGTATCGCCAGTGCCCTTTCTGAGGTTGCAGACTTCAACAACCTATTCGATGTAGACCATGCAAAATCTATTCGTGAGCATGGCGTAGATGCTATCAAGCCTGACAACCTGAACATCATGATGTTTAGAGCGAATCGCAAGAAGAGTTGGAAGTCAGAAGCGAGATACACATGGGAAAGACAGGTAGAGGTGATATGGTCTTCTATTGCCGCGGTGACGGTTTTAAATGAAGACAAGAAACGTGTAGTACTGGCTTTGATTAGTCAGTTAAAAGCTCTCTACTAAAGAAAAAGCCGACACACTGTCGGCTTTTATCCATTTTGGCTTACTGATACTGCTCTCGGGTCGCTTCAACACCATCGCTACTTAGGTCGTACAACTCTTGAGCTTCCAAATCAATCAAGAAACGGTCACTTGGCTCACCAGTGCTGAACTTCTGCATGATGTTGAATAAGGCACTGAAACGTTCTTTGAATAGCTCAGAGACTCTGATGTCATGTGGCCCTTTAGCACTACCTGTTACCTCCACCTCAATGTTAGATAACTGCTCTGTCAGCACAACATAAGAGTCTAGGCGAACCTCATCGATATCCATCAAAGCCAGACCATCAGCATTACGCAGGCGGAAGAAGTCTACCGCTAGCTCTTCAGCTGTCCAACTCTCAAAGTCTTCCAGAGTCATGCCTGCTTCAGAGGCAACCATCTGAGCTTTCTTAGTTGCTAGAGCCCAGTCATCTTCAAATGTAGAACGTGCTTTCGCGTGACATCCCGCGACTACATAGTCGAGATACTCGGCTAATTCACAAAGGGTAGTATCAGTTTCTAGCTGCGACATAATCAGCATGTCATCACCCTTCATCGCCTTAACCATCAACTGCATATCCAGTGGCCATTCACCCGGCACAAAGTTTAGACGGGTTAATTCTCTCAAATGCCAGTCTGTAAACTCGTGATAGTTCTTGGACGTCAGTACCTCATAATTCCAAATCGCATCTTCCTCCTCCGGAGTTGTTGCACTCTCGGTTAGATAAGCGTGCTCTTCTTCATAGTGCTCAAACAGCTCATCAAAGCGTGGCACTTCATCGATGATTACTGTCTCCACCTCAATAGTGCGATCAGGTGCGATATCTAGGATCTTGTAAGCAGGAATATATGCACCAAGTGAAGGAGCTTGGATATTGAAAAGCGTATGTTGAACACCATCGATCTCATACGACTTCATACCTGTGTCGTTAAAGTGCATGTGTCCACCAACGTGCACCGCAACACCTGTACCTGCCAGGGTTTTACTGGTCTCATCTTCTGGCAAGCGAGCCAGTTGGTTTGAACCTTCACCAAATAGGTCTTCTAACTCCTCTGATGCGCCTTCATAGAAGTCTGTCATTGGGAAGTGACTGAAAGAGATAAGCACCTTATTGTTCTCTTCCGCTCGCTTAGCAACATCACTCATCCATTCGATGATCTTTTTCTTATGAGTCACCATCTTGTTGTAGCCATTGCTACTCGCTGAGCCGAAGGTCATCTCACCCTTATCATTTGGCCCTTCTGGGATATAGACGTTTGCATCAATCGCCAAAACCCAGATACCTTGGATTGGCTCAACCACATAAGAGGTGTCAGCAATCTCAGTACAGTTAGTAAAGGAGTCTTCTTTGTATTCGCCACCACTACCTTCACTGCAGATCTCTATTTGGCGATTAGAAAAGCGCGATTCTGCTACTGCAAGTTCGTAGTCATAGTTGGTTCTGGATTCATCAGATGAAAACGGTGTCTCATAGTAGATATAGTCTTTGCTTGGATAAAAACCCTCGCCAGACATCATCTGCATGATGCCTTGATAACCAAGACCTTGAATATCGTCAGTACAAACGATTGGGTTTTGCGCTTCACCTACTTCAACATAACGTGGCTGGCCCTTATCGCCATTTTCTAGAGCACACTCATCTTTGCCCAAGCTTTTAATTTGTTGCTCTTGCCCGCCTTGTCCTAGATAAGTATCGCCAGCGGGCTCATCTACAGGGTTAATCGGGTCATGATTACCCGGTGCGGCGTAGAATTTAAGCCCATGGGTTTCTTTATAATGATTAATGATCTCTATAAAACCACGAACGTGCACCGGCTGACCGTCATCGCTGAAGTCACCAGGAAGCGCAACATGCTTGATACCTCGCTCTACGACATCATCCAGCGCAGCTATCATCGCAAAGTAGTTTTCGTTGAATAGACGGGTCGAATTTAACTGCTCTCGCATCGAACGGATGTAAGCTGGACGAGTGGTGTTACCCTCTAGTCCCTCATGCTCAGGAAAGTCTTCAAAATCACCATACACATCATGAAAATGAATGTCCGGCATGAAGGCGATTTTAACATTTTGCTCTGGACCGAGGTTATTGGTTTGATTACTGCTTTCATCGTCTCCACAACCAACTAGAGCGATACTCAAGCTCGCTGCGAGTAGTAGTTTCTTCACTGTATTAGTCTCTTCAACAGGATTAAATTGCGGAGGGATTAAATACACCTTTTGTTACAGTTCGAGTTAATTTTGATTTCAAAAAGAAAAATTATGAAATAAAAAATCTATAACCATCAGTAAGTTAAATAACTCATCTTGTTGCATAGATATGGATTATGAAAATCGCTCATCAAACGCCCATAAGCAATAAAAGTGAAACATAAGCCACAATAGCCAACGACTAAGTTGACCATGTTGATTTAGCTGATTACTATCCCCGCCGCAACAAGATGAACACAACTATGGAGGATAAGATGATTGTATTGAAAAGCACTTGGATGACAGGGCTTAAAGCGAACTAATTTCCAGGCTTACTGGCCTTTGATCCTAAGTGCTGAACTCTGATCTTTATTTACTAACACATCAAGATTTCAATTTTCCACGACAGAACGTGGGCACTAGGATAATTAATAATGAACGATTTAGATTTACTGATTCAACTTCACATCACTCAAGACCGCCAAGGCCCAGGTAGTGAGCAAGACACTATGCTGGCAGCAAAGCTAGCGGGTCTTGATAGCGAACAGGCGCTAAAAATTGCTGACATCGGTTGTGGTACAGGTACCGCAAGCTTAGATCTAGCCAAGAACCTGAACTGCGAAGTAACTTCAGTAGACTTTTTGCCTGAGTTTATCGAGAAGCTAAAATCTCGCGCAACTGAGGCTAACCTGAGCGACAAGATCAACCCTGTTGTGGGCGACATGGGCGACCTTCCATTTGAGGAAGATAGCTTTGACGTACTTTGGTCTGAGGGCGCGGTTTATAATATCGGCTTTGAAACCGGTATTCGTGACTGGCGTAAATATCTTAAGTCGGGAGGTACGCTAGTAGTATCTGAACTGACTTGGCTAACTGAAGAGCGCCCAACTGAAATCACCGAACACTGGAACCGAGAGTATCCAGAGGTGGCGACAGCAGGTGAGAAGATCAGACAACTTGAACAGCATGGCTATAAGCTATTGGGTTATTTCCCATTGAGCGAAGTAAGCTGGAATGAGGAATACTACAAGCCTCTTCAAGCACGCTACGAGTCCCTAAAGGCTGAATATCCTGACCGCTTAGAGGCAGTTCAAGGCTTTATCGACGAGAATGAGCGCGAAATCGAGCTATACAACAAGTACAAAGACTTCGTTAGCTACGGCGTTTATATCGCGAAGAAAGTAGATTAGTAAAACGACAAACGAGACCCCAGCCAACGCTGGGGTCTTTTTTTAGGTTCTTCGCGGATTAGAAGAGAGCGTACAAATTCCTTCTGATCCAGTCACTCCCTCCAAGCGATTGATTCACAAGGCCGCGGTGAACCCATCCGTGGGCGCTTGGCGCTCGCCTCCTTGCGAGCGACACCTTGCTCCATCAATCACTCTCCAGCTTCAGCATTAGTGTAAACTCCAGCTTAGCAAGGCTCTAAGTCATAGCTGATATCCGGGAGTTGTGAGCGGCAGGCTGTGGTGCAGGGCAAGTGTTTGAGGCAAGGATGCCGAAACCAAGCCTACAGGGAAGTATTTACGGCGCCTTGCCATGCATCACTGGCAGAGTAAGTACACGAACCCAAGTAGTTGTTATTCCGGTTAATCTGCGATGAGCCTTTTTTATTCAAACCCATACAGCTTAGCGGGATTGAGCACCAACACCTGCTTTACCAACTCTGGTGAGGTCGCTTGCTCGGCAAGTAAATCAAGCACGGCTATGTCATTGGGCATCTCGCGCTTATTGATGTATTCACTCGGGTGAGGCCAATCACTACCCCACAAGACCTTTTCTGGACACGCTTCCACGAAGGCTTTGCCAATCGCGATGTTGTCGCTATAACTTGGTGCGCCAACTTTGGAGTCTTGATAAGCAGACGATATCTTCACCCAAGCCCTGCCCTCTTGCATCAACTTACTCATGACCTCAAACGCTGGATGCTCGATGCCTTGGTCTGCAGGTAGACATCCTCTGTGGTCAAATACCACCTGACACTGCAACTCTTCAAATACCTCTCGAAACTCAACGATGAGCTCCGGCTTTATCCAAAAGCAGATATGCCAACCTAGGCTAGCAATATCACGAGCACAACAGCGGATAAAGGCTTCATGAAAATCTGACGCCTTGGTAATGGCAAAGCGAAGTCCCCTTACACCCAGTCGATGCATCCCCAAAAGCTCTTCGCGAGCAGGAATACGGTCAATGGAAATCACTGCACGTGTGTTTTGCCCCATATGAGCGAGAGCATCTAGAGTACAGCGATTATCCGAACCATAGGCAGATGGGGTGACAATGACATTTCGGTCAAAGCCCATGCGTCTTTTCAGCATCTTGTAGGCAGAAACTGTGGCTGGAGGAATGTTGGTTGTGTCGCGCTTGCGATACTCGAAGTTCACAGGATCAAAGATGTGATGATGGCTATCGCACGCCCCCTCTGGCACTTCTAATTTAGGAAAACTACGTCCCGTAGAGTACGGGATTTGAGCAGGGATAGTGTGTGTCATGAATAATCTGTACTCCGTTACAAGGTCGTGTGATTACGCTACGCATCTAAACATTATATGCAAGAATCTGACATCTATCTTTCTGATAAATCTAACTTTTATCCTAGATGCATACTGACTCCTATCGAGCCAACAATTGTTACGCTTAAAACAAAGAAAAAGGGCTAGATACGCTAGCCCTTGGTTCGTATGAGTCTCAATATCTAAAAATCATACTATGGTGATATATCTACTCTCCCGCATAGCGTCACCTTCGGCTATGCGGGCATCGATTACGTTGTCGTTCGCCAACGTAATGCACGATAAAGAAGCTTAACCTTATGTTCAGCGCTCATTACTTTGCCATGAGTTACTCGACCTTCGCTGTCTAAACCAATGTCACGTAGCAGGTGTGCGTTGTTCCAATGGCTGATATAGCTGTGACGTCGACGAGCCGCTTTCCACTGATGCTCTTGATGTTTAATGTCAAGATAGATAAGGCCTGTAGCTAGTTTAATTAATACAGATTCGCGCATGATTGTTTCTCCATTTATATATGGAAAACCGACAGCGAAAAATAGACGGGTACTGAATTTATATTTTATTCGCTGCAGGTTTCCGCAGCCGAATAATTAAGGTGCGGATAATTTAATTTGATGACATATCGGGCGTAGAAACGGTATCTAGCGCCTGAGAAACACAAATAGATGCAATATGATTGATACGTTTCATCTGTGCCTCCCTAGTACAAAAAATCAAATAATCCGTAATTAAATGAGCCAGTTAGCGACTGACTTAGGGATATTATTGACGGCTATTGATTATTAATCAAACATAAATTCAACAAATAACCAAATTACATATATTATTCTTGATATAACTAAGCATGCTGGAAATATCACCAACATTAGCCAATCAATAATCTGATATAGAGAATAAAAAACTAAAAAGGCCACGCTTTATACCCTTCTTACTTGAAGATGCTGGGGTGTTGGCTGGCACTCGCCAACGCCATCACATAGTTTACCTATGCTCAGGCGCTTGGCTCGTTGGCCGCCTACCAGCATCTCCAATTACTTTGGGTATTTACATGGCCTTGTATTTCGACTCAGTGAATATTACTCATCTTCAAGTGGTTTTAGCTTAGTGCTACCACCATGAGCTTTCTCACGTAGCTTCTGGATAATTGAGTAGAAGCCTGGGATCAATAGGGTACCCGCTAGAAGTACGCACAATAGACCACCGATTAGTGAGATACCCAGTGAGTTCTGGCTGATATGGCCAGCACCACTTGCGAATACCAGTGGGAAGATACCCAAGATAAACGACCAAGAGGTCATGTTTACCGCACGGAAACGTAGCTTACCACCCTTAACTGATGCCTCATCGATAGGAAGTTCACGCTCTTCACGCTCGTTCTTAGCAAACTCCACAATAAGGATTGCGTTCTTCGCGGCGAGGGCTATCAAGAGCACCAGACCTATCTGAGCATACAGGTTCAATGGAATACCCATAATATTCAGCGCTAGGAATGAGCCCAAGGTTGCCACAGGTACCACTAGGATAATCGCAATCGGAATTGTCCAACTCTCGTACTGAGCCACCATGAATAGGTAGATAAAGATCAGAGCAAGAGCAAACGCATAGATGGCCTGGTTACCCGCTAGGATTTCCTGATACGCCATACCTGTCCATTCGTACTGGTAGCCTTGTGGAAGCATCTCAGCGGCCACTCGCTCCATCGCTTCGATAGCATCACCACTCGAGTAGCCCGGTGCTGGCTGACCCTGAATGATAGCCGCGCGGTACATGTTGTAACGCCACGCTACATCTGGCTCAAACACCTGCTCATGGCTCACTAAGGTACTTAGAGGCACCATGTTGCCATCTTGACTGCGCACGAAGAAGCGAGACAGGTCATCCATAGATGAACGGTATTCACCATCCGCCTGCATGGTTACGCGGAAGTTCTTACCTAGCATAGTGAAGTCATTCACGTAGATAGAACCTAGGTTACCCTGCAAGGTAGTGAAGATCTCAGTTAGAGAAATACCTAACTGCTTCGCCTTCTCACGGTCAATGTCCACATAGTAGTGTGGCACGTTTGCACGGAAGGTACTGAAGGTGTGTGAGATCTCCGGCTGCTTGTTCGCTTCTTGAATGAAGTCATTCATCAGCTGAGCAAGATCAGTTCGGCTTCGGCCTAGGGTATCTTCAAGTACAAACTCAAAGCCCGATGCTGCACCCATACCAGGGACTGCCGGTGGACCAAGAGCAAATACGATAGCATCAGGCAATTGCATCGCCGCTAGGCCATTGATGCGGTTTGAGATAGCAAAGGATGAGTGGTCACCCTCAAACTCAGCACGCTCGTCCCAAGATTTAAGCTTGATGAACAAAGATGCACCGTTCGATGCCGCTGCACCCGTCATAAACGAGTAACCGTTCGCTAGGGTAACACCATCAACACCCGGTTCTTGTTCAACAATACCTACTAGACGCTCTGTTACCTCTTCGGTGCGCTGTAGCGACGCCGAGTCAGGAAGCTGAACGTTAACCAGCAAGATACCTTTATCTTCTTGAGGTACAAATGCGGTTGAAGTTGTCTTACCAAAGTAACCTACCGCTGCTACCGCCACGATAAAGAAACCGATCAGCAGGATAGCCTTCTTCACTAGGAAGCTAGCAACCTTGCCATAGCCCGCAGTTACACGGTCAAGACCACGGTTGAATGCCTTGAACCAGCTCGCGGTGTTACCACCACCTTGCTTCAGTACTAGAGAACATAGCGCTGGAGATAGAGTCAGAGCGTTGATCGAAGAGATCACTACCGAGATACAGATAGTCAGTGCGAACTGACGGTACATGATGCCGGTAATACCCGGAAGCATGGCTACTGGGATGAATACCGCTAGCAGTACCAATGTCGAGGTGATGATTGGGCCGGTAACCTCTTTCATCGCCTGAAGAGTTGCCTGACGCGGGCTCATCTCTGGGTTCTTGCGCATTATGGTATCGACGTTCTCGATAACCAGAATCGCATCATCCACCACGATACCGATGGCCAATATCAGACCGAACAGGGTTACCGTATTAATGGTAAAGCCCGTCGCCTGCATAATGGCGAACGTACCGATCAGAGATACCGGGATCGCAACAACAGGGATCAGGGTTGCACGGGTACTACCTAGGAACAGATAGGTTACCGCGATTACCAGAAGGATTGCTTCGATCAGCGTCTTAACTACGCCCTTAATCGACTCTTCAACGAAGATAGTGGTGTCGTAACTGGTCTCATACTCCATGCCTTCTGGGAAGTTCACGCTTAGGCGCTCAAGCATGTCCATCACCGCTTTACCACTCTCCAGTGCGTTCGCATCCGATTGCAGAGACAGGGTTACGATAGATGCATCTTGACCGCGGAACTTACCGGTACCGTCATAGAATTTTTTACCTAGTTCAACGCGAGCAACATCGCGCAGATATACCGCTGAACCGTCAGTGTTAGCTCGAAGCATTACGCTCTCAAACTCTTCAACACTCGACAAACGACCTTTAGTTACTAGGTTAAAGGTTACGTCTGTAGCTTCGTCATACGGAGGCGCACCTACCTTACCTGCAGCTACCTGAATGTTCTGCTCAGCTAGGGCTGCGTATACGTCAGATGTCGTCAGGCCAAGGCTTGCTAGCTTCTCTGGATCAAGCCAGACACGCATCGCAAACTCGCCACCACCGATTACGTTAACCTCACTGATGCCTTGGGCACGAGCTAGCTGGTCTTTAACGTTCAGGTTGATGTAGTTGATCAGGAACTGGTCATCATAGCGACCATCCGGTGAATAGAAGTTCAGTACCATCAAGAGGTCAGGAGAACGTTTCTTAACCGTTACACCCACAGAGCGCACTTCCGGCGGAAGTTTAGACTCTATCTGGGTTACACGGTTTTGCACGTTAACCTGTGCCATATCTGGGTCAGTACCTACCTCAAAGGTTACGTTGAGGTTGTACGAACCGTCGTTAGCACTCTTAGACGACATGTAGATCATGCCTTCAACACCGTTCACCGAGGTTTCTATCGGGTCGGCAATGGCCTGCTCTACGGTTTCAGCGCTCGCACCTGTATAGAAAGCGGTAACGCTTACCGACGGTGGACTGATACGCGGATACTCTGAAACAGGAAGAACCATCAGAGCGATAGCACCTGCCAGAGATAAGATTATGGAGATAACCAGCGCGAACTTAGGGCGCTGGATAAAAAAGCGACTCAACATAGAATTACTCCGCCTGCTCTGCCGGAGCTTCTTCTGGCTGTACAGTCACGCCGTTACGCACGCGCTGTAGGCCACTTACGATTACGTTATCGTTCTCACCAAGGCCAGTGCTCACGATGATGCCTTGAGAGGTTTGTACGCCAAGCTCTACGTTGCGACGCTCAGCCACATTGCCCTCGGTTACTATCATCACGAAATCACCTGCGATATCCGTTTGAACCGCACGGCGAGGGATCACGATAGCTGGCTGGGTTGCAACAGAAGCGATCTCAACCTTGATATGCTGGCCAGGGAGCAGTGTTTGCTCTGGGTTAGGAACAGAGGCACGCACTGGGATAGTACCCGTGTTTAGGTCGATTCGGTTACCCACGAAATCAAGCTCACCCTTGTGTGGGTGCTCGGTGTTGTTTTCTAGGATAAGGCTAACCTCAACCGCAGCACGATCAGACTTACCATCACCTTGGAAATTTTCTGCACCCATAGCCAGACGCTCACGCTCACTTAATTGGAAGGTAGCGTGGATCGGGTCAAGGCTTACTAGCGTGGTTAGAGTACCGGAAGATGGAGACAAAAGGTCACCGATACTTACGTTGCTATCTGAAATACGGCCTGAGAAAGGTGCCTCAATCTTGGTATGAGACAGGTTAACCTCAGCCAGTTGAAGCTGAGCTTTTGCCGCTTCTAGCTGAGCAATTGCACCTAGCTTTTCAGCTTCGCGGTTATCGTATTCAGACTTTGAGATGCTGCCTTTTGGCAAAAGATTCTTAGCACGGGCGAACTCGCTATCAGCGCGCTTTAATGTCGCTTCAGCCTGAGCAACAGACGCCTTAGCGCTTGCTACTTGTGCTTCAAAAGAAGATGGCTCAATAGTGTAAAGAAGTTGGCCCTTTTCTACCATTTGTCCTTCACGGAAGTGACGCTCTTTAAGATAGCCTGATACCTGTGCGGTAATGTCTGCATCTTCAAGCGCAGAGACTCGCCCAACATATGCCTTACTTGGCTGATGGTCGATAACTGTAACTTGTTCCAAAACAACCTTTGGAACCATGCCGCCGCCAGCTTTCTGTTGCGGTTCACTACATCCGACCAAGAACAGACTGCTAGCCAAGCTAACCGCTAATAACGTTTTTTTCATTGCACTACCCGTGATAAAGACTAATTTCTACCCCATGCAACAGTAAGGTATGCATAGAGTATCAGCCAAGATAAGACAGGCAGTTTATGTGGGTTGTTCAGTCGGGATAACTGGCTTTATGTAACCGAATGTAACAACCAATAAGATATCTGTATGAAAAGTGGCTAAAAAAACAAAAATTAACCTAAAGCCTTGTCACAGTTGCACTGGCAGTGCGATTCGCATTTGGGAGTTGAATTGATCTAACTGCGTGGGATTTGGGTGATTAGCCGAGTTTACTCCTGTAGATCTTTTACTAACTCTAGCCAGTCTTGTATCTCGCTCTTGAAGTGCATCTTTTGCCTATCCGATACAGTTGAAAGTATAGCAAGGATACTCTGGTTGGCTGTGGCGCGGTTTCGCTCTAATTTCCCTAGAAGCTCGTCAGAGTAGTCACGCTCTGGCTGATTCATTAGCTCGGTAAACTCACTCTGGTAGAAAAATGGATCGTCCTTGCGTGCGAACAGGGTTTTAATTCGGTCTCGGGTATTGAGTCGATACATACCCCAATCTTGATAGGTTATTTCTATATTTTGCGCCCATTCACGGGCAATTTGTCTCTGCTCTGATGAAATATCCCCTAGCCAGCGACGCAAATTTTTATCAATGCGCTCCAGATATCTCTCACGAATATCCGACTCACTCATTTCCGAATACTCTTCCATATACTCCTTCTGTTGCTCGTCCAAATTTTTTATAAATTCGGCTCTTTGTTCATCAGAAAGAGAGCGAGACAAGAGATAAAGATCGGGGGTAATACGTGCTGCAAGGCTTTTGATATGCGAGCGAAACTCTTGTTGTTGTCCAACAAGAAAATCATTGTCGACGGTAGAGAGGTCTTTGTTGTAGAGAGACTGCAGTTGCTGCTGGTATTTAGGGAGTTCGGTGCGTTTATGCCATGAGGCGAAGTCCTCCAACTGCATCTCAAGCAGTTCTTCTTGGTCGCCATTAAGGCTGACATAGCTCTCAACAAACTCAAGCACCACCCAGTCTAGGTTTCGATAGACCAATTTGGCAGTACAGGCGCTTAGTGTAATACAGGCCAACAAGATGACCAGAATGCGAGATAGCTTTGTCATACCCACTCCTTGGAAAGACTCTTTGAAGTATACGAACTAAATCCAAGGAGAGGGGAAAATTAAAGGCGCTAGGCTCTTTTAACCTATGGGTTATGGCACACCGTGACCTTTCGAGGCGATCCACACGCGATACCACTGCTCATTGGTCATCTCTAGCTTGAGTGACTCAACCGCCGTTTCCACGCGCTCGATCTTACCTGAGCCAATGATAGGCAACGGGTTTGAAGGTAGTTTACGAACCCAGGCATAGATAACCTGATCGATACTGCTCGCACCTAGTTCTTCTTTAAGAAGCTCAAGCTCTGCACGAACACGCTCTGCTTGCTCGGTAGAACCGGTAAAGATGCTACCACCACCAAGGCAAGACCACGCCATAGGGCGAGTACGTACCGTCTGCATCAGGTCTAGAGTACCATCGTGAGCAACCTCGAAGTTAAGCGGGTTGATCTCAACCTGATTGGTCACAAGCGGCGCATCCAAGCGAGACTGAAGCAGTTCAAAACCGCGCGGAGTGAAGTTCGACACACCAAAATGATTCACCTTGCCGTCAGCTTTAAGCTGAGCGAACGCCTCTGCCACTTCATCGGCATTCATCAATACATCGGCGCGGTGCAGAAGAAGCACATCGATGTTATCCACCTGCAAGTTTTTAAGTGAGTTCTCTGCAGACGCAATGATGTGCTCTTTGCTTGAGTTGTAGTGGTTAACCTTACGCTCTGGCGTCTTGTCACCGCAAAGCATGATGTTGCACTTAGTCACTATCTCAATCTGATCGCGCACGCTTTTGTCTAAAGCTACCGCTTCACCGAACAGACGATCACACTCATAGTTGCCGTAGATGTCTGCGTGATCGACAGTCGTTACTCCAAGCTCGATATGCTTTTTCAGAAAAGTCAGGCGTTCTTGCGCTGACATATTCCAATCCACTAAACGCCAGTAGCCCTGTACCAGTTCTGAGAACTGTGGACCTTGCGGCGCCATAGTTACTTTGTTCACCATATTTCCCTACTTATTTTGGAATGTTATTTGAATTGTTTTGTTGTCGCTTTGCCAGATAGCCAAAGCGTTAGATTCTGCGTTGAGCCACACAAGTGTTCGCGGGTAAATGGCACTGTAGCGCCCAATTAGGCTAAGTACTTCTTTATCCACCTGCTCAGCAGATTTTCGTGTCAATTGCTCAGTCACCTTATAATTTTCAGTGCCCAAGTCTATCTCTATAAGTTGGAAGCCATCCGCTCTAAGCCCTAACTGCATTTGGTTAAAGGCATTCAGGCTAAAAGCACCTTCTATAGAAAGTGTATTCTCTTCCCCATCCCACTGCCCGAAGATTTTTGCAGAATAGAGAGAGACTTCATCACTGCAATACAGCACCTGCTCACTCTCACTGCACTCAAACCATTCTTGGCTTTGAGAAAATTCTCGCTCCGACCAAGGTGCGAAATTGTCCGATATAAACGGGTAAAACCAATTTGGATGCAACGCTGCGTGAGAAGAGATACTCGCAAAGAGAAGGCCAAGGATGGGGAGTTGGCGAAGAAGCATGAATAGAACTCAAAAATCTAGATACAGGAAAGGTATAGGGTTCAGAGGCTTGAAAACAGAACCAGATTCACAGTTCACGAAAAAAAGGCAAAAAAAATGGGGCACGCTAGTTACCCCGAAAGAAACGATTAATACGAGCTACTAAAATCATGGGTAAAGAAGTGATTGCAAATTAAACACAACTTATAGCCCATTCATTAAGCTAACTCTGCAGCCCTTTAATCATATGCAACCGTGATGAATTATTAAAACACCATACTGTAAATGTGTGGACTCGATCTCCTTTGGTAGATACGCAAAAATCCGCAAACTTGCACCGACCTCTACAGTTGATGATCACGGTTACAAAATGTAATTCCTATAATTGAGTCGATTCGAACAGTTATTCATCATTTACCAAACAGATACATATGGAATTGATGAAGAAGACTTATGAAGTTAACTCAAATCGGCCTTTTAGTTGCCGGGATCTGTGCCAGTGGTTCGCTGCTAGCAGAGCCTAACATTACAATTTCAACCTCGACCACCAGTCGAGATTTCCCAATCTCAGCAGATCAGCCTTTAGTTGTACCCTTAAATAAAGAGCAATACATATTTAAGGTTACTGGTATTGAGGGTGAGTGCTCCGCTCCAGAAGAACAAAAAGTGCGATTTAATCGCCCCCTTGGCATCAACTGTGGCGCAGACACGGAACTTCCTTTCAATATCCGCTTTGCCGGTGATTACGCCATTACCTACGATGACCAAGCTCAAACCATTTCAGTAAAGCGCCAACCTAAAAAGGCAGCCAAGAAAGAGTTCGTGCGCCCTATTCCACAGGTAAGCTGTGAAGTATTTACCGACAAACCAGTGAGCATCGATGTTGCTGGCACCTTCCAAGATGGCACTGAGCTGGTTGAATCATTCAGCGGTCAAACCGCTGAAGTAAAAGATGGCAAAGTCAGCCTAAATCCAAGTCGTAGCAACGGCGGTGTAATGCTGTTAGAAAAAGCAGGTTCCGAGCCAAGCAAAGAAGAAGCTCTGGACTGGCGCAACGCTAACATCTACTTCGTGATGGTGGACAGGTTCAATAATGGCGACAGCAGTAACGACCAAAGCTATGGTCGTCAAAAGGATGGGAAAGAAGAGATCGGCACCTTCCACGGCGGTGACCTTAAAGGCGTAATTGAAAAGCTCGATTACATCCAATCACTGGGTACCGACGCTATCTGGCTATCCCCGATCGTTGAGCAGGTACATGGCTTTGTGGGTGGCGGTAACAAGGGTTCATTCCCGTTCTACGGCTATCACGGCTATTGGGCACGTGACTTCACTAAGATCGACCAAAACTTTGGTAATGACGAAGACCTAAAAACCCTAGTTACTGAAGCTCATAAGCGCGGTATTAAGGTAATGCTAGATGCGGTAGTGAACCACCCAGGCTATGCAACGGTTGCTGATATTCAGCATGACAAACTCAATGTGCTAAAAGGCTCAGCCAAGGGGCAAGATCTGACCCAATGGAAACCAGAACCTGGCAAGAACTGGCACTCAGTGAATGACCTAGTAGATTACCAAAATGACAACTGGTCACAGTGGTGGGGCAAGGATTGGGTTCGTACCGGATTACCTGGCTATGACAGCCCAGGAAGTAGCGATAAAACTCTAACCCTAGCTGGCTTGCCAGACTTTAAAACAGAATCAGAAAAACTTGTTACCCCACCACAATGGCTAATTGATAACCCAGGCACTCGTGTTGTTGCGAAAGAGAACTATCGCGTGGCGGATTATCTAGTTGAGTGGCAAACCGACTGGGTGAAGCGCTTCGGTATCGATGCCTTCCGCGTGGATACAGTAAAACATGTTGAAGGTGAGGTTTGGCTAGACCTTAAAGCTAAGGCAAGCGAACGACTAGCTGAGTGGCAGAAAGCCAATAATCGTAAACAAGAGCCATTCTGGATGATGGGTGAGGTTTGGGGACACTCTCCATATCGCTCTCCATACGCTGATGAAGGCTTCGATGCTCTGATCAACTTTGATATGCAGAAGAAGCTAGACAAAGGTGCGGCGTGTTTCTCATCTATGTCAGATACCTATGCGAACTACAGCAAGGAAATCCAAGATAACCCCGGCTACACACCAGTGAGCTATATGTCCTCACACGATACTGAGCTGTTCTTCTCTCGCTTTAAGTCGTTTGAGATGCAACGTGATGCCGCTAGCGCATTGCTGCTCTCACCGGGGGCAATTCAGGTTTACTACGGTGATGAAGTCGCTCGCGATATCGGTCCGTATGCTGACGATTTCCATCAGGGGACCCGCTCAGATATGGTGTGGAAACTAGATAAAGATCGTGAAGCACTTCTTGATCATTGGCAGACTCTAGGACAGTTCCGTCAAAGACACCCTTCAGTGGGTGGCGGCGTACACACTGACCTTGCTCAGGAGCACGGTTTCGCCTTCTCTAGAACCTTGGATGATGATGCAGTGGTTGTATACTTTGCAGGCAAATAGTGCATAAATCAGGCATAACAATGGCGTTTATTTAAACGCCATTTTTTATGCCCAATCCATTGATACACATAGGCTACGGGAAGATTAACTTCCACTTTTAATCAATCTAACTTTACAAAAATGAAAAATTAGTCATTTTTTTTGCTATGATACGCGCTCATTTTAATCGCGCACGGTTGCGCTTTGAGGGATCATGAGTCAAACGACTGACAAATATAGTATTGAAAACACCGACTATTCCGTCGGACAAGATAACATTCAAAAATGGGGCTTTGATGTCCACAATCCGGTCTTCGGATTCAGCGCTGGGTTAATTATTCTTTTCCTAGTCGCCCTGCTGGTAGTCGACCCAGCAACTGCAAAAGCCGCCCTTGATGGAGCCAAATGGCAGATCATCGGCAACTTCGACACCCTCTTCATGTGGTCCGGTAACATCTTCCTGATCTTCTGTATCGGCCTAGTCCTTTCCCCTTTCGGTAAAATTCGCATCGGTGGCGCTGACGCCAAACCCGAGCACTCCAATATCTCATGGATCGCTATGCTATTTGCGGCGGGTATGGGTATCGGTCTGATGTTTTGGGGCGTTGCTGAACCTGTTGCCTACTTCACTGGTTGGTTCGAGACTCCACTGGGCGTTGAAGCTTACTCAGAGGAAGCAAAGCGTGCTGCACTTGGCGCGACTATGTTCCACTGGGGCCTGCACCCTTGGGCTATTTATGCTGTAGTGGCACTGTCGATGGCGTTCTTCGCCTTCAACAAGGGCCTGCCACTTTCCATCCGTTCTGTGTTCTACCCACTACTTGGCGATAGAACCTGGGGCTGGTTTGGTCACATCATTGATATTCTAGCGGTACTGGCGACCCTATTTGGTCTTGCTACATCTCTAGGTCTTGGCGCACAACAGGCGGCAAGTGGTCTTGGTCATGTATTTGGTCTTGAGGCTAACATCGGCTTGCAACTAGGCATTATTGCCTTTGTTACCACGCTAGCTATCGTTTCAGTTATCCGAGGCATCAATGGCGGTGTTAAGGTTCTGAGTAACGTAAACCTGATTGCAGCGTTTGCACTGTTGGTTTTCGTGATCATCGCTGGCTTCTCTATCTTCTTCGATTCTCTGACCACAACATTGACTGGCTATGTCGAAAATATGCTGCCATTGATGAACCCATATGGTCGTGAAGATGAAGCTTGGATGCACGGCTGGACTGTATTCTACTGGGCTTGGTGGATCTCTTGGTCACCATGTGTAGGTATGTTCATCGCACGTGTATCTAAAGGTCGTACCGTACGTGAGTTCATCAGTGCCGTGATCATCATCCCTACCCTAATCACCCTGGTTTGGATGTCAGCATTCGGCGGTATGGCAATCGATCAGGTTGTGAATAAGGTCGGTGAGCTAGGTCAGAACGGTCTATCGGATATCACTCTGTCGCTGTTCTACGCCTATGAAGCAATGCCAATGAGTTCAATCCTGTCAGTGATGTCTATCGTGCTGATCATGGTGTTCTTTATCACCTCATCGGATTCAGCATCGCTGGTAATCGACAGTATTACAGCTGGCGGTAAGGTAGATGCACCAATCCCACAACGTATCTTCTGGGCGTCAACAGAGGGTGCAATTGCAGCAGCTCTGCTGTGGATTGGTGGTACGGAAGCAATTCAGGCTCTACAGGCGGGTACTATCTCAACTGGCCTGCCGTTCACCATCATCTTGCTAGTGATGTGTGTCAGCTTGGTTATGGGTATGAAGACCGAGCTAGAGCATAAGAAATACGATTACGCGCCCGCGTAATAGTTGCTTCTTGAAATAACTAGCCAAGCCGTAAAAAACGTCATCCCGGAAGTTGCAAAGCAACTATCCGGGACCTTCCACCACGGCACCTGCAAAGATACCGGATAAGTCTTCCAGACTTTCCGGTATGACGGGGCTCAATCAATACCCACTACTCTTAGCATCTTCCTGCTTAATCGCTTTGTGGCCATCCTCTGAAACGCCCTGTTTCCAGTAACTACTGATATAGATGCTGTCCTTATCTATCTCTTTCTCGTTTCTAAAGTACTGACGCAATTCGCGCATAGAGTCGAAGTCACACGCTACCCAAACAAACGGCGAGCCATCTAGCCAAGGTTGGGCTTCAGCGCTTTCGGATAAAGAATCCTCTTCAACTAGCCAAGTGAACTTGAAACCCGTTGGCGCTTCAATCTCTTGAATGTCGTCACTCTGTTGAACCTTAATAACAGCGTAGCCTTTGGCATCGCGAGGTAAGGTTTTTATCTTGGCAGAAAGCGCGGGAAGTGCAGTCATATCCGCGACCATAAAGAACCAATCCGCTGCCATATCAATATCGGCAATTGGGCCTGGTCCCATGATACTGACATTATCCCCTGCTTTAGCATTGTCAGCCCAACGAGCGGCAAAGCCACACTGCAGATCCTTGGTAATGTGGCGCACGAAATCCACCTCGATACTGCTTGCCTCAGGCATGAACTTGCGAATGGTGTAGGTGCGCATGACAGGGCGCTCACCTTCTACCATTTCATGTATGGCATTGCCTGCACTATCGAACAAGAACTTGATGTAACTTCCTTCGCAATCGGCAGGGAAGTTGGTTAGGGCTTCACCTTGAAGGGTAATTCTTTGCATATTTGGAGAGACACGTTCTGAGCTAACCACGGTAAGGTGCTTTGGCGTCGGCTTTTTTCTATTCATTTTTTATCTCGGTTTCCTCTCTATTCTTTAATTAGATTAGCAGAGGCTAGGCAAGTGTATTTGGATATCTGAAATCCAATAATGCGATAAAAACCATAACGATTTTAGGTCTTTACCTATCTTTACACTCTTTACCGTACACTTGTAACACTACTATGAGAATATATCTGGAGATACATAACTTGCAGAGGTAACTATGTCGCTAGATATTACTTCAAGCCAAGCTAGCCCAAAGTCTAGTTCAGGCTTATCCAAACCCACTATCGCACTACACTGGGCTGTCGCTATCTCATTCTTGGTCGTTATTTGTATTGGCGTATATATGGTCGATATGCCAAGAGGACCAGAAAAAGGAGAAATGATTGGTCTGCACAAATCATTGGGTGTGCTTGTTCTTGCTCTTGCCTCGATACGAGTAGCTTGGCGCTTTAAAGAAGGGAAAATAAAGTCTGTAGCAAAGCTTGATGCAGTGAAACAAAAAGCGGCGGACGCTGTGCACGGTTTATTGCTATTGGCAACAATCGCTATGCCTCTATCTGGTGCAATAATGAGTGTTGCGGGCGGCCGGAGCTTGGACTTCTTTGGACTAGAACTTATTGCGGCTGGTGATAAGAATGAGAGTCTGCAAAGCATCGCTCATACTTTCCACGTCAATGCACCCTATCTTATCTATGCCATTTTGGTGCTACATCTCGCAGCGGCAATCAAGCATCACTTTATCGATAAAGATGCCACTCTAAAACGCATGTTAGGCAAAGGCTAAAACAATAAAAACCCAGAACTTGGTTCTGGGTTTTCTCTTTATTGGGTAAGAAGCTGAGGCCAATTTCTATCACCCTTGGCAATATTGCCGGGTATATCTCTTTGCCACTTGGCTTGAATGGATTTGTTGTAATTCAGGTAAAGCTTACCGTCATGGATATGCCAAGCATTTGGGTCAATCTTAGCGGTATAGCCCTGACTCACCGCCCAAGCACAATAGCCTCCGTATTGAGGGGCAAACTTTTCAGGGTCGGCCTTAAAGGCATTTCGGTTTTTCTCGGAGGCGAAATACCAAGTCGCATCATTCCATTCATACTTGTGCTTCTTACTGCCCTCTACTGGTTTGCTCTCAGTAAAATAAGCCACTGGGTCATAGCCTTGAATCGCTTTACCAAAGAAATCACTGTAGACAGGCTCTAGTGCCAGTGCCGGCATTGAAATAAAAACAGAGACAAAGAAAATCGCGCTTGCCCTAGCCAACCATCTGATGATCATCCCAAATCCCTCAATTTCTTAGACCTTGTAGATAAAGAAATGACTAGCCTTGGGAATCTTTCAAACTCTAAGCAAAAAAATACCCAGCCAATGGCTGGGTATCTCGATAAATTAGTTTGTTTGAAAAATCTTAAATAGCCCAACCACCAGCGTAGAAGACTACTAGCACGATAGTGATAAGCACCACACCAAGGTTTAGCTTCTTCCACTCACCTGATACTAGACGACCTACTAGCAAACATAGGAAGCCAAGCATAATGCCGGTTACGATGTTACCGGTTAGTACGATGAATACCGCACACACAAGGCCAGAAAGGGCGTCTACTGAATCGTCAAAATCTAGCTTGCGAACATTGCCTAGCATTAGCAAGCCAACATACATGAGTGCAGGGGCTGTCGCATAAGCAGGAACTAGATAGCTGATTGGTGCTACGAACAGGAGTAGTAGGAACAGAACACCAACTACAACTGCTGTAAGACCAGTTTTACCACCAGCAGCCGTACCTGCAGCAGACTCGATATATACCGCCGCTGGAGCGCCACCTACAGCACCAGAAACGATGCTTGATACTGAGTCAGAGGTAAGCGCCTTACCACCATCGATGATGTTACCTTTCTTGTCCAGAAGGTTAGCTTGGCCTGCAACTGCGCGGATCGTGCCGGTTGCATCAAAGATAGCCGTCATTACAAGCGCAAGAACACTTGGCAGAACCAGTGGGCTTAGCGCACCCATGATGTCCATTGAACCAATCAGTGAGTTTTCACCACCGAACGAAGGCAGAGCAAAGAAGCCTTGATAGGTAACGTTTGGATCGAAGATAAGACCGAATACTGAAATAGCAATGATAACCAGAAGGATACCGCCAGGTACGCCACGCTTTTCCAGGCCAAAGATAGCTGCCAGACCAAGAACAGACATCAATACAGGGAAAGACGTGAACTCACCAAGGGTTACAGGAAGGCCAGCAACTGGGTTCTTGATCACCAGACCTACACCGCTCGCTGCAATAAGAAGAAGGAACAGACCGATACCAATACCTGTACCATGAGCGATGCCGTATGGCAGGTTAGTCAGAATCCACTGACGCACACCGGTTACAGTAATTGCGGTAAACACTACACCCATCAAGAATACGGCGCCAAGAGCAACAGGAATCGATACACCCTGCCCCAACACTAGGCTAAATGCGGTAAAGGCAGTAAGCGAGATAGCACAACCAATTGCCATTGGAAGGTTTGCCCAAAAGCCCATCAGAAGAGAACCAAAGGCCGCTACCAAACAGGTTGCGATAAATACTGAGCCCTGATCAAAGCCTGCAGCACCAAGCATACTCGGTACTACGATCACCGAATAAACCATGGCTAGGAAGGTTGTTAGACCGGCTACCAATTCGCGACGAACGTTACTGCCACGCTGTGAAATAAGAAAACGCTTATCTAGCCAACCACCACTGGTTGGAGTGTTGTTGTCCTGAGTTGATGTGTTATCGGACATGTTTTTTCCTTCGTTAATTTAGAAAGACCACTGGATTAAAATTCATTGCGCCTCAAGCCTAGTTGAAGAGGCGGAGAAAGGTCGTACTCAGTTGTCTTTATTAGAGCGAGATCGCTTCAATCTAGGTCAAAATTTCAGGGGCGAGAAAATACAGGAAAACGTTTGCGTGCACAATAAGCCAGATCCAAGGTTTCATTTTTGAAAGGAAAAGGGAGCCGATTGGCTCCCTAATGATATACGTGAAATTAATCTATTGGGTAACTGGCTGAGGTGTTGGTGCAGCTGCAATCAGCTTAACCTTACGAGCGAACTGATTACCCAAAATGCCCCCTACAACTAAGGCTCCAAAGAACACCCAGCCAGACAGAGAGAAGTTAGCAATCGGTGTATAAAGCGCACCTACGTTACAGCCATTAGCAAAGCGCGTACCCACACCCATTAGAAGGCCACCAAGAGAGAAGAGTGCATACTGCTTGGCTGAGTATTGAGCCTGAAACGGTGACGCCCATTTCCCAAGCCAAAGCACAGCAACTAAGGTCCCCAGCAAGATGCCTAGGTTCTGTACCGATACCCCGTGCTCAAAGAAAGGCAATGTGAATAGCTTCTCTGGACGATGAGTGAATGATGCTACTGCACCCGAATCAATACCCAGAGCAATCAATAACTTACCAAACCAAAGACCAAACGGTGTAGAAGCGCCCCAGCCTGCTGATGTAGTGGCCATCATGATGCCAAAGATCACCGCAATAACAATCGCGGCAAAGCTCATGCTCCACAAACCGCTAAACATAGCTAGTGGTGAATCCGATTTCTCTAGTTGTTCACGGGCTTTCTCGCCATCGACACCAAGGTACGTACCATCTTGCTTGCGACGGACTTCATAGCGACGGGCAATATAGATAGTTAGAGTGGCAAAGGCGATAGTCACCAACACAGACATCAAATAACCATTCAGTGGTCCCCATGCGAACAAATCAGGAAGGAAGACCCCCTTGCCTTCAAATGAAGAAGTAGACACTAGCGTCTCGGTTACTAGAGGAGATGAGGCTTGAATTGGGAAACCGATAAACACGCCGATACCGAACATCAATAGAGTTACCAATGCGCGTGGTACATCACTCACCATCTCAACCATTACGCCTGATGCACAGCAGCTAGATAGACTCATACCAAAGCCAAACATCAAACCGCCCACGATCAAACCAAGGTTGATAGGATTAATCCAAAGCGAGTATTGCTCGATACCACCGCCTAAAAGCAGGCCAGCGTTGATAACGGCAGTGACGACAAACATCAGCATCAAGGTTTGAATAAGCTGAGTCGAGCCACGGCGATAAGCACGGTTCACGCTACCTGCAAAACCGATAGAGCCTTTGGTTAGCGCAACACCTAAACCTAATCCAAGTAAAAGCCTTAAAAAGATATCTTGCTGCAGAGCGAGCGCTCCGATGATAACAATGCCTAAACCTAGGGCGATGCCGACACGTGTCTGTGTTTCTCCTTGCACAACTATTCCTCTATACCACTGTTTTTTTAATTGGGAGAAAGATAGTAATGCGCAATTTCGAAGAGCAATAATCCAAACACTTATAAGTCATACCAATCGTTTATAAAGTATGGCTTTTTGCCCAGAGGCAAAGCGAAGATATTCGCTAACTAATTGTTTTTAAATGGGAGCCACACCTATAAGCCACACCTAGGTGTAAGGCTAGCAAATATGTAACCTTAGATTAGGGGCAAAAAGCCGGCTACTTGAGCCGGCTTCATGTCAGGCAATAGAACTAGTTCTTTGGGATAAAGTTCTGGACTGCCATCTCAGATGCATCTGGAATATCTAGGTTCTCGCCACGTTCATGTAGCATCTCGATATACTTAATCAGAGAATCAGTATAAAGAAGGCCGGTATCTTCACGACGTGATTCATCTTCATAAACTGGGACGAATGAGTCATAACGGTCACCACCTTGAGCGATGAAATCGTTGGTCACGACTACATAGATCTCGTTAAGCTCAATGTCATGCCACTCTCCAAACGAGCCATCTTTGTCCTTACGACGCGCTTCGACATTAGTAATACGCTGACCCTTGGCAGCGTTCATATCCACATCAAAACTAAGGTTAGCTGCAACAGGGAATGCACCGCTAGAATCATTCTCAACCACGTTGTCGATCGCATCTTCAATGGTGTTGATAATCTCTTGCCCAGTCATATCAAGGTTTACCAGCAAGTTGGTGAATGGAAGCACATTAAATGCATGACCTACAGAAACGTCACCCTCAGGAATAGAGGTACGAACCCCACCGCTGTTCTGAATCGCGATATCAGCACGAATAGACAGTTCCACGAAAGCTTCAGAAACCACATTGCCCATGATACTGCCGTGTTTGTTCATGAACTCACGCTCAGGACTACCCTCAGCACAAAGTGCACCAGAAGAGTGGCCTGAACCAGGGGTGCGCTCGTTACAAAGCAGACCATCACTGAAGCCGATGACTTGTTCCATTTTCTCATCTACCAACTCTGCGTAGTAAGCCAGTTTGTCAGCTGTAGTCTCGTCTTCAGCAACAGAGCTTAGAGCCTTTTCTTGGGCAATGTATTGCTTGATGGTTTCAAGCTCTTCAGGTGTGTGAACTGCACTTGGGTTATCCTCAGCATCAAAGTCCGGATGAATAAAGTCATCACCTAGCAGTACGTGTGGAGTACCTGCGCACTGGGTCACGTTACCTTGAGAATCGAAGCTTACATTCAGCTCGCCCAATAGCAGCGCATTTTCCCAAGCTTGAACAACACAAACATCGTTACCATCTGCATTTTGAACGACTGTTGGGTATTCCCCTTCCGGAGTACCAAAACCAATTTCTCTATGCATGTCACTATCAGCAAGCAGTGAGTGGCTATCACCGCCAACAATTACATCTACACCTGAAAGCTGCTTAGCCATAGCAATATCATTGCTGTACATATAGTGAGTAAGCAACACAATCTTATCGACACCCTTCTCTTGTAGGATATTGATGTATCGTTGTGAGGTTTCTACTTCATCCAAAAATTCTGTATCAGGAGACGGAGATGAAGAAGCTTGGGTCTTACTAGAGATATCGATACCAATAACACCCACCTGCTGACCTGCTACGTCGAAGATCTTGTATGGGTCATAAATGCCATAAATAGGGTTTGTAGACGGCACTTCAATGTTTGCAGCCAACACTTCCGTTCCACATGCATCTTCACCGTTCTTCAGGGTATTGATGAAGTGAGCAAGTTGCTCATTACCGTCATCAAATTCGTGATTACCAAGAGCAAACGCATCAAAGCACACTTGGTTCATCATCAATGCATCAGGCAACTCCTCGCGGAACAAGCTGTAATACATGGTACCTGTAATCGCATCACCTGCGTGAAGACGCAATGTATTGCTATTTTGTAGCTCATTAAACTTGGTAACCAAGCGCGGGAAACCACCAATCTCTACCTGCGTATCTACACCACCTAGATTCAAAGCAACAGGGCCTGTCGCATCCAATTTAGAATGATGGTCGTTGATATGAAGGATACGAAGATTCAATGATTCTCTATCTTGATTATCATTATCTGAGCTTGAAGAGTTACAGCCCACGAGACCTACAGCAATAGCAACTGCTAATAGTTTCTTGTTCATTTTATATTTCCATGCCTTTGTAAATATGACCACAGACAGTCAGACGCAGAAGTATGCTAGTAAACAAAAATTAAAGGAATGCTACAGTTTCATTTAAATTAAAATACATTAAAAATCATAAACTTAAATACAATTTGTTACATTTATATAGTGTGAACTTTTTATTTATAACTAGGGGTGCATAAAGAAGTGAATCGTGACAAAAATCACACCAAAATGAATAAGTCATAAATAATATGCCAGTATGTTTCAGATATATTAAAGAATTAATATCAAAATAAGTAACTCTGATTATTTGTGCATTTAATTAAAACAATAATTTTATAAAATCTGCTATCAAATAAAACAAACCTTTATCAAGGACCAACATGAAGAAGTTCAATATAGCTTGGACACTACCTTGCTTCTTACTAGCAGGAAATGCGAGTGCAAATATTATTATCTCGGAGGTGGTAGAAGGGTCTAGTTACAATAAAGCAATCGAGATTGCGAATGTCGGCAATCAAGCCATCACACTTAATGGTTATAAGCTACAAAAAGAAACCAATTTTGGTGGAGAATGGAGTAGTGATTACGAATTAGATGGTATAACCCTTGCTCCAATGACTACTTATGTAATTGGTCATAACCACGCTAATGTCGACCCTGATCTACAGGAAAGAGTTGATGACTTTAATGGCAACATCACCAACTTCAACGGTGATGATCCGTTGCGCCTTCTTCTTAATGGTGAAGTCATTGATATGTTTGGCCCAAACTCTGACGTCACCGACCGTCACGACTTCAATAAAGATATCACTTTTGTACGTTGCACTTACGAAGCAACGCCAACATGGGATGAATCACAATGGTTCACCCTACCAAAAGACGACTGGAGCGATCTAGGTAACATAGAAGAAGTGTGTGAACTTCCAGAGCCACCACCAGGTGATCCTGCAACCATAATGCAACTTCAGGGTGAAGGCATGTGGTCACCTTATACAGATCCACGCAACGGTAAGTTTGAATCTGACGAAGTCTTTGAAGTTACGGGAGTAGTGACCCATGTTCAAACCTCTAGCCTAGGCGGCGACCTCACCACGGGCTTCTTCATTCAAGACCAACACGGTGATGGCAACCCAAAAACCTCGGATGGTATTTTTGTTAAAGGAAGCCCTGCAGGCCTTTCTATAGGCGACGAAGTAGTCGTAACAGGTACCGTTCTAGAACACTATTACTGGACACAGATTAACTCAACGAACATAGAGCGCACTGGTGTCACTGGTATAGATATAGCTCCAACCACCATCGAGCCGATGGACAGCGACGAAACCTTTGAGCACACCCTAGAGCGCTACGAAGGTATGTTAGTGCGCGTCAACGACAAAACTGATATGCACGTAACCCGTACATTTGGGTTTGATTACAGCTCTTATCGAAACAATATGGTGCTGAGCCATAACTCAGTAAATTATCACCCGAACCAGTTCAACGTACCTTTAACCGACGCAGCCAAAGCGCAGGATGAGAGTAATGCTGAGCGACGCTTATTTGTTGAGTCACCATTCAAAGCCGCTGATGGTGTAGTGCCTTGGTATCCAGAATTTGCTCAAGACAATGGCACAGGAACCACAGATGACTATATCCGTGTCGGTGCAACACTAGGTGAACAAGGCCTTACCGGCGTGCTGGGTTACTCGTATTCAGAGTATCGCCTCTATGTTAACAATGAGGCGGATAACGAAACCTTCGTTGCCAATGAAAGACCAACAACAGCTATCTTGAAAGAAGGTGAACTGGTCGTTTCTAGCTTCAACGTAGAGAACTTCTTTACCTCTCCATTTGGTGGTCGAGATAACCCTCTTGAGCAAAACCGAGGGGCAGAAAGTACTGAAGAGTACGAGATCCAACTCGAGAAGATCGTCTCTGCACTTATCGCGATTGATGCTGATATCTATGGTCTCATCGAGATAGAGAACAACGGCTTTGATGAGCAATCTGCAATCTACACTCTAGTTGAAGAGCTTAACAGCCGACTGGACAAAAAAGAGCAGTATGAGATTGCGATGCCAGCCAAACTTGAAGGCGAAGGCTACGTGGGTACCGATGCGATCACCAACAAGATCATCTATCGCTCAAAAGCAGCCAAGCTGCGTGATGTGCATGTTATAGAACTGCCACAGCAACATGTCGACTTGGGAGATGGAAACTTCAAGCGTGCTTACCAACGCGATGCCTTCACCGCTTCGTTCAAGGTAAACCATGCCAAAGAAGACTTGGTTATCTCTACCAATCACTTTAAATCTAAAGGCTCTACCTGTTGGGAAGACGAGCAAACTGATGACCAGAAGAACGACGTCAATCTGCAAGGAAGCTGCGAGCACTTCCGTGTTTCTGCGGCTTATCAACTTGCCAAAGAACTAGAAAAGATCGACGGTTATAAGGTGCTAATGGGCGACCTAAACAGCTATGGCTTAGAAGACCCTATGCTCATTCTAACCAACCGTGAGCATGCACCAGAAAGCTATGAGACCTGGGCTGCGCGTGATACTTATATTGGTGGTGATGAGACATCTGGTACTCCACTGCACGGTGAGCAAGGTGCGCTTATCGAGCACTCATATGGCTACATCGATATTGTCGAAGAACTAAAACCTCACACCTACAGCTACTCCTATAACGATACAGTAGGAACCCTAGACTACGTACTGGTGGATGCTGACCTTAAAGGTTATGTAGTAGATGCTCAGGTATGGCCAATCAATGCCGTAGAGTCGACGTTGTTTGAATATTCGACCCAATACAGTGGTGACCTACCAAAGTATGGCGACCCGTATCGCTCTTCGGATCATGACCCTGCAATTGTTGTGTTCCAGTTTAAGAAGAATGGTGGTGGCAACGACTCGCAAGATGGGCAAGGTTCAAGCTCAAGCGGCGGTAGCTTCGACTTCCTACTACTGATGCTGATTCTTACGGGTTTCTTCATAAGAAATTATCCAAGGATTAAGTAATCTCTCACCCTATAAAAGCCGGCTATTCAGCCGGCTTTTATTGTTATGTGAAAAGACTTCCAACAAAGGCAGTACAACCATCTCCAATAGAATTACTAACCCTTAAGTAGCAAATTACTAACTAGTTCGAAAAATCACTAGCATTAATTCGTACTCAATATTAATATCTGCGACCCACAAATTTAAGTGGCTGAGTTTCGCGGCTTTGGCATCGAAAAGCCGATTTTGAAAACCTTTACCTAATTAACGTACTAGATATTGATATGAAGCTTACACTCCAAAATTTGTACATTGCTACAGCCTTATCAGCTGCCTTGTTCTTATCTGGCTGTGCTTCTAATCACCCAGCACCAGGTTTCCTTAAAAGAGCTGAGCCACCTGTAATAAGCAAAACCGGTAGACGCTGGGGGTTAGTGTATCGAGTCTGCACCAATGACTACTCAATACTGGATCTGATGCCGTTTCGGATAGCCGTGAATGGCTTAGGGGAGCTACTTATTCCCTGTGAAGAGTAATCATCACTATTCACCCAAGCAAAATACTCACATAAAAACCTTCTATATCTCACCTAAAGTTAGCTTTATTAATTAAAACGTAACCAAAAATTACAATAGCCCTCGTTGAATTAATGAATAGGCTATTTAATGAAAATACTGTTTAACGTATATGCTTTTGTCTTGGCTTCTATCGCTATTTACTGCGCGATTCTAATGACCGAGCCAGGTCAAACACTTAACGTACCTCGCGACTGGGTACTTAATTATTATCGTTACATGGAAGTATTTTGGTTAGCACAAGCTCTTGCTCTAGTGGGTCTTTGGATTGCGAACACTAAAGGTAAGTTTTGGAAACCGGTCTGGATGTACCTTGCAACCGCAGGTGTAGCATTCACTTTCTGGGCTCAATCCTACGCGATGCCAGCGGCTTTCCCGACTGAGCAATTCACTGCAGATTTCTACTCTGTTGAAGAAGCGGATAAGGTAATTCCAGACGAAGATTCAAGGGTCTACGTAACTCATATCAATGGTGAAACACGCATCTTCCCTCGCTACCACCTGCAGGTTCCACACGTAGCGGGTTGGAAATCGGAAGGTACTGAGTATGCGGTTACTTACTGCGGTCTATCCAACCTACCTATGGTGGTAGAAACCGATTACGGTCTCGGTGAATCAGACTTCCAGGTTCTTGGTCAAACCCATAACAACTTGATCTTTAAAGATGTAAACAACGGTACAGCGATCCAGCAGATCACTATGCAGTCAGAATTTACTGACCACTCAACCACGGTTCACCCAAATACACAGATGGTTTGGAGCCAAGCGAAAGAGATGTACCCAGATGCCATGGTATATGTTTACGGTATGGAGCGAGTTCTAGACGAAGTTATCCTTGGTCTATTTGAGAAACCGCTACAGAACCAACGCAATATCAATAACCCGGACTTTATCTTCGACACGCTTAACCTTGAAGATACACGTCTTAACCCGAAACTAGAGATTTTCGGTTACGACAACGGCGTAGAGCAGATTGCAATCGACCCTGAGTTTGCCCGTGCAAACAATGGACATAAGTTTAATGTTGGTGGCGAAATCCTAACTATCGATACCGACGGTGAGATTGTTCGAGTTCTTAACCAAGCTGGCGCTCAAGTACCAACCCATAACGGTGTTCACTACGGCATTTGGACTCAGTTCTTCCCTAAAACCCGTGTTCTGACAGCAGAAATCATCGATTTCTAAACTCAGAAGCCAAGTACCTCACTCTAGCTTGAGTGAGGTACTTTCTTACAACTCAATTCTTGTTATAGAACATTCAATATTTAATAGTGAATTTCCTTTTACACTAATATGAAGTAACGATTAATGAAGACTATCCCTAGAAATAAAAAGCCTTTAAAACACTTAATTCTTATCTCACTTTTTTCTGGTTCTGTTTATGCCGATGTCCACAATGGCCCAGCAGCCCCGAGCAACGATGACCTTTCTTATCAGGTTTATAACCAGCTCTTGGAAGAGTGTATTCATGCCGGTGGTACTACGACTGAGTGCGTGAAAAACACCAATAATGTTTTCGCCTCTGAAACTGAAAGACAGAGACAGAACCAAGAGTAATTCCTAATGAGAATGGTATTTAGTTTTGCAGTATTCGCTGTCACAGGTTTTTCATTATTAGGTTTGTTCATAATGGCGCCTGAATTACCAGTGAATATATCTAAGACATTTCGCACCAACTGGTATCAAGCATTAGATGTTTATATTGCGTTAGCTATGTTGGGCTTCGTGTCTCTCGCACTACTAAATCTATTCAAAAAATACTGGCATTTTAGTTTTATAAGCCTGGCTGGAGCAGTGATTGTCGCATCAAGCTACATACAGCTATTCCCTGCACAACAAAAGGTTCAGCCGGCTTCCTACTTCGATGTGGAAGTCGCTGACAGGTTTATTCCAACCAGCGATAACCGGGTGTACGTCACCAACATAAGCGGTGAGACTCGTATCTTTCCTAGATATCACTTGCAGCTGTCTCAGGCTGCTAAGTGGAGCGTCGATGGCACAGACTATGTGATGACATTCAGCAATTCATCAAATCTTCCTGTGGTGGTAGAGGTGGCACCTGAGTCGAATCCCTCTCAGATGCAACTGCTTAAGGAGGTCGACAATAACCTAGTGTTGAAACACCAAGACCACAGAATTGTGATGCAACAAATCATGGTTTCTGATGGTGCAAAGCTTGGTCCTTTTACCCAACCCAACACCATGATGACTTGGGAGCAGGCAAAAGGGATGTATCCGAATGCACTGGTTTATCTTGTTGATTTTAATGAAAGTCTGATCGATGAAAATGCAGAGATTAATAGCTCTCTATATCCAGACACCTTGGCATTAGAGAGTGACAGAGCAGCTCCAGATGGTAAGCAAGAGGTGTACGGTTATAACAACGGTGAGCAGCAAGTGGCATTTCATCCTCATTTTGCCGAGTCCAACCACGGCACCATCATAAGTATTGGCGATGAACTGCTGCAGATAGGAACTGATGGCGACGTGGTACAGCTGTTTGATTTCGTCACCGGCAAACAAAAGCATGTGCACAATGGCGTTTACTTAGATGTCTGGTCGCACTTCTTTCCAGACTCAGCACTAATTACCTACAACTAATTTTTTATTTTTAAAGACGAACTCCCATGACTAAACGCATTAGTAGTCTATGCCTCGTAGCGCTTGCTATGGGGCTAGCATCAGGAGGAGCAATCGCTAAGGAAAGCAATCAAAAGCCAGATATTTACGACAACGAAAATAAGCACGTTGACGACCCAACACGCATAGTAACTCGTCTTGGACTTGGCTCTGACTACAACTTTGAATCAGAGCAAATGGGCTACGCTATTACAGGCTCTATAGGCCTTAGCGAAGCACAGAAAATCAATGCCCGCTATCACCCTGAAACTGACGAATGGAGCCTAGGTGGTTCTTGGTTGTTTGACTTCGGTATCGTTAACTTCAATTTTGGCCGAAGTGAATACGAAGACGGGTCTAATTTTAACAACTACAATATCGGCACTTTCGTCCCTCTATCTGTATTTGGTATTGAACCCAATGGCTGGCAAATATTCCCAATGGCCGGATTCAACTACAACGAGGGAGAAATAGCTATCGAACAACAAAATGCCTCGAGTTTCGATAGCTCACTCAATGAATATGTGCTCCATCCAACGAGCAGCACAGGTGGCTACTTAGGTTATTTTTCACTAAAGCCTCTCGATGATAAATACACCATCATGTCTTTCGGCGGTGCCTCGGTGGGTTCGAATGACTATTTTGGTTATTGGTTTGGCGTGGGTGCGGGTTATAAGTTTACACCCAAAGATTCGATAAAGCTGATGGGGATTGTTTCAGATAACGACTATGGCTCTGATCAAAAGTTAGTTGTGTCGTATTCACATACGTTTTCGGTTGAATGATGAAAAACGGCGACCGTTTAGGTCGCCAACTACTTTATTTGAAGATTAATCGTTACCGAAGTATCCACTAAACATGCTCTCACCTGCATACCATTGAATCTGATTTTTCCCTCTCACTGAGTTTGAGAACATCAACATATCTCCCTGGTATTGACTCTGTAGAGCACTATCCATAGTCATCAACTGAACAAGGTAAGGGATGTTATTTGGCTGCATTATTACTGTATCTTGATTTGAAGCAGCGTGTTGATATCCGAACGTGTGAGTCAATTCATGTAGAACAAGAGGGGCACTAGCTTTCAATGTACTGTTCGCCATCCCTTTAAGCTTAAAATAAGCCGATAACTGCCCTACATCACCTCTCGCATCACCACCCTGAAAATCTTTTACGGCATATAGTTTATAAGAGTTATGTTCTCTAACTAGAGCAGTATTTACAGCGGCTTTGAAATCAGCATAGGTATCTGGAACATCTTTAATGATATTTGGATATTCACCATAACCGGGTTGTGGTGGTTGATAAAAAGTCGAACTCTCTAAGTACTGAGTATTGCCATTAAACAACTTCACAAACTTAGGTGAGTTAATCACGAATGCAACACGACCAAGAATTTTATTCAGATTCGATTTAGCCTGTCCTTCGTGCGCCGCAGAGTCTTGGTAATCAGTCGCCACTTGTGTATTTGGATAGTAGTACTGATTCAGCGGTGCATTCCAGCTATACAGATCCATACCGCCTTTCTGACCTGAACCTTCGACAAAGTTATACTTGGTTTGAAATAAAAGATTGCCTGCGCCTTGCTTGGCTACAGCCATCGCATCCTCAGGCGAATGCTTAATTACATAATCAATGTCAGCCTCATCAAGACCTAACTGACGTAGGCTTTCTTTTTCAGCATTTTCTGTCAATTTATCTTGAGCTCTTTGCACCTCATGGCGTACCGAGCTTTCTATCTTATGACCAGTCTCTTCTAGCTTATCTCCTGCGTGTCTCGCACCCTCTTCAATCTTATCGCCCGCATGATGCAGACCTGCTTCTACTTTATCTTTAGCATGGTCAATCTTGTCACTATTACAGCCTCCCAATAGCAGAGAACCAAGAACCAAAACCGCCACATTTGTTAACTTCATTTGCATTTAAAACACCCTCATTTAATTCGAGTGCTCCACCCCTCCCCAGAGATGCACTTAGTTGAATAAGCCAACAAATTATGGGCTTAAACTTGGTTAACCCCTAATCAAACTATGATTGCATCTTTATGATCTAACTGTATTTACTGCCTCGTAACTGCATTAGCAGAAAATTTATCTATGCTTGAGAAACTACACAGGAGTGATGCAGATGAAATGGATTGGTGCGCTTGTCTCGATAGTCTTATCTTTCAACGTGTTTGCGAGCGTTGAACAATACGTTCGCTTTGAACAGCAGGGAAAGATTCAATACGGAAAGCTGAACAATAATCAGGTCTACCCTATCTCAGGAGACTTGTTTTCTGAGCACGAAATCTCGGATAAGGGCATCTCCCTCGATTCTGTAACCCTACTTTTACCTACCAAACCTGAAAAGGTGTTTGCCGTTGGGATGAACTTTGCCAGCCATCTTGCCTCATCATCTTCTGCTCCGCCCCCGCTGTTTCTTAAACTGTCCACCTCATTGATTCTTTCTGGGGAAACCATACAGGCACCCCAGGATGCTAAGAACGTGCACTTTGAGGGAGAAATGGTGTTGGTAATCGGTAAAACCGCCAAAGAGGTATCGCTGGATGAAGCGTCGGACTACATCTGGGGTGTGACGGTTGGAAATGACCTAACCGAGCGCAGTTGGCAAGGTAGAGACCTTCAATGGATGCGGGCCAAAGCAAGCGATGGATTTGCCCCTATAGCACCGACCATTTCCAAAGGCATCAATTATAAAGATGTAATGCTGACGACTCGTCTAAATGGCAAAGTAGTTCAGCAGGAAAGCACCAAAAATATGATTCATAGCCCTGAGAAAGTGGTGAGCTACCTCAGCCACTACTTCACCCTAAAGCCAGGCGACCTTATCTTTATGGGCACCCCAGGTAGAACCAAAGCCCTCAAGGACAAAGACGTGGTATCAGTATCCATTGAGGGCGTTGGAGAGGTCAAAAACGAGATTCGGTTTAACCCTTAAGCTTCATCAAATTTCTATAAGCCAAGATCAGGCCTGAAATCGCAGTTATCTTAAAGCTAATTTCTGAGGTCTTGTGGATTGAGCTAAACATAGGGCTTTGGGTTACTTCTGGGCCTTGCGCTTGAAGGTAAACAATCTCAGGTACGAAGTAAAAACTGAACATTAATCCCGTTGCTACCATCAGTGACATGCTGATCAGTGCTATCCAATCTGTTTGTACTTTAAAGTAGCGGTGCAGCTCGAAAATAAATGAAAACAAGCACACCAAGGCTAATGGATAGGAAAGGCGAACGAAGTTCTCAGTCATAATCAAGCCTTCTTGAAAACGGCTCAATTCAACACTTCCCAATGCCAGTTTAGAATTGAAAATAACTGGAGCAACCACAGCACCTGCAAACAGAGATGCTCCGATAACTCCAGTCAAAAGTAGAACGTAGATTATTGTGATATGTCGATAAAGAGCGGACATTTTCATCCTTGTAAGCCGGTGATTAGACCGCTCTAGTATACCGAGATTAGCTCAGGCTTCTAACCTGCTGACGTTGTATTTTTATTCCAATAATCCAGCTGAAAAAAAGCCCTAACTAAAACGAGTTAGGGCAAAAAATAAATTAAGCAGTCAGGTTCAACGAACCAAAATAATGAAAAAACAAGTTACTCATGAACTAAGACTTGTGTCCATTGCAAGTCTCGCTCATATATTGGCTCATACGAAGCACCGTAATCTGCCAATACAGTGGGTAAAGACGATGTCATCAGAAGACCAACAACAATCGCTAGGTATATTAGAGTTTGCGTTTTACTCGATTTCACAGCTTTACCTATTCCGAATAACCAACCTAGGTCAGATATTCAGTCAATTAGGCAAATCCTTCTGCACGGGTTTACAACCAAGACGCTAATTGATGGGCTCGCATCTTGGAAATAGCTTTTGGGCTAGAACTGGTAAGCTAGACCTAGGGTCCAGATACTATCGTTTTCCATGGCTGGGTGCAGAGGAGCACCAACAGGACCAGAACCACTTAATTCGCCCTCAGCGGTATTAAAATAGGTATATTTTACATACGGAGTAAAATCATCGATTTGAGCAGACAGAATTACTTCGTGCTCATTTGTACGGAAGCTATCTTGAGTAAAGTACGCGAATCCACCATCACGAATATACCCACTTGTTCCATCACTATTTTCATGCGTGTATTTATAATCAAGACTGAACAAACCAAAGGTCATCGAAGTACCCGCAATAAACTGATTGGTGTTAATAGCATTGTCATTCAGGTTCTCAAATACTTGACCTGAACGGTTATAACCATAACCACCGAACACACTGAAATTCTCATTGAAGTTGTAGGCAAGAATAGCTTCAAGAAGCATTTCTTCACCGGTTTCCCACTTACCTAGCTCACCATAAAGATTTAGGTCTAGGGCATCGGTGAGGCCGAAACTGTAACCATAACCCGCTGCTAGCCAGCCTTGGTCATCAAAACCGATATACACATAGCCATCTTCAGAGGTTTCGATAGTTGCACCCGCTTCCGTGGTGTAAGTGCCATCATCGGCAGCATTTGAAGCAACGTTTTGTTCGATATAAAGCTCAACAGGTGCAGCGGCTGCAGATGCAGCGAAGGCCAAACCGATTGAAGCCGTTAGTAGCTTTAACTTGGACATAATAATCTCCCGTGTAGAGACAGTGATGAGCAGTATTTGCTCGGATGCGGGAGATTATTTGATAAAGATCACTTCATATAAATAAAGCCAACTTCACTTGTGAAATAAATCTTATTTATGAATTAGCGAAAACTTGATGGATTTGTTCTCGTTTTTGCTTGTGGAAAGGATCGTTTAAATAGCGTCGATGGAAGATCAGATTGTATCGAAGTGGCTTGAGCTCAAACGGGAACTCATAGATTTTCAACCCAAGAGATGGAGCCAGTTTTTCAGCTAAGGAGCGGTTGGATGCAGCAACAAAATCTGTAGTTGAGGCAAGCAATAACATGCTCGATATTGAGCTAGTTTCTATCTTAACCTTTCGCAGAGGTAAGGGAGTTTGAGCCAGGTAATCAAGGGTATTTTGCTCTCCCCTACGTATCCTTAGCGCAATGTGCTCCTCAGCAAAATAGCTGTCGAAATCAATCTTCTCAGTAATTCTTGGATGATCGGCTCGAACGAGGCACACACCATCTTCTTCGACCAAATGTTCCACAATCAAGCCTTGTCGCTTGGTCTCTAGTACATCGATGATAAGGTCGACTTTTTGGGTTGTAAGGTCATCAAACAGCTTGTCTTCTTCAAGAGGGGCTTCAGAAAAGCTCATATTCTGAATGTGGGCGACCTTATGCAGCATAGACTCTGCACAATAAACCTTGAGCTCTTGCTGACTTTCGGCAATCACCTCAAGGGTTGCCAATGGGTCCTCTATTCGGTTCGCCAACGAAACTGCAAAACCCGTAGGCGCAATTCCTCGTCCTTCTCGAACAAACAGTGTCTGACCTAGATTTGCTTCAAGGCGCTTCAACGCCGCGCTGACAGCAGGCTGAGTAAGGTCGAGCTTTTCTGCTGCAACGGTAATTGAGCGACAACGATATACCGCAAGAAAGGTAGAGAATAGATTCAGATCCATAGTTCGATTCCAAGAATATGCTTATAAAATCATAGGGATATACATCAATTTGCTCAAGCCCACTTTGCGAACATAATTTTCTATTCTGGAAACTTGCGATCGAAACCTATATGATTCGCTCCCTTTTTTGATTCGCGGGAGAAAGAGATGATTATTGGTTTTGACTATGGCACGGCTAACTGTTCGGTCGCACAAGCAAAAGATGGTCAGGTAAACCATGTCTCTTTAGATGGTGAGAAGTATATACCGTCTACCCTATGCGCTCCTACATCAGAAACCATCTCTGAATACCTGTTTAAGAAACTCGATATCCGCCCTGCAACTCCGGCAGGAGAGGCAATCCTAAAGCGCGCTATCGTTGAAAATCGCGAAGAAGGTATCGACGTACTTGAAGAAGAGGTTCTGTTCGGTAAACCCGCCCTAGACCTCTATCTGCAAGACCCGAAAGATATCTACTACATCAAGTCACCTAAATCTTTCCTTGGTGCTCGTGGCCTGCGTGATGTTCAATTGGCTTACTTCGAGGACCTAGTGTGCGCCATGATGGCGAACATCAAGTCCAAGGCGGAAATTAGCCTAGAACAAGACCTGAGCCATACGGTGATCGGTCGCCCAGTAAACTTCCTTGGCCGTGGTGGTGAAGACTCCAACCTGCAAGCTGTGGGTATTCTTGAGCGCGCGGCTAAGCGTGCAGGTTTTAAAGAAGTCGCTTTTCAATATGAGCCTGTTGCAGCGGGCCTTGAGTATGAGAACGCCCTGACTAAAGACCAAAACGTATTAGTGGTCGATATCGGCGGTGGTACCACCGACTGCTCGATGATCCAAATGGGACCAAGCTGGCGTGGCAGTGCTAAGCGAAGCCAAAGCTTGCTAGCACATACCGGTCAAATGGTGGGCGGTAACGATCTCGATATCCACATTGCCTTCCAAAACTTTATGAACGAGTTTGGTAAAGGCTCACGCAAGACATCAGGGCTAGAGCTTCCAGTAAGTCAGTTCTGGCATCCAATCCTTATCAATAACGTTCAAGCACAGCGTGAGTTTTATTCGCAAGAAAACCTTGCTGTACTCAAACTATTGGCTCGCGAGGCTATCGAAAAGGATAAGGTTTCACGCCTTATTAAGCTTCATGGCGATGCACTTGGCTATGGGATCGTGGCTCAAGCAGAACGCGCAAAGATTGACCTTGAAGACAATGCAAATTATCTCGCTCAGCTAAATCTTATCGACGAAATTCTTGAAGTTCCGGTTTCTAAACAAGAGATGGAACAGGCCATCAAGGTGCCACGTGAAAAGATCCAGAAATTGGTGGCAGAGGCGGTTACTCAATCTGGTATCAAGCCGGATGTTATCTTTATGACCGGGGGCTCCGCGCGTTCTCAAGTGCTTCGTGATGCTGTACAGGCTGAACTACCGAATATTGAAGTGGTGAGTGGCAACTACTTTGGCTCGGTAACTGCGGGTCTAGCTCGTTGGGCTGAGATTATTTACAAGTAGATAGCTGTCAGCAGCAAGCTTTCAGAGTGTATGGGCGATAAAAGCTGATTATGTTCGTTATAAAGATCACGGATAGGCTTTGCCTTCCGTGATGACGAATAGTTGAGCGTGGCGGAATATATCAATTCCAGTCATCCCGGTAGGCTCTTAGCCGGGATCTTCTAAACAAACAGAGAACCAATCCATCAACTATAAACTGATAGCTTTCCGATAACCCTTTTCCAAAAGACTCGAAAAACTACCAGTACCTAAACGCATCTTGATGAATATACTGAGAATAAGTTGCTAACAGTGAAATGGGTGTCTAACTTGAAAGTAGAGTGGCATCAATGGAAGTGAGACGTATTTATGAAACTCAAGCCGATTCAATTTGTCCTAGCGGGAGCCATTTTTGGCTTCACCATGAACAGCCTCTATCACTATTCAGCCAACGCGAATGAGATAGCGAGCAGTTCATCCTCATTATTCTCAGAATGCACCATCAGTAAAGAGGGCTAAATGCCCTCTTCTGCTATTGATTAGTCTTGATTCTGGCCATGTGATAAACACTGACGTATTCTCCATCTCGGAAGGCGTATGCCTCAGATTCGCCCTCTATCTCAAAGCCAAACTTACTGTAAAGACCCAAAGCAGCTTTGTTATCCACAAATACTGTGAGCTCAATTCTTAGAAGGTTTAGCCAGTTGTCAGCTAGGTCGACCATAGTTGCCACCAAGGCGCTGCCAACCCCTTGTCCAAGAAACGCGTCTTTAACGCCCATACCAAAAGAAGCCACATGACGACGCCTTGGGTTCGGGCAGACTTCCATACCCAGATGACCCACTATCTCGCCTTCTACCTCTGCAACAAAGGCATACACGTTGTCTGGAATGTTAGAAACGCGCTTTTCCCAAAGCTCGAGAGAAGGGTTAGGAAGTTGCAAGGTGCCTGAATAGGCGTTCTCCCCTGCGTAGATGTCGCGAATTGCCTCAGCATCCCGTGCTTCGGCTCGGCGTATACTAATCCCTGTCATTTCAATCCCTTACTTCTTTGATAAGTAACAAAAAAGTATCACGGATTGAAAGCAGGCTCTAGTGCTTGCGGCGTCTCCAAGCGAACATAGCTAAGGCTGTAAGACCGAACCATCCCAAACTACCACCACTATCGTCACCGCTAGAGATTGTCTCTTCCTCTGCCCGTACGAAGTTGTCGCGGTTTTCTTGGGTCACCACTATCTTAGGTACTTCAAAACCGTTTAATACACGGTTAATCCAATCTCGATACTCAGCCACCTCGGTGTAGGCAGACGAATAATCAGCGCTTGGGTCGCCACAGTCAGATGGTCCAAAACTGGTTATCCCGACCTGGATATACTGCCCGCCACGGTTCCAATAAAGCGGTCCACCTGAGTCACCACCACAGGTAGAGTTTCTCAAGCGTGTTTCAGAGTTAAAGTCTCCCTGTAGGCAGAGCTGTCGACTGTTGATCCCGGCTGAGCGGCATTGACTTGCACTTAGCAGAGTTTGAAAAGTGCCCTGCAGAACATTGGAGTCATCAGAGCCGTCGGTGGTGAAACCGTGACCGATGACGAACATCTCGGTGCCGATAAAATCATAAGAGGCAATGTCCGAAGGACTGGCAAGGGTGACATACTCACTCGGGTCGACCTCTAACGGCTCTTCAAGCTTAATAATGGCGATATCATCAGGCCAACTCAGCGCCTCGCTATCTCGAAAACCATCAGGGTAATAAAATTCGCTGGCACGATACAAACCAACGCTACCGTTTAAAACCTGAAGCTCGTTCTGTACCTGAGGAGCGACCGAGGTGTAGGTGTAATAGTAGCTATCACCCTCGACACAATGGGCAGCAGTCAGTACATGATAGGCGTCTAGTATGGTGGCACCGCAGTAGTTTTGATAGAGACCAGAAGTATCTAATTGATCGAAATAGAGGCTGGCAAAAGAGGGAAAGTCATCAATCGAGACGTTGATGCCATTGACGATATAGGTGGAATTGCTTCCACTGTTAGCTAGGCCGACACCAGCATGCATCGAGCCTAACAATAAACAAGCTACGGAAACTGCTTTACGCATACCCCTCTCCCTCGCAAGCGAACCATTCCATCCAAGCTCTCGTTTGTACGCTAGAGCTCTGGTGTAAGTTTAGTTGGTAATTCCTTTACCCTTAATCACTATAACCCCTACCTTGGTCCTACTTCCATTAAATTGATAACAATTCAATAACTTAATGACACACCTCAAGCCATCATCATTTAGTACTAAGCCCGAGAAACATTTGGTAGATATACAGAAGACCCTGATCTTAGGGAAATATTTCACTTAGATGAAGAATTGTAAGTAGATTTTGGATTTCACTAACAGTGAAACATTGTAGTAACACAACTCTTCTATAAACGACCTTGATTTGAACAAACTAACCTTCAATGGACTAATCATGAAACAAGGATATCTACTGCCTCTAGTTGCAGCGCTCTCTTTCCCACTTTATGCACAAGACAAAGTGGGCGATGTCATCAACCTATCTCTATCTGAACTGCACCCTACTCAGCCCTCAATCGGTTATGACCAGGTGATGTACAAGCTAGGACGCTATCAGTTCGATATTAAAAAGCAGTTTGATGAGATCTGTGAGGCATCGGGCCAAAAAGGTCTAGAGTCATTTAGCAAGAACTCTGTACCGGGAGTACCGTCCTCTTTTGAGTGTGAAGAAGAAGTGGGCAGCATCAAGAAAGACATGAAGACTGTAGTGATTGCTCCCAACGGTGAATACTACCTAACCGATGGCCACCATACCTTCAACACCTTCACTCATATGAATGGTGGTGGCCTGAACTTTAAGGTTAACGTGGTTATCGACGGTGATTACCGCAACCTAAAAACCATGGATAAGTTCTGGGATGCAATGGCGAAAGATGGCAACACTTGGCAATACGATCTAAACGGTGAGCCAATCACACCAGACCAACTACCTAAAAGCCTAGGTATCTACAACTTCGACAATGACCTATATCGCTCTCTGATGTATTTCTCACGTGACGTCAGCTGGAACAAACCAAAGCAGCCAGTACCTTTCCTTGAATTCTATTGGTCTAAGGAACTACGCAAGCTGACCGATGCTAATCAGTATGATCTTGCGTCTATGGAAGGCTACAAAGCCGCTATCCAAGATGTGTCCAAGCACCTGCTTTCTATCAAAACCGACAGCGTAGGTGGCTCTGGTAAGTCGACTCAAGAGATGGGCATTTTCGAGGGCTATCAAGAGAAGGGACTAGAGAAGGTTTCTAAGACCAAGGGCAAGCTGGACTATATGCTTCGCTTTAAGACCTCACAGTCTGGTAATGGTCTAGCTTACGATGCCACTCAAACGCCGGTAACAGTGAACCAAGTAGATACCTTTACCATAGAGCGTAAACGTAGTTTCAATGACTACCCTGTTATTAGCGCCAACGGCTCTATCAATGCCATCGTGGAGATCCCAACCGGTACCTCTGCTAAATGGGAGCTTAATAAAGAGAACCCAAACCAGATCATCTGGGAATTTAAGAACGACGCACCACGCATCGTGAACTACCTTGGCTACCCTGGTAACTACGGCACTATCCCTCAAACCGCACTGCCAAAAGAGCTCGGTGGTGACGGCGACCCGCTTGATGTACTGGTTCTAGGTCAGGCAGTACCACGTGGTGATGTGATTAATGTGCGCCTGATTGGTGTGCTTAAAATGATGGATGATGGCGAACAAGACGATAAGTTGATTGCGGTTCTTACTAACGACTCACCCTTCTCCAACGTGAAATCAATTGAACAGCTCAACAACGACTTTGTTGGCGTAAGTGAGATCATCAAGGTTTGGTTCGAAAGCTATAAAGGCCGTGATGGCGGTATGGAAGTGCTTGGTTGGGGTGAAGCCGAAGAAGCAAACTCTATCCTAGAACAGGCTAAAAATAGCTACCTCACAATGAAGTAACGATACGCGCCTCATAAAAGAGGCGCACTGCTACTTAAACTGTCTATTGATATAGGCGGGCTTATCATCGGGGTTGCGCTCTCTTTTGACCGCAACCCTTTGATTTTTACCCATCATCACCTTGATTTGATACCAAGTCTCAAGCGCTAATGCTCTGCCTGGCGTCGACCACCAAGTGTTGTGATAGAGCTTCTTGTTGGCGGCGAGTATGTCTGGCGAACGATTGATACATTCCAGCGCTAGTTCATAGGCTCTGGCAAACGGGTCCTCGGCAATCTTGGTGACTAGGCCATATTCTTTGGCTTTTTCACAATCTATTACCTTAGCCGTCATCGCCATCTCAAGGGTATGGTCTTGACGCATCAACTCGCGAAAGGCAATAGCGCCTCCCATATCAGGAATCAACCCCCACTTGGCTTCCATAATAGAGAAATTGGCATCAGGAGAGGCGATACGAAAATCACCACCACTCACCAATTGCAGACCACCGCCCCAACAGCGCCCATGAATAGCAAAGATCACAGGGCATGGGATATCTCGCCAACCCAATGAAAACTTTTGCGCTAAATTAGGTTTAAATGGTAGCCACTTGAACAGCAATTTAGCGGCGCCTTTCTTATCACTCAGGAGCGATTTCACATCTAGCCCTGAACAAAAGTCATTACCCTCTGCTTTCACTATCACTGCACGTATCTGTTTGTTTTTACTCAGCTTACGGCTCATGTCATTTACTGCCATAAACATCTCAAGATCTATAGCGTTGAGCTTGTCAGGACGGTTTAACGAAACAATGGCAATCTGGTTTTCATCTACAGTGCAGGTGATGCGAGAGGTATTGGACATGGAGTGCTCGTACTTAGTGGTCTTACCAGAAAGATAAGCAAGATCTCAGCTTTTGAAAAAATCACTTTTCCAACTCTGTGACTTCGCTACAGCCCAACAGCGAAAAACCTATACCGATCTCCAGTAGCTGTGCCTGTAAACGTCGTACAAATGACGCATACAATGTATGACTGTCTGAGCTCTTGGATAGACGATGAAACTCTCGCTGCTCTTCGGTCTTAATCATCGGGTGTGTGCAGCACCCAGCATCACTAACCGACACCTCTAAACTAAACAGAGATAACTCCTCTTCACACGAACGCTTAAGCAAACTGTGGAAGGCTCGGCAAGTACGCTTATCCAACGAAAAACGTACTGCTGATTGAGTCATAAACGCCTCAACCTCATCAATGGCAGGATCCAATATCTCCCTGAGCACTATGTCAGGCACGGTATGAGTTGTATTCGTTTCTAGCCAAACGGATACACGAACCCTAGAGACACAAGCATAACTTGCATCAAAGGTAATTTTATACATATTTAAAATATCCAAATCGCTCTGATTAATAATACAACTCAGAGTCTGTTCTACTTATTTAACTTTCATTTAAGCTAATTATTGAAAGCTAAATATAAGTTCCTTTTAATTTCCAAGCATTTATTGGTTTCGTTTTCTAATTATTAATACAATTAAGCTCGGTATAATTTTAAGTTGAAACCTCTTTTATGCCTCAGTCTCTCGACGCTAGTAGAGTAACTTTCACACTGATTACAACCAGACCAAAGATGTAAGTGAGAGTGAGCGGTCTGAGTGAAACGGCCGTGTTTCGGGCATTCTATCTCTATTAAGCTTGTCTGGTTCAAGGCCTGCTCTGGCACTCTTGAATAGTCATATAAGGAACCGTAACGTTGCCTTGCCTTGAGGATAAACTCATATCGGCTCATGCTTTCACTTGGTTCAGTTGAAATAGAATCACAAACTGATTCTAAACTAACGCTACTGTCTGACCTGCTGTACATGCTCCCCTCCCATAGCGAACATACTGGTATACACCAGCGAATATTACTCCGCTAAAAAGACATATTGAATCATAAAATTAATGTTTCAACTTTTAGTTGAAACCATAGTCAACCTGGAGCATATGCGTAACTTACAACAAATCGCTTAATATTGGCAGAACAATCATTGGTAATATCTATTATTCCAACCTCGATCAATTAAATGACCAAGAAAAAATATATGTTTGGATAAGAATAATTTATATCGAACAAAAAAAATACACGCTCAAAGGCGTGTATTTTTAAAGTTTGATTTAAGTAATTAGATTACTTTTCTGCGCGGCCCATGAATGATTTATCAGAGGTGTTCACGCGAACCTTTTCACCACCAGCGATGTATTCTGGAACTTGGATGATAAGACCAGTAGTTAGAGTAGCTGGCTTAGTACGAGCACTTGCAGATGCACCCTTGATTGATGGGTCAGTTTCTACAATCTCAAGCTCAACTACAGAAGGTAGTTCTAGAGCAACTGGGTTGCCATCAACACACAGAACGTAAAGGCCTTGTGTCTCTTCGTTGATGTACTGGAGTTCTTCTTCAATAGCTTCTTTGTTGAAGTTGTAAGGCGTGTAGTCTTCATTGTCCATGAATACATACTCGTTACCATCGATGTAAGAGAACATAGATGGGTGGCGGCTGAAGTCAGCTAGGTTGATGATTTCATCTGCCTTGAAGCTTTCATCAGCTTTTGCACCTGTCGCTACATCGTACATGCGCATACGGTACAGGCTTGCACCGGCACGGCCACTTGGAGTTAGTTTGTTGATTTCTTTAACAAAATAAACTTTACCATTGTGCTCGATAGCGGCACTTTTTTTAATTTCACTTGCCTTTGGCATTTCAATTACCTTGATCAAATGGGGTCAAATTCGCTTGATTATACAACCAATAACGGCTTTAAACACCATTTCTAGTGTGACATAAGATAAAGGAGTGAAAGGTCACATCCGCACAGTCAAAAATGCAGATTGAAATGAATGAGAAGTAGACGAGGTGAGATTAGAATCCCTAACGATCACCGAGTTAGGAGGTTCTGTTTTCTAGTTTAAAATAGAAACTAGCGTGTTTTTCTTTGTTTATGAGTAGGTTCTGTACGCAGTTTTTGGAACCAAAAACGTTTGCGACCGACTGAACGAGACATAAAACTTTCCTTATATAAATAAACCATGAATGTTGAACTAGGTTCAAACACAGACGGTAGGTGTTGCTTTTATATAGTGTTGCGAAGGAAAAATTTAACGTGACGACATTTAGGAGCAGTAAATGCGAGAGAGGTTATTTTTGCGGTGTTACGATATAAAAAGATAAGAGAGTATGGATGGCATAGAGCCACCCATACAAAAACTGATTAAAGTACAGTTACTTCAGCAGCTTGAAGACCTTTTTGACCTTCTTCTACGATGAACGATACTTTTTGGCCTTCAGCAAGAGTGCGGAAACCGTCAGAAGCGATAGCACGGAAGTGAACGAATACGTCTTTGCCGCCGTTGTCTTGAGTTAGGAAACCGAAGCCTTTCTCTTCGTTAAACCATTTTACAGTACCAGTAGTTTTGTTAGACATGATGTCACCTTATTAAAAAATATATAGTTCGCTAATGCGCGTATGCTGCAATTGTGAATTATTGAATGTTACGATGAAGCTAAGAAACACAAAGGATGACGACAGAAACGCAGAAATACTGGGGTTTACTTTTACTTGATAACTCATTAATAACTCTGAATCACAGAGTGGGTTGCATAGTACACTAATTGGACAGCCAGTAAAGCCTTTTATTTTACCTATTGCACAATACTGGCTTAAGTGAGGAAGTTTCACTCTAATGAACAACTCATCACCACATCGCTGGCTTGGTCGTTCTTGTCTTCTCGGAGCCACCCGAGACTTTCATACAAACCTGGGACATGGGTATAGGCATACAACTTGGATTGACTTTTAACCTGCTGTCGACCAAGGAAGATAAGCTTGTGAGCAATCCCTCTATGTCGCCAAGCCTCGCTTACGTAAACCGCATTGACCCAGATAACTTCTCTGTCTGACTTTGGTTCAGCAAACTTTGTATAGGCAATTCCCCCAACTACCTGCCCCTCAACAATGGCAACGATAGGCTTAGGCAAAGTGCTGTCACCCTCCGGCTCATATTCGGGCCATTCACTCTTAAACAAGCTAGTCAGATTAGCAAAATGAGGAGAATCATCGGTGATACGTTGGTAGCTAACCTCAAACATGACTAAAGCGCTCCTGGAAGAATAACTAAACAAAAAACATGCGAAAAATCGAGTGGCAAAGCATAGTGACCTAAAAACTCGAGCATAGAGTAAATTTACCTAACATCATTCTCAGCTCGAGAAATTGCTTACGATTATCGATATAAATCAATAAGATAACTTAAAATCTCTCATAGTATAGACAATATTTACCTCCTCTTCTGCTACGACTGCAACAAGCAGAATCCATGTAATGAAAAACTCTCTAAGCACCATTGAAGTCTGAGATATGCCTCTAACTTTTCAGCCACAAGATCACCTCAAAGCTAGGATCTTCTCACATTTTTCGATCCTTCGACTTGTTGAAAGCAATTCAAAGGTAGAGAATCCACTTTAAATGTTAACGTTAACTTTTAAGGTGACATTTGAGAACGCACTGAGTATGCGTTTTTAAAACCCAGCAAATGATAACGTTAACATAAACAACAGAGATTATACTTACTACTGCGTACCTACACGAGGCTTCCATGATTTTTGGTAAAAACAGGAACTACATACTGCTCAGCGCCACGCTGTTCTTTTTCTTTGTCACTTGGTCATTCTGGTTTTCACTATTCCCGATTTGGCTAAGCCAACATCTGGGTCTTGATGGCGCTAATACAGGTATTATCTACTCGCTCAATGCCATTGGTGCTCTTTGTTTGCAGCCTCTCTATGGTTACCTACAAGACAGACTCGGTTTGAAAAAACACTTGATGTGGTTCATCGCATCGCTGTTGGTATTCGTAGGTCCATTTATCATCTTCGTCTACGGTCCGCTTCTTCAAACCAGCATAGTGCTTGGTGCTGCTGTGGGTGCTGTATATCTGGGTGCAGCCTTCTTCGCCGGTGTGGGTGCAATTGAAACCTATGTCGAGCGTGTTGGTCGCGTATCTAGCTTTGAATTTGGCCGTGCACGTATGTGGGGCTCGCTGGGTTGGGCATTCGCTACCTTCTTTGCGGGCACCTTTATCAACATCAACCCGAACATTAACTTCTGGCTAGCATCTCTATCTGCAATCGTGGCTGCCATCATGATCATGATGGTTAAGTTCGATAAAAACGCAGATCAGCAAGACGTTGACTCAGACCCAGTAAAAGTGACTGACGTTCTAGCGCTTATCAAGATGCCGCGCTTCCACGCCTTTGCCCTGTACATCTTTGGCTGTGCTTGTATCTACGGCGTGTACGATCAGCAATTTGCCATCTATTTCTCTTCTCAGTTCCCAACAGTGGAAGAAGGCAACCGCATGTTCGGTTACTTGAACTCGCTTCAGGTATTCTTAGAAGCGGGCGGTATGTTCCTAGCGCCTTTCTTTGTTAACCGAGTAGGTGCAAAGAACTCACTGGTGATTGCGGGCTTTATCATGGCAACGCGCATCATCGGCTCTGGTCTAGTAGATGGCCCAATCGGCATCTCTGTAATGAAACTTCTGCACGCAGTTGAACTTCCAATCTTATTGATTGCGGTATTCAAATACTTCAGCAAGAACTTCGATACTCGCCTTGCATCGACCCTATATCTATTTGGCTTCCAGTTCGTGATTCAGGTGTTCACCAGCATCCTGTCACCATTGGTAGGTCATTCTTACGACGTGATTGGCTTCCAGCATACCTACTTGATCCTTGGCTCAGTGGTAGCAGTGTTCGCTACCCTATCCATCTTTACCCTAGTGAGCGACAAGACTCCCTCGGTAAACCCTGAAGAGCAGCCCAAAGAGCTAGCAACGGCTTAACCCTTTATCCCCTCTCTGCTTGAGAGGGGAATCCGAATTTCCCTTGGAGTTACAATGAATAACGACACTCAAACACCCAACCAGTTTGTTCAAAACAAGGCAGCAGAGATCAACTGTCACCACCGACCAGGTTTTCACATTGCCGCTCCTGCTGGCTGGATTAATGACCCGAATGGCCTGTGTTTCCACAACGGTATCTACCATGCTTTCTATCAGCACCATCCGTATTCATCTGACTGGGGACCCATGCACTGGGGCCATGTAACCTCAAAAGACATGGTGCACTGGGAGCATCAACCTATCGCCCTTGCTCCGGGCGAAGAAGGCACCTGTTTCTCTGGCTCTGCGGTTTCAGTTGGCGATACTCTCGCATTGCTTTACACCGGCCATAGCTGGCTTGGAGAAGAGGGTGATGATGACCACATGAAGCAGATCCAGTGTCTGGCGACCAGTGAAGATGGTATCCACTTTGAGAAACAAGGCATCATCATCCCTGACGCTCCGAAAGCCGATATGGTGCATTTCCGCGACCCTAAGGTATGGAATGAAGACGATATCTGGCACATGGTTGTGGGTATGAAGGATGGTGAGCAAGGCCAAATTGCCTACTACCAATCCGATGACCTTAAAAACTGGGATTACAAGGGTGTGATGACGGGAGCAAGGCCTGGTATCGGCTTCATGTGGGAGTGCCCAGACTTCTTCCCTCTTGAAGACAAGCGCGTAGTTATCTGCTCACCTATGGGGATGGAAGCGGACGGTTACAACAACCTGAACTTCCACCAAAATGGCTACATGGTTGGTGACCTAGATAAAGAAACCTGTAAATTCAGCTTCGAGAAGTTTGTTGAACTGGATTATGGTCATGACTTCTATGCCTGCCAAACCTTTGAAGCCGAAGATGGTCGACGCATTGCTATCGCTTGGATGGACATGTGGCACAGCGAAATGCCAACTAAAGAGCGAGGCTGGTGTGGTGCACTGACCCTACCACGCGAGCTAAAACTCGATGGCAATGGCAAGATCTGGCAAACCCCAATCCGTGAACTAGAAACCCTGCGTCAGCATAAATTCGACACCTCGAACCTAAAGAAAGTAGACAGCCAAATCTTGGATACGGGGATAGAGGGTGACCTTTTAGAGATCAAAGCCAAGTTCTCTCTTGCGGGCAACAGCGCAGAACGATTCGGTCTAATGCTACGCGTTGGTGATACGCCATTTGAACGCACCATTTTGGGTTACGACAACATGGCCAAGCGCGCTTTCTTCGACCGCACCCTTTCAGGCGAGGCGGTTACTGGGGTGCGTAGCATCGACCTAGATACCTCAAGTAACTCAGTAGAACTTCACATCTTCCTAGACCGCTCATCAGTGGAGATGTTCATGAATCAGGGCGAACAAGTGATCACCAGTCGCATCTATCCATCAGAAACTAGTCTAGGTGTTAAGCTGTTTGCTGAAAATGGTTCGGTGGAACTTGAAGAGCTATCCATCTGGAGTCTTGAAGATATCTGGAAGTAATTCTCGAGTCTGATTTGTTTGATTCTTAACACCCGGTACCTAGTATCGGGTGTTTTGGTTTAACAACATACCATTCAATATATTAATACAATAACTCAAGAATAATTACTGGTGGTTCGCTTTCATTTAGGAGACATAGAAATCCAACCCAAAACTTAATCCATAAATTTCAATTAGATAGCAATGATCAAATAGCGATCGTTTATATGAAAGCCAGTTCTTATATACGCAAACAATTGATGAGATATTAGTCACAAAGCCACAACTTGTATGATTGTATAGCTACAAATTGGCTACAGTTAGTCAACATTAGCCTTTTAGACACACCACCTAGAAACGAGTAAAAGGAGTTTTAATGAAGACCCAATTCAGTAGCAAACTGTTGGTATGTAGCGTAATCGGTGCACTCTCTTCATATGCGAATGCGACCAACCTCGACATCGTGAATCCCGGATTTGAAACCGGTAATTGGGATGGCTGGCAGGATGTAGACCCATCATCCATCTCGGGTGATGCCCATCAAGGTTTGCATTCCGCCAAGATAAGCGGCAGTGGCGCCTCTTTTAGTCAAGCTATCTCAGTTACACCTCAAACTAACTATACCCTTTCCGCATACATCAAAGGCTCCGGTACTCTGTTTGCCGAAGTGGGGGGGAACCGCACACAACAGAGCTCTAGTGACAGTGGCTGGAGTAAGGTAGAGGTTACGTTTGACTCTGGATCAAACAGTGAGGTCACTTTCGGCGGCTCCTACTCATCTGGCGAGGGGCGCTTCGACAGCTTTGAACTGATTCAAAATAGTTCTAGCGGTGGTGGCGAATGTAGCAGTACCCCTATTTCCATTGTCTCAGCAACTGATGATGGTACCAACGACGGTCATGTTCCTGCGAACACCATAGATGGGAGCCTGGCGGATACCTCTCGATGGTCGAGTCAGGGTATAGGTAAAACAATTACCTACGATCTCGGTTCTCAATCCACTGTGGCACAAATCGATATCGCTTGGTACATAGGTGACACAAGAAGTTCGTACTTCAGTGTTGATGTTTCCGATGATAACCAAAACTGGCAAAGAGTCATTTCGAATAATACCTCTAGTGGCACTACAGCAGGCTTTGAAAGTTACGCCTTTAGCCAATCAAATGCCCGCTACGTAAGAATTGTCGGCGAAGGAAACTCGGCCAACAATTGGAACAGTATCCTAGAGGTCGACCTATATGGCTGTAGCAGTGATTCGGGTGGTAGTGATCCTACCCCTCCTCCATCGGATCTCGACCCTAGCCTTCCACCATCAGGCAACTTTGATCTTTTAGATTGGACCCTCAGCATTCCTGTAGATAACAGCGGTGATGGTAAAGCAGATACCATCAAAGAAAATGAACTGTCGGCAAGCTATGAACACTCTTCTTTCTTTTACACTGCCGCCGATGGTGGGATGACCTTCAAAGCACCGGTTGACGGGGCAAAAACCTCTAGCAATACCAGCTATACGCGTTCAGAACTTCGTGAAATGCTTCGCCGAGGTGACACCTCTCATAGCACCAAAGGCGTGGGTAAAAACAACTGGGTCTTCTCTAGCGCTCCATCTTCAGATAGAAATGCCGCTGGTGGTGTTGATGGCACTCTGACTGCAGAGCTAAAGGTTGACCATGTGACCACAACTGGTAGCAGCTCTCAGGTGGGCCGCGTCATCGTTGGCCAGATCCATGCCAATGATGATGAACCTGTTCGTATCTACTATCGCAAGCTTCCAAACAACTCACTGGGCTCTATCTATATTGCTCACGAACCAAACGGTGGCTCAGATTCTTGGTATGAGATGATTGGCAGTCGCTCAAGCAGTGCTAGCAACCCATCTGACGGCATCGCCCTTGGCGAGGTGTTTGGCTACAAGATCGATGTCCAAGGCAACACACTCATCGTAACCATTACTCGAGCTGGCAAACCAGATGTGGTGCAAAGTGTAGACATGAGCAACAGTGGTTATGACGTTGGCGGACAGTACATGTACTTTAAGGCTGGTGTGTATAACCAAAACAACACTGGCGATGCCAACGACTATGTACAAGCCACTTTCTACAAGGTTGAAAACAAGCACACGGGCTATGCTCACTAAAAGCAGTCAATTATAAACATCATATAAAATAAGTAAGACATAAGCGGCTCTAGAATAGAGCCGCTTTTTTACATCAAAGGATAAAAATAATGTGAGCCAATCAACATATTTTAAAATCAAGTAATTACTCTAAAATAAAAAACATAAGGATAATTAACCGAGACTAATGAATATTATCTAGGATGGATATATAAAATATAATTCAGCTATATTAATATTTATTACAGTACATTTGAATCCAACTATAAAAACCTACCTAAAAAAGCACTTTATACCAATAACAAACTGAAATTAAAGGAGTAAGCTGCGCATTAAAAATCAGCACGAACATTAACAAACGATGAATCAAACTGAATATTAATTTTCATAACAATTAAAACAAGTGTGATAAACAACAAATAACCAACTAAAACACCGGTCTATCAACATATCCGACCTCCACTATTTTAATAAAACCTCAATAACATTTTTAATTATCAAGTAGTAAGGTTTTTATTACACACATCTGGTGTGGAATATAAGGATATAATAATGAATAATTTCAATCCAAATAAACTTACTTTGGCTTTAATTACTACTGGCTTAATCTCTACGAGTGTACACTCACAAACAATCACTGCTCCAGCATCCAAAGGTATGCCCAGTGCTGAGTCTATAGATACCTATATGGGAAACATCGCTCAAGCAAGAGCCTTCAACGTGCTAACTGCGCAAGGTAGCGCTTACCCAGGTTGGGAACAATTGGAGGTATTTGACGCATCTAAAGTGTACGAGGTAGCAGGTAATATTGTCCGGTATACGGATGGCAGTCGCTGGGGTGTTTTCGAGAACAAGTGGTGGACACAAGTCGATGCGCCTAGTTTCACTGGTGCCAGTGATGTTTGGGAATTCCTTGCCGAAACAGACAGCGCTGGTAACTATCTTCCCGAGGCATCAAACATCAATACTTGGGAGTCTTCTTTTGCCTACAGTGGCGGTGATCAAGTTAAACATACTATCTCTGATACACAGTATTACTTTGAGGCTCGCCATTGGACTAAGGGTGACGAACCAGTACTAACAATCACCGATGGGGGTAGTGTTCAAGAATGGGAGACGCCATGGAAGCGTATTGATGAACCTTCTGGTGAGGGAGAACCACCAGTAACACCAGACCCAGAGCCGCCGGTAGATCCAGAACCTCCCGTTGATCCTGAGCCACCTGTCGACCCAGAGCCTCCAGTGGTTGTCCCACCGGTAGATTTACCCGCTGATGGATATGCCTTCCTGCGCGAGCTCACACAAGAGCAGTGGGATTGGTTCTTCCCTATGCGCTCTGGTCGCTACAATGCCGAAGGAGGAACTCGTAATCAACCCCCGTATGCATCAGAAGATGGCTCTCTAGATACCTTTACTCTAGAGGCGTTTAAAAAGGCAGTTCTCGAATACAATACTTGGGCAGCGCATAACGGTTACAAGCAGTTCCTGAACGAGGGCTCAAAGTCGCAACAAGCTCTCGAATTTACGACGTTTTGGGCGAAGTCGGCACGAGAAACCTCAGGTTCATGGGCAAACGCGCCTGAGCCTTGGATAGTAGATGATCAGGACGCAGGGATCGTTTGGAAAGGGGCTCTCTACTGGGTGGAAGAGGTGGGTTATTCGACTAATCCTGACGGCACTAGCTCAGCCATCAATTATGTTGACCATGCCTCCACAGAATACCCACCAGCAGAAGGTCGTTCTTACTACGGTCGAGGCATTATCCAGCTTTCCTGGAACTACAACTACGGTGCCTTTAGCTACTGGCTATATGACAATGGTCTGATGCGAGACGTTATCAGCGAACGCGATATACTGCTGAAACGACCAGACTTTGTTGCAAGCAATGGTGCTCTTTCCATCCTCTCTGGCATCTGGTTCTGGATGACGCCACAAGGTGCGAAACCATCGTCTCATGACGTCATGCTGGGGAACATCACCCATGTGTCATCCTCCAGCCAAGAACTTGGCTTACCTCAACGAAACGATGGTCAAAGCATTATTACCGCCGAGGGGGAGTCTTATGACGAAGCGGTTATCTCTTATAGGCTGGGCACGGTAATTAATATTGTTAATGGCGGCTTAGAGTGTAATAAGGCAGCGGCTTACCATTCGGGACCACCACAGCGCGTCTCTTACTACAATGCTTACGCAAAATACATGAACGCAAATGTCATTGGAATCGATATACCAACCATACAAGAAGCGACCAACGTCTGGACATCCAAGATTAACGACCAGAGTCCAGATAACCTTAAAACATCCACCTGTTATGCTCAGAAGAGCTACTACGGCTGGTAAAAACCAATGTTTACAGACAACTAACGCATGATAGTAAAAGACCTGACTGCAAACACACTGCGGTCAGGTCTCTCTTCCTATAGAGTAAACAACTCGCCTACAAAGACTCTCTCTCTATAACCGGGCACTGAACCTTGATAATGCCTGTCTCGGTGCGCTGCTCCATGATATGAAGTGCGGCCTGCTTTCCAAGTTCTGAGTGGGGCAACTCAACGGTCGTTAGGCCAGGTACGAGCAGGTCTGCCACCTCTTCCATATTGTCATAGCCAAGAATGGCGACATCCTTAGGAATATCGAGGCCCAAGCGATGCAGATGCATATAGGCCACCAAAGCCACACGGTCGTTTCCGCAAACGATAGAATCGAACTGATAGTTTTCCGCTAATGCCTTATCGATGATCTTAATGGTGTCATGGTAGTCACATTCTGGAGCCATATAACGCCAGCGATAATCTGAGCTACTCAAGCTTTGCTCCGCGAGCGCCTTTTCAATGCCTTGACTGCGTAAGGTGACCGCAGGTAGATCTTGGTTTAGCATGATAAACAATGGTTTTTTATAACCTTTATCTAGCAGGCGTCTGAGCCCAGCATATTGTCCCATGGCATCATCTGGCACATAGCAAGGCACACTCGGGTCATCACAGAAACAGTTGGCTAGAACCACTGGCCTATCTTTTAGTGCGTCTGGCACCACTACCTTTCTCAAACCCATAGTGGCAAAGATAATACCTGCCGGCTTATGGGAAAGCAGGCGGTCGACGGTTGCAGCATCTGGCTCTGGGTCAAAGGTATTGATGATAAGAGAGTTCCAACCACCGCTAGTCGCTGTGTGTTCTATGGAGTGGTTGATACCAACAGAGAACGGCGTTGTGGCAACTTCGAGCGCCAATACACCTATGCTGGTTTCCTGATATCCCTGCACCGCTTTGGCACGCATCTGTTTAGCCGAATGGTCTGGGGTGTAGTTAAGCGTTTTAATCGCATCATTGACTCGCTTTAACGTCTCCGCTTTCACCTTCTCAGGGTTATTTATCGCTCGGGAAACCGTCATCCAAGATACGCCGGCGAGTTTAGAAACGTCTTTAATTGATGCCATCTGTTGCTAACTTACTAAATTCTATAACGAACAACACTTTACCATGTGACAGACATCTTTAAACAATGATGCTTGATTAGTTTTGTCACAAAAGCGTGTCGTATCAATTCTTGGATCTATGATTTAGTTGATAATAATTATTATTAACCACAGATGCGTTATAGTTGAGCGCTGAAGTTAATCATCAAAGGAAAGCCGAATGAGTTGTGGGTGCGGGAAAGATAGTTGCAGTGATACAGACAAAGGTGCATCAAATCAGGGAGTTGTGCGCCGTTTTATCGGTAAAAACCTTTTCTTGGTGTTTATTAGCGCACTCATCTTAGTTGGGGTGGTTCAGCAATACGTACTGGGTTAAGTCTCGAGTTCTATCGAGAGTTTAAAGTAGGGCACCTCGCCCTTGTAGAATCGCTCGCCCTCTGGCCCAAAGCCAAATCGGCTATAGAAAGGAATCGCGCTTTCGCGGGCATCACACCAAAAGTTACTCGCCCCCTGCTCTTTAGCAAAATCGAGCGTGTGCTCGAGTAGCGCACTGCCAATGCCCTGGCCTTGATAATCTTGGTCGGTGGCAAACTTGCGTAGGCGAATAGAATTTCCACTTTGAAATAGCGAAGCCACACAGACAAGTCTCGCATCATAGAAAACGCCGAAGTGTGTGCCAGTTTCATCATCTTCGACATGGCAAAACTCAGGTGGTTTTTCTGGCCAAAGAACAGCGTGCCTGAGGCCTATAGACTGTTGCCAAGAGATCTGTTCTATGGAAATCATTGCGCTGTCCATACTACCTCTACCAAGGTTTCGCCTTTTTCTAGCACCTTACCTTTGAAGGTAGAGCCTTTGTTCACCACACCCACCCCTTTTGGCGTGCCTGTCATAAGCACATCGCCGTCTTGCAGACTCATAAAGCTAGAAAGTTCTTTTTGAATAACCAGAGGAGGATACATCATCAATTCGACACCACCATGCTGGATAAGCACATCGTCGATATATAGCTCCAAGCTAAGATCATCAAGGTTTGAAAAATCAACAAAGTCAGAGAACAGCGCCGAACCATCAAAGGCTTTTGCTCGCTCCCATGGAAGCCCCTTGGCTTTCAGACGAGATTGAGACTCGCGCTTGGTTAGATCTAACCCTAAACCAACACCCACAAACTCATTGTTTTTCATAACAAAACAGAGCTCAGCCTCGTAGTGTATCGGCTCTTCAGTGCCACTTTTTAGAACAGATGTAATGGAGGAGTTCGGCTTGTTAAAAACCACCATCTGGTCGGGTATCTCGTTGCCAAGCTCAGAGATATGTTCCACATAGTTTCTGCCTATACACACCAACTTAGCTGGCGCTATCGCTGACCCATTTAAGTACACCTTTTCCATTTGTTACTCCATTATCTTGATGGTGTAGTGGCGCTCCACATCGACTGTGTCCTTGCCCCACTTGCTCTGTTTTACCCTTTGCTGGTGAGCATTAAAAGCTTGTTCAGACTCGAACTCTTCATACACTCTAAAGCGCGTGGGTTCAATGTCGTCTTGTGTTACCTCAAAAACCAAACAACCCGGCTCTTGCCGGGTTAATTGAATATGTTTCTTAAGGGAAACTTTTATCTGCTCAAGCTGACTGCCAGGGACAAGGATATATCCCTCTAAGATTACTTTACTCATCTCATTTCAACTCAAGAGCTAGCCTCGCTTTCCGCCGATAAACTGGGAATGCGAGGACTAATTGAGAACTTAACCGCGATAGTAACGCTGAGGCACAAACGGCATTTTCTCTACTGTCATTGGCAGTTTCTTGCCACGAACTTCTGCAAAGATTTCAGTGCCCACTGCGATTAGGTCGCTACGAACATAAGCCATAGAAACTGGCTTGCCTGCGTTAGGACCTGCAGTACCACTTGTTACCACGCCCACTTCAACATCGTTTGCATCAAACAGCTTACAGCCTTCACGCACTGGCGCTTTAGTTTGACCTACTAGGCCAACACGCTTGCGTGAAACATCTTTAGTTGCGATCTGATCAAGGATGATGTCTGCACCAGGGAAGCCACCTGCGCGCTCGCCGTCTGCACGACGGATCTTGCTGATACCCCAAAGCAGGCTTGCTTCAACAGGCGTCGTTGTTTGATCAAGGTCGTGACCGTATAGGCAAAGGCCACACTCAAGGCGAAGTGAGTCACGAGCACCAAGGCCGATCCACTCAACTAGTTCAGAGTCAGTCAGTTGACGCGCTAGCTCTTCAGCTTTCTCGTTAGGAACAGAGATCTCGAAGCCATCTTCACCTGTGTAACCACTGCGGCTTACGATGCACTCTACGCCAAGCAATTCAATACGCTTAACGTCCATGAATACCATCTCTTTAACCGCTGGGTTTAGCTCAGCTAGAACATCTACAGCTTTAGGGCCTTGCAGAGCAAGAAGAGCGCGATCATCGATCACTTCTAGCTCAACGTCTGCTGGCAGGTTAGTTTGCAGGTGCGCGATGTCTTGTGCTTTACATGCTGCGTTTACCACAACGAATAGGTGATCACCAAGGTTCGCTACCATAAGGTCATCCATGATGCCGCCTTGCTCGTTAGTGAAGAAAGCGTAGCGTTGGTTACCTTCAGCTAGATCAATGATGTCTACTGGCACTAGAGACTCTAGGCCCGCAGCTGCATTTGCACCTTTTAGACGAAGCTGACCCATGTGCGATACGTCAAACAGACCCGCTGCATCACGTGTGTGTAGGTGCTCTTTCTTAACGCCAAGTGGGTATTGAACTGGCATCTCGTAGCCTGCGAATGGAACCATCTTCGCGCCTTGCTCAACGTGAAGGTCAAACAGTGGCGTTTTTAGTAGTGCTTCAGTCATCATTTCTCCTTAATTTTGCCACGCCGGATATGCTGAAATGGCGTAACAAACTGTTCATATATGAGTTAACCTAAAAGTACAGGCAAACGATTGCCGACACTATAGGAAACTTTGCTTTTTAACACAACCGCTACAATAAACGAGTTTTATTTCGCGGTTACCCATAAAATTTGTGCGTCGCTTTCACTTACCGAAATCAGTGCATGACCCATATTGGCATCGTAATAGACGCTATCGCCTTCACTCAGTTTCAGAGGCTCATAGAATTCGCTGTAGAACATCACCTCGCCATCGAGTATCAACAAGAACTCTTCACCGTCATGACGAACCCAGCCTTGGAACTCATCGAAGCTACGAGCACGCACTACAGATTTGAACGGCATCATGCGCTTTTGAGACATCTCTGTAGCGAGAAGTTCATGCTCATAGGTAGAGGTTGGATGCGATTTCCCTGCTCCCTTCAAGGTGACGTCTCTGCGTCCGGAAGCCTTGATTTTCTTAGGCGGAGTGAATAGCTGCGGCATATCTATTTCAAGACCTACAGCCAGTTTTTGCATCGCTTGGAAGGTCGGGCTGATCTGCTCATTTTCTATCTTGCTCAAGGTCGAACGAGCCAGTCCAGTACGCTGACTCGCCTCCTCAAGGGTCAACCCGAGCTTGCCTCGAATTGACTTAATTTTGTCACCTAACTTTAATGGTTCGACGCTGTTTTCTACCGAGGATTTCTCTATGGTTAGAGATGGATATTCATCCAAAATCGTCTCTTTCATTTGTTCCTTCACCGCGTTCAATCCTGTTTTTATGGTCAGAAAGTGTGCCACAAACAGACCATTTTGATGAAGAGGATAAGGTAAGAATAAGTGAGAGATAAGTTGCAAAGTTGAATTTTTTGTTTCCGATAGGAAATTTCAGCTTGAGTACAGAGTCAACTCGGTGTATTTTTCGAGCATAAAGAGACTCATTCCTTTCTATCTGATTATTGTTGGAGATTTTAATCATGGACAACACTCTAAAATTTACCGAGAGCCACGAGTGGGTGCGCGACAACGGTGACGGCACTGTTACTATCGGTATTTCAGAGCACGCACAACAAATGCTTGGTGATGTTGTATTCGTTGACCTACCAGAAGTAGAAGACAGCGTTGAAGCAGGTGAGAGCTTCTCACTAGTTGAGTCTGTAAAAGCAGCGTCAGATATCTACGCTCCTGTGACTGGTGAAATCGTTGCTATCAACGAAGAGCTAGAAGACAGCCCTGAGCTAATCAACGAAAGCTCTTATGATGAGGGTTGGATCGTTAAGGTTAAGCTTGAAGATGCAAGCGAGCTAGACAATCTAACTAGCGCAGAAGACTACCTAGCTAGCATCGAAGACGAGTAATTTTCGCTTCAAATTGAACAAGTTAACAAAATCCCCGCTTTTGCGGGGATCTTGCCATTCAGAAGACAGGTAAAAACTCTTATAAACCTTTATCGCCTGCTCTGAATGCAGAAAGTCTAATAGGAAACACACATAGCCTCATAGAAGGCAGGGTACAACAAAGTTATGACTGATCTACTACGCAGTTTAAGCACGGACACTGAGTTCGTTGCTCGTCACAATGGTCCAAACCTAGCTGACCAACAGAAGATGCTTGAGCGCCTTGGCGTATCTAGCCTTGCAGAGTTAGTTGAGCAAACCGTTCCAGCTCAAATTCGTCTAGAAAAACCAATGACCCTAGAAGCGCCTCTGAGCGAAGCGGGTATGCTGGCTGAGATGAAGAAGTTTGCTGAACTAAACCAAGTAAAGCGCACCTTCATTGGTCAAGGTTACTACAACACCTTCACGCCGAACGTTATCCTTCGTAACGTTCTAGAGAACCCAGGTTGGTATACCGCGTACACGCCTTATCAACCAGAGATCTCTCAAGGTCGTCTAGAAGCACTGCTTAACTACCAGCAGATGGTGATGGACCTAACCGGCATGGAAATTGCGAACGCCTCTCTACTTGACGAAGCGACGGCAGCAGCTGAAGCGATGACGCTTTGTAAGCGTGCAGGTAAGAGCAAGAGCAAGACCTTCTTTGTAGCTGACGATGTTCACCCTCAAACTATCGAGGTTGTGAAGACTCGTGCTGAGTTCATTGGTTTTGAAGTACAGGTTGGCCCAATCGATGCTCTACCAGAGCAAGATGTATTCGGCGCACTGGTTCAGTATCCAACTACAACTGGTGAAGTACGCGACCTGACTGACATCATTGCAGCTGCGCAAGCGAACAAGACCCTAGTAACAGTAGCGACTGACCTACTTGCTTCTACCCTTCTTAAGCCAGCAGGCGAGATGGGCGCTGACGTAGTGATCGGTTCAGCACAGCGCTTCGGTGTTCCTGTAGGTTACGGCGGTCCACACGCTGCCTTCATGGCAACTCGTGACAAGCACAAGCGTACTATGCCTGGTCGTGTTATCGGTGTTTCTATCGATACTAACGGCAACCAAGCGCTACGTATGGCGATGCAGACCCGTGAGCAGCACATCCGTCGTGAGAAAGCGACTTCAAACATCTGTACTGCTCAGGCACTTCTTGCAAACATGGCTGCTTTCTATGCGGTATTCCACGGTAGCGAAGGTCTTAAGACAATCGCACGTCGTACTCACCACATGACAGCTATCCTAGCCGCTGGCCTAACACAAGCTGGCTACGAGCTTTGCCACAACAGCTTCTTCGACACAATCACCATCAACACTGGTGAGAAGACTGAGTCTCTATACGGCATCGCACAGCGCGCGAACATCAACCTTCGCAAGCTAGACGGCAAGCTAGGCATCAGCTTCGATGAAACCACGACTACTGCGGACATCGTGGCACTGTTCAGCGTGTTCCAAGTAACCGAGTCTATCGAAGCACTGAGCGAAGAAATCTCGAAAAACGAGTACGCGGCAATTCCAGAAGACTGCCGTCGCCAATCAGAATTCCTAACGCACCCTGTGTTCAACACCCACCACAGTGAAACTCAGATGATGCGTTACCTTAAGCAGCTAGAGAACAAAGACTTCTCTCTAACTCACGGTATGATCCCACTAGGTTCTTGTACCATGAAGCTAAACGCAGCTGCTGAGATGATCCCAGTGACTTGGCCTGAGTTCGGTGCAATCCACCCGTTCGCACCTATGGAGCAAGCGGCAGGTTACACGGCTCTAGCAAACGATCTTAAAGCCAAGCTTTGTGAGATCACTGGCTATGACGATTTCTCACTACAGCCAAACTCTGGTGCTTCTGGTGAGTACGCGGGTCTTATCGCTATCCAACGCTACCATCAGTCGCGTGGCGAAGGTCACCGTAACGTATGTCTTATCCCAAGCTCTGCACACGGTACTAACCCTGCGACGGCATCTATGGTGTCAATGAAGGTTGTAGTTGTTAAGTGTGACGAGAACGGCAACATCGATATCCAAGACCTACAGGCTAAGATCGAGAAGCACGCTGAAAACCTATCAAGCATCATGATCACTTACCCTTCAACGCACGGCGTATACGAAGAGCAAGTGAAAGAAGTGTGTGAGATGGTGCATGCCGCTGGCGGTCAGGTTTATCTAGATGGTGCGAACATGAATGCTCAGGTTGGTCTAACTAGCCCAGGCTTCATCGGTTCTGACGTATCGCACCTGAACCTACACAAAACCTTCTGTATCCCACACGGTGGTGGCGGTCCAGGTATGGGTCCTATCGGTGTTAAATCGCACCTAGCACCTTTCCTACCTGGCCACATCGAAAACGGTGTACAGGGTACTGACCACGCAGTTTCTGCAGCAGACCTAGGTAGTGCGTCTATCCTGCCTATCTCTTGGGCATACATCGCTATGATGGGTGAGCAAGGTCTGACTAACGCAACTGAAGTGGCTATCCTAAACGCGAACTACGTAATGGAGCGTCTGCTTCCTTACTACCCTGTTCTTTACCGTGGTACTAACGGCCGCGTTGCGCACGAGTGCATCATCGATATCCGTCCACTAAAAGAAGAGACAGGTATCAGTGAAGAAGACATCGCTAAACGTCTAATGGACTACGGCTTCCACGCACCAACTATGTCGTTCCCAGTAGCGGGCACACTAATGGTTGAGCCAACGGAATCTGAAGACCTAGAAGAACTAAACCGCTTCTGTGATGCGATGATCGCTATCCGCAAAGAGATGAACAAGGTTCGTGACGGCGAATGGCCACTGGAAAACAACCCACTGGTTAACGCACCTCACACCCAAGTTGATCTTGCAAACAGTGAGTGGGATCGTCCATACCCACGCGAGCTAGGCGCATTCCCGTCTAAGTCTCAACGCATCTGGAAATACTGGCCAACCGTAAACCGCGTAGACAACGTGTACGGTGACCGTAACCTGATCTGCTCTTGCCCGAGCATTGACGAGTACGTGGAAGAGTAATTTTTACTCATAAATTGATATCAGAACGGGTTCCAGTTGGAGCCCGTTTTTTTTCGCCTCAAAAATCACACCCTCTCCTCTATCCCATTCGCGCGCGATTTAAAGCTAATACATTGATTTTGCAATACTAATCTAGATGAAATGGAACGCGCCTCTTAGTTTGCCTTGAAGCAAATATGTCATTTTCATTAAAAGCACTTCATCCAGCAAAAATCCGCCACCTAACACAAGCCATTAACATTTTCATGACATTTAAATAACCACATCAAGCATAAATATGCACTCCAATAAAGGAGGATAAAAATGAAAAAACTAATACTTACCACCCTAATTTTTGCCACTTCTGCTTCATCTAGTGCAAATAATGTCGATAAAAGCGCCATTCAAGAAAACAATAAAAATTCACCTAACACCCAACATATATACATGATGACGTACTCGAGTGAAGAGGAGTACAACCACCTGAGTGTGCTAGACCTTGAATCTAAACAGGTGAGCAAGGTTGCGGATACTAACGGCGGTTCAGCTATAGAAGTTGTTGGAGATACAGTATATGTATCGGCTAGCTCAACAGCGGCACAAGGCATATGGACGGTGAAAACTGATGGCACGGAAGAAGCACTGTTTAACTATGTTCCAATGGCAGGAAGGCTCCCAATAGCAGTAGACCGCAATCAAAACGAGGTTTACGTGGGAAGCAGCGTCAATGACTCGGTGCTTAAGATGTTTTTTGGCAATGGCGATGACAGTTACCCGCAAGAGGGAGAAGATTACGAGTTTATCCTAGACCCCATTGCAGAGGGTTGTATGGCGGGGTGTGAACCAGGGGCTATGTTTGTGGATGAAGAAAATCATAGGTTTTATCTCGCATATGGCTTTGGTGATGATGCAAAGATCATCAGTTCAACCTTAGGAAGTTCATCCGAGATTGATCGAGTAGAGGAGGTTACAACCGCCGATGGCTTCTTTAACGATACAGAAGACTCTATCAAACACATGGAAGTAGATCCGAAAAGTAAGAACATTTACTTCTCAAACAATAGATTCATCTACAAAGCAAAAATCTCTGGAAATCAGGTCAAGATTAAGACACTTCGAACCGCTCCTGAAGAGGTCGTAGATGGCATATTGGGTATGACCGTCGACTTTGCGGACAAAAAGATCTATTGGTCAGAAGACTACAACATCTATTCCTCAAACCTAGAGGGTAAAAATGTTCAGTTAATTTTAGAGCACGACATGTTGGCGTTGGATTTCTCTATCGCCACCAGGTAGCTATACAATCCAGCTCTGCTTCAATAACAAAGGCGAGCTAGGAAGCTCGCCTTAATTTATTTCTTCACTCGACCGATACTAAATCAATTTGCTGCTTCAATCGTACCCTTAAAGGTGCTAGCCAAGAAGTCATTGATTGCTTTGGAGTGATAGATAGACATGATCTGCTCATAGACCTCTTTGTCTTTATCCGCATCACGTGAGGCCACCACCATTACCGCTAGAGGAGCATCCTTTGACTCTAGGTAAATACCCTGCTCTTTAGGGTTTAGTCCAGACGACATCACGTAGTTCATAGTGATTGCCGCTGCATCTACATCGTCTAGCGTGCGTGGCAGTTGAGCTGCATCTACTTCTACAATCTTAATGTTCTTTGGGTTAGCAACGATATCGCCCAAGGTAGCACTGTAGCCAGCATTCTCTTTTAAGGTAATCAAACCTGCTTCTTCAAGTAGTAGCAATCCACGGCCGCCGTTAGTTGGGTCGTTTGGAATCGCGATTCGAGCATTTTCTGGGATAGACTCAAGGTTGTCGTATTTGTTTGAGTAAACGCCCATACGCATCAAGATAGAGCGACCAATAGAGACTAGGTGGCTGCTATGGGCATCGTTATAGTTATCCAGAAACGGCTGATGCTGATAGCTATTTAGATCGATGCTCCCGTCGGCAAGCGCTGCATTCGGGGTGATGTAGTCTGAGAATTCGACCACTTCGATGTTGATGCCCTGCTTTTCAGCCTCTTTCGCTACCGCTTCAACAACCTGTGCATGCGGGCCTACGGTGGCACCTATTTTAATAACGGACTCGTCTTGTTTTCCGCATCCGGTCAAGCCAAATGCAAGTGCTGATGCCAACAAAGGTAGTGTGATTTTTTTAGTGAGTTTCATATTAATTCCATTTAAACGAGAAATGACACAGTAGATGTCTAGACATCCATAATATATTTTCATATCCTCGGGTCAATAGGCGTTCGTTAATATGCGTTCAATTACTCCGTTTTTATACTTATCAATAAGTTATACCTTATATCAAACACACAATCCCTCTGCTTCAACTCAGTGGGTTAATGGTTTGGGCAAGGTGTGATAGAAAGGGTATTAGCAGGTTCGACAAGCAAGGTATCTCATGGAAACAACAAATAAACCCGACATCGCTCAGCTAGGGCACCCTGTTTTAAGACAACGAGCGCAGGTGGTCGATGAAATTTTAGGGAACGACTGCCAAGCGTTAATTTCCGAGATGATCGACACGGTTGAGCAAGCAAGCGGTGTAGGTATCGCTGCTCCGCAGATCTATAAGAGTTTGCGCATTTTCATCATGTCTTCCAAACCAAATCCGCGCTATCCGGATGCACCGCTGATGCCAATTACTGCCATCATTAATCCAGAGATTATCCACGCAAGCTCTGAAATGGAAAAAGGTTGGGAAGGGTGCTTGAGCGTTCCGAGTATGCGGGGTTTTGTCCCAAGGCATAAGACGATATATGTGCGTTACCATGACCAGCAAGGACAGGTTCAAGAGACGGAATTTAACGGATTTCTAGCTCGCATCTTCCAACACGAACTCGACCACTTAGATGGACTGACTTTTATCGACCGCTTGGAATCAACTAAAGATTTGATCAGCGAGAGTGAGTGGTATCAGCAGTTTGCACCGCAAGCTAATTAAATAACTCAATAACAAAGCGCGATACCAAAGGTACGCGCTTTTTTAAACTTACAATTAGCTTTCAGTTACAGTCGCAAGGCTTTGTGTCAGCTCTTGATAGTAAGGATTCCACGTCAATCTTGCGTGCACCTTGCCCTCTTCTTCGTAGCCCCAAGCTGACCACCAAACATCACCACCCTGCTCGCAGAATGTGGTCGACTCTTTATCCATGCTGTTCAAACACATTCTGTACTCGCCGTTTTTCCCGTAATAATCGTTAGAAGGGGCAAATAGTGGGCTCATATGAGAACCAGTACTGATCTGCATAGAATCTATCTTCATGCTTAATGAAGTAGCGCTCGGCAACGCGACTTCAGATTCACCGTACCAAAGCAATTGGTTATTCGGATGGGTAAATCGCTCTTCATACATGGTCTTGACGGCAATAGGATCGACCACACTGTCTGCTTCACTTAAAGCGATCAAAGTCGGAACCGTTACTTGTTTCTCCTTTAATAAGCTTCGCAGTTTGCTAGCACTCTCTGAGTATGCAATCGCGCCATTGAGGGGAGCCGAACTATAGCGAGCCGCGTTATCCTCTTCAGTGTTGTAGCCATCGATAAAGAGTGCCGCGATAGGCGCGAGTTTTTCCATGAATGGAGCCTTGGATTGGAAGCCAGGAGAAAACAGCACCAATCCTTCTACATCCCCTTGCTCTAGGGCATTGATAGTCACTAGGTTACCGCCAGTAGAGAAGCCGCCCAACCATACCTCATCGTATTCTTGCTTCAGCAGATTCGCATAATGGTCGACCATAGTTTGCCAGTCTTGATAGCTAGGCAGCATCAAATCTGAAGGCTTACTACCGTGCCCTGGCAGCAGAACGGCTTGAACGTAGAAGCCTTGTTGCTGAAGTGTTTTACCTATATCCGAGAAACTGTATGGCGAATCACCCAAACCATGCACCAGCAAGATAGCCTTATTTGTCTCGCTCTCAGGCTTTAGCTCAAACGGCATATTCATAGCGATCTCTTTGTCATGCTCATCACTCATATAACCGCGGTTTTCCACCAGCCACTGCTCTGTCTCTGCGAGATACTCAGAATAGGTTGGCTGAATATAATCGTAATACTCATCCGACTGATTCAAGGCCGTAGACGGTGTTGAGCTACAACCCACTAAAGCCAGAGTTAATACTGAGAAGAGTGCTATATAAGTACGTAGACGCATCAGTTTTGCCCGCTATCAAGAAAGTGCCGGCACATAGTAAATAGATACGCCAAAGGAGTCAGTGCACAAAAATGCATAACTTGTATACAAAACTACGAAGCCTGTTTGTTCGTACTTTTGTATACAGAATGGAAATTTGGGTGGCTCAGGAGCATTTTCGGTGTCGTACAAAAAGTAGGCACGCAATATGCAAATCAAAATTCGAGCACGCAATTTCACAAGGAAGGAAGTTATGTATATGTCAGAACGTGTCGTATGGACAGAGCTAGACACCGTGCTTCGCCTAGCTAAAGATGAACCCCATTATCAGGCGGCTATGTCTGTGTATCGCAACATAGAGCCTCACATCGATGAACTGCTGCAGATCAAGCTAAACGCTGATGACGTCTATCGTCGCTACCAACAGACCCATGAATGTAACAAAGGAGAGGTGGCACTCACCCAGCTATCTTTGAGCGCCCGCGCAGAGGTATTCGCCATTGAATCTCACCTACAAAGCGCTTTGGACGAGATAGCGAAAATGACCAACAATGAAGACCGCCAATTTGATGCAACCTTCGATAATTTCCGTGCATTCGCAATCAGAGAGGCAAATCGATATAGGAAGGAAATCGACTACTATCACGCCATGTGTCTTGAGCAGCAGACCTTACTCTACTATTGAGAACCGATAATTATAGATATGAGAATCATTTTGCGAGTTTGGTTCTCATGTCTATCCTCTCACCCTATCTCCTGTACCTCTTCCCGTTTTCTGCACGATTTCAGCCCATCTTTATTTGTAGACTGAGAAATCCATTTCTACAGTTAGGAAGCATCTCGATAACCAATAAGGATTAGAAGCGCTATGAAAGCTATGGTTGTAAAAGAATTTGGCGGCAGTGATGCCTTCGTACTGGATGATATTCCCAAGCCCGAGGTCTCTGCGGGCAACGTTCTAGTCAAGATAGTCGCCACCAGCGTAAACACTGTCGATATGATGATCCGCGAAATGGGTCCTGGCCTTCCTTTCTCCCCTCCAGCTCCTGCCGTTCTAGGTATGGACTTCGCAGGCGTTGTTGAGGCCGTTGGTGATGGTGTTAATGATTATCAGGTTGGTGATGAAGTGTACGGCTGTGCAGGCGGTTTAGGAGATCTACAGGGTACGCTAGCCGAATATATGGTGGCAGATGCAAGGCTAATTGCTCGCAAACCAAAGAACCTATCCATGCAACAAGCAGCAGCAATCCCATTGGTAGGCATTACCGCCTATGAAGGTCTTGATAGAGCCGGACTGAGGCCCGGCCACAAGATACTGATTCATGGCGGCGCAGGTGGCGTGGGGCATATTGCCATCCAATTGGCGAAACACTTTGGCGCTGATGTTTATGCCACTGGCAGTTCAGACAAACAGATCAAACTGATTGAAGAGCTAGGTGCTATAGGTATCAATTACAACACCGAAAGCGTTGCCGATTATGTTGAGAAATATACTGGTGGAATTGGTTTTGACGTGGTTTATGATTCGGTCGGCGGCGCAAACCTGCCAAATTCCATCGAAGCCACAAAGCTGAACGGCCAGATAGCGACAACCGTCTCTCTACTGGAACTCGATCTTTCAATGGTGCACCTAAAAGGGCTATCGCTACACGTAGTGTTTATGCTGATACCTATGATCCACAACGTTAACCGAGAGCAACATTCGGGCATCCTGAAAGCCATGTCACACATAGCGGAAGAGGGTTTTCTTACCCCAATTGTCGACCCTCAGGTGTTCCCGCTCGAGGAAGTGGGCAAGGCGCACGACCACCTAGCGAGTCGAACGGCTATCGGTAAGGTGATAGTGGAAATCTAATCTAGAAAAGGGGCATCAAGCCCCTTTGTTGTATTAGCGATTAGCAAAACTCTGTGAGGGTCTTTGCGTAGTAGCCGGTTGTTTAACAAATTCAGCCTCACCACCACTCACACAACGCACCATATTATCGATACGGATAGCATCTCCCTGCGGTCCTCGGCCTGTAGGGTAGCGACTCGCGTCTCCAGTCTTGGGGTCACTACGCTGGGCTCCTGCACCATGAACATCAATCCACTCATTCTTCATATAACCCATGGAACGCCCAAACGAGACATAAGCCGCTGCTTTTCCACCTCTCATGCTTTGATGTGTGGTGCTACTCCAGTAGTTTGCATAATCCTTCTGCTTGGCCTCGTTAGCAATCTTAGTCGTCTCAAATATCGGGTCTATGGCAGGGGAACTAGATGAGGCTGGAGAGCGGGTATAATCCACGATAGATTGCAGCTCTTTGACGTTAGGCAGTCGCCAGTTGTCTGTCCCCGCAAGATTTAGGTTCTCACAGTAGGCAAGAGCAGAAGGAAAGTCCATCTGCTGCTGACTATCACCCTTTTGCCAAGTTAAGCCAGTTGCTTTATCTAAGATGGTCTCATTCTTGTTATCTACAAACTGATTCTGGCCATACTCAGGGTTTCCACGCACCGCCAATACATAGAAGGTCTTTTCCCCTCCCCTCGGATGCCAAAGGCCATAGCCTTTGATTCGACCATCAATGAAGTTAACCCCGAATGCAGTTTCATCGCGCTTCATGGTCAAAGAAACGTATTTGGTAGAGGAGACAAACTGTCCATCAATCAAGCGCTCGCCAGAGCTAACATCGCCAGCGTTTATATCGAAGTAGCGACTATCGATAAAGGGAACCAAGTCGAGCTTGGCGCTTTTATTTCGGATGCCACTTGGGTCTTGGCCATCAAACAAAATCAGAGAATTGAGCTCTTTAATACTTGGCAATCGCCAATCATCAAACCCTGCAGTATGCAGAGATTCAACATACTTCATCGCCTGTTCGTATGTCATTTTATCTTTGGCATCGATTTTTCCATCACCGTTGGTATCTGTGGTTTGTGTCCACATCAGGCCAGTGACCTCATCAGAGACCGTGTCGTTGCCGTTGTTAGTGTAGCTAGGTTGATTACCCTGATACTGAGCATCCTGCCCGAAGGTATCTTGCCCCGCGCTAGGACATGACTTCATCGCACCACTCGAAGAAAAACACTGGTTTTGATTGGTGTCCACGATTGGATAATTGAGTGTATTTGCGGAAGCAACACCAGCAAAAAACAGCGAGCAGAGCGTAAACGAAATAGATGAGCCTTTCATAATGACCTCTTTTTGATTCGACTCATTTAGTTTACTCAAACCAAGGTCAAGAAAGGTTGTGCAAGGTAAAGCTATGTAAACAGGGTGAGAAAAACTGTTACTTAGATTACCTAGAGGCTCTAAACATAGCTGAGTATTCCCTGACCACTAAAACACAGTCCAGCTATTAATCTACTGATTCTTAAACACTTTCACGCACTGATTTGCATAGCTTCACAATATAGCATCCAAATACGGTATCTTTTTTCCCGATATCTCCACGTCAAACCGTGATTTTAACGTGATAGGGTCATTCCAAAATTTAGCCTGCTTGGATGGAAGTAGGTAACTACAGTTTTAGGAATACTCAATGTCACTTATTTCGAATCTTGAGCGTGGGGGCTCAATCTCAAAATACGCCAAACACGGCCTATTACTTGGTCTAGTTGTCACTACTATGGCAGGTTGTGCCAGCATGTCTCCCGAAGAGTGCAAAGCCGCTAACTGGCATCAGGTTGGATATCAAGATGGTCAGCAGGGTGAGAACCCTCAAATCGTAAATGACTACACCGAGGATTGCGCCGAAGCTAAGGTAGTGGTGGACCGTATCGAATGGACCAAAGGCTTCCATGAGGGCACTAAGGTCTACTGCGATCCAAGCAATGGCTACCAAGTTGGGGTCGAAGGCCGCGAATACTATGGTGTTTGTGAAAACCCTAAGTTCCTGAAGAACTACCAGATGGGCAAACAGGAATACCAAAGACAGCAGCGCTTAAACAACCTTAACGCTCAGATTGCCTCTCTCGATGACCAAATCAGTCACGAGAAAGATGCCAAGAAAGCCAAGCAGCTTCGAGAACAGCGTAAAGACCTCGCCCACGAACGCTCTCAATTGCTAAACCCAGATGTAAACATGAACATCAACTTCAAATTCTAATATCCAATGGCAATCTAGGTTGCCTTTTTTGACCTTCAGCCCAGTTTTTAATAGTCAGACATAAATCAGCCGTTTTAAGGTCTAGGCTATGAAGGTCTCTCTCAACCATCATTCGACTCACAAAAGGAATAAGAATGGCTCTAACTATCGTTGCAAACATTATCGCTAAACAAGACAAGGCTGAACTGGTTCAGTCCGAGCTCCTAAAGCTGATTGATACCACGCGAGCTGAAAAAGGTTGTATCAATTACGACCTGCACCAAGACAACGAAAACCCAGCACACTTCCTGTTCTTCGAGAACTGGGAGACTCGCGAACTATGGCAAGACCATATGAATAACACTCATCTAGCCGAGTTCCTCAAAGCAGTAGACGGAGCGATAGAAAGCTTCACCGTGAACGAGATGACACTGATCGGTTAATCTCGCCTGTGCATTAACGAAACTGAAAGCGGCCTAGTGTCGCTTTTTTGCCCTTTATGGTCTTGCATCTTTCCCTGCATCAGGTATAAACCGATTTGTATTACAAAATAAGGAACTCCAACACAGTGAGCATTTTGAACGCTTTTAATCTTGAAGGAAAAGTTGCAATCGTAACGGGCAGTAGCACTGGCCTTGGTCAAGGTATGGCTATCGCCTTAGCAGAAGCTGGCTGTGACATCGTGGGTGTAAACAGCTCTATTCCAACCGAGACAGAGCAAAAGGTTACTGCTCTGGGTCGTCGATTCCTTACCGTTCAAGCGGATCTTAAAGACCAATTCGTTATTCCAGGTATTATTGAAAAAACTCTAGAGGCCTTTGGTCGTATCGATATCTTAGTCAACAATGCCGGCATTATCCGTCGTAACGATGCTATCGAGTTTACTGAGCTTGATTGGGATGAGGTGATGGATATCAACCTTAAATCCCTATTCTTCCTCTCTCAAGCAGTAGCCAAGCAATTCATCGCTCAAGGCGAGGGTGGCAAGATCATAAACGTCGCTTCCATGCTCTCTTATCAAGGTGGCATCCGAGTTCCTTCATACACAGCCTCGAAGAGCGGCGTGCTTGGTCTTACACGTCTGATGGCAAACGAGTGGGCAGCGCACGGCATCAACGTTAACGGCATCGCACCTGGTTATATGGCAACCAATAACACAGCAGCGCTACAAGCAGATGAGAAGCGCAACGCTGAGATCTTGGGCCGCATCCCCGCAGGTCGTTGGGGCACCCCAGAAGATCTAGGTGGCTCGTGTGTATTCCTTGCCTCAAGCGCTTCCAATTATATGCACGGTCATACTATGGCTGTGGATGGCGGCTGGCTAGCTCGCTAACATGAAAAAGGAGACCTCGTGGTCTCCTTTAAAATTTGTAGGTCTGTGGGCAGATTTCCGTACTACCGATCGTGAGCACATAGGTATCACCGAGTACATCATACGAGCAGAGTTTACTAAAACCCTGCGTCTTCTCTTCTTTAAAGAAACCTGTCTTATTGGCATCTGAGCTCGGCTGTTGCAGCTTTGGCGTAATCTCGAACTCATGAGTAAGCGGACAAAGGTCTGTCGAGCCTAGGTTCAGTGAGTGGATCTCCCCTAGCACATCGTAAAAGCACACCTTAGAAAATCCTTGGGTGCTCTCCGATTCTAAAAAGCCAGTAGTTGCCGATGCAGGTAAGGCATACGCGGCAAACGCGGAAAGTAGTAATAAGCGGGTCTTAGACATCAAACGCCCTCCTTTTCCCCGAGTTTACTTAGCTTTCAAGGAGAGGGTCAACTGGAACTCAGCCACAGGATCAGAGCCTAGCTTGGGACAGGTTGCAATAATGGTGACATCTCTATTCACACGCTCACCCGAGCTTATAGTCTCTTTTAGCATCTCATCAATAAGCTCACCGTCGTGGCAAATAAAGTGCACATCTGACTCAGGACGCTTCAAGAAATCTGCCTTAATCCCCTTAAAGGCGAGTGATATAGGCTGACCTTGATTCTGAGCCTTCATTGCAGCGAGGAAACCACCAGCGACATCTGCGCCAACGACCAATGCACCCATATACATGCTGTTAAGGTGGTTCTTGGTGCGCCTACGCAGGGGGATCTTCACCTCTACCCTAGTTTCATCAATGTGTACGATCTTGGGTCTACATAACCAAAGTAGCGGAACCTTGTTAAAACTGAACATCTTCAGATAAAGGTTCGCCTTTTGTCTCACCGATAATATTGCGCCCATCCTTAGCCCCTTTGATACAGCAAAAATTGGAATAACTACTCTAGTAGTCTAAGCCAAGTTCGGCAGTTTGGCTGAGTGCTATCCCCCAATTTCTATATAGGTTTCAAAGGCTAAGTCACTCGCTAGCCAAACCAGTTCGATAAAGCATTTCACTCAAAAACGAACTTTTTCAGCCGACGCGCGTAAGCATCTAGTGTGATCCAAAGCACTCCCCTCTTTCTAAACTATACTTTTGGCTACTATTAGTTCGCAGAGGCCTCTGCGGAAACAGCGCATAAAGGACTTATCTATGAAGCTTGTTTGGACTTTGTTGGCAGCACTGAGCTTTACCGTTCATGCTGACACGACTAAAGATGAACAGTTTGAAATTGGCAAGGCAAAAGCGAAGGTATGCATGACCTGCCACGGTGAAGACGGCATTTCCACCCTAGATCCCTACCCAAATCTCCGTGGGCAAAAGATGGGATACCTTATTTCCTCCCTTAAAGATTACAAAGCACGTGAACGAACCAGTGGGCTTGCGATCCTAATGCAACAGCAAGTTGACGCACTTACCGACCAAGACATTGAAGACATTTCTTATTTCTACTCGAAACTAGGCAGTGAGAACGAGTAATCAGGAGACAACATGGACGCTACAGCACCGGACTACAGCACTAAAGTGGTCAAGTTCTTCGTGGTGGCTTCGGTCATCTGGGCACTAGTGGGCATGCTGATCGGGGTGATCCTCGCGGCCCAACTCTACTGGCCTATTCTCAATTTCGATTCCGAGTACTTCCAGTTTGGGCGATTGCGTCCACTGCATACGTCTGGGGTCATATACGGTTTTGTGGTGAACATTCTCATGGGTGCCTCCTTGTACATTGCTCAGCGCACCGGGCAGTGTGCACTGTTTAACAAGAGCCTAGCTTGGATGGTATTTTGGGGCTGGCAGCTGGTTCTGCTACTCGCGGTGTTGTCACTACCAATGGGTTATACCACCTCAAAAGAGTACGCTGAGCTTGAATGGCCGATCGACTTACTAATAGTGCTTGTTTGGGTTTTGTATGCATTGCTTTTCTTCGGCACGCTAGCGAAACGCAGGGTTAACCACATCTTCGTAGCCAACTGGTTCTTTGCCGCCTTTATCATAGTAATCGCGCTGATCTTTGTGGTGAACAACCTTGCGATGCCAGCCTCTTTCACCAAGTCTTACTCCGTCTTCGCCGGCGCACAGGATGCGATCGTACAGTGGTGGTGGGGACACAACGCAGTTGGCTTCCTACTCACTGCTGGCGTCATCGGCATGAACTACTACTTCATTCCTAAAGTAGCCGAGCGCCCTATTTACTCCTACCGCTTGTCGGTTATCCATTTTTGGGGGCTTGTCGGTTTCTACACTTGGGCCGGTACACACCACCTTGTTTATTCGTCAGTTCCCGTATGGCTACAAAACATAGGTGTAGTGATGTCGCTGATCCTTTGGTTACCGTCATGGGCGGGTGCCTTTAACAGCGGTATGACACTATGGCAGAACAAGGAAAAACTCAAAACAGACTACATCATGCTGTTCTTCTTCTCAGCAGTGCTTTACTACTGCTTGGCCACCTTCGAAGGTCCGCTATTGGCTATCCGTTGGTTCAACATGATTGCCCACAACAGTGAATGGGTTATCGGACATGTGCACTCCGGTGCTTTGGGCTGGGTTGGTATGTCAGGGATAGCAGTCTTCTACTACTTCATTCCTAAGCTGTGGGGCAAAGATAAGCTCTGGTCTAATCGTCTAATCAAATGGCATTTCTGGCTAGCGCACGCAGGCGTTGCTATCTACGCCATCGCCCTATGGGTTGCCGGCATCGGCGAGGGCTATATGTGGCTAGCTCAACAAGAGAACGGTGAGCTCATCTACAGCTTTGTCGAAGCCATGGACTTTAAAGCCCCTTGGTTATTCCTAAGATTCTTTGGTGGCGCACTGTTTGTTCTGGGCTTGGTGTTGATGGCCTACAACCTCTACAAAACCGTCAATATGCCGAAGCCGATTCTTAGAAGGGAGGCTCAAGCATGAGTAAAGACTTCACGCAATCACTGGTGATTCTCATCATAACCACCATAGCGGTGGCCTCTTTCTCTATCGTGGTATTGCTTGTTCCTAGCCTAGTGCGTGGTGATGATATCGCCGAAGGCAGCCTTGCCAAGCCCCTTACTGCAATTCAGGTAGCAGGCCGCGATATCTATATCAGCGAAGGCTGCCATGTGTGTCACACCCAGATGGTACGCCCGCTCGAGCCCGAGATGAAACGCAACGGCCGAGCTAACAAAGAGGCCGACGACATCTACGAGTTCCCAAATCTTTGGGGCTCCAAACGTACAGGGCCCGACCTTACCAATCTAGGACGCAAATACTCTGACCAATGGCATGTACTGCACCTCGTTGACCCTCGAGCGGTTGTGCCCACCTCTATCATGCCAGCCTATCCTTGGCTGTTTGATCAAAAACTATCAGGTGATGACATTACCGGTAAGATGGAGACGCTACGTAAGCTCGGTGTTCCCTACACAGATCAAGAAATCGCTGATGCTCGCTTGCAGGTGAGAGGCAGAACCAAGGGTGAGGCTCTAATCCAATATCTACAGAGCCTTGGGGTTGATACGGCACAGGAGGTAATGCAATGAGTACTTTCTGGAACCTATGGACCATCATCGCCATCTTGCTCTTCTTCGTAGTCATGATCGTTGTGGTCATCTATTACTGGAAGAAGAATCATACCGCGGATGCCGACAAAACCTTAGATACCTTCGATGGCATAGCGGAAAACGATGCTCCCGCACCTAAGCTGTTGTTTATCTCCTACACTGTGGCGGCCGCAATTACCGTCGGTTACCTCATCCTCTACCCAGGTATGGGTAACTGGGACGGTCTAGCTAATTGGGTACAAAGCGACGATAAGCTGAGTTCGCCTCAAACCACACTTGATGAGCAATTTGCTGAGGTAACCGACACCTCACTCATGTCGCTCGCTACCAACGAAGCAATCACTACCAGTGGCGCCATGTTGTTCAAGACACACTGCGCCGCCTGTCACCGAGACAACGCGCAAGGCCAAAAACACTTCCCTAACCTCATAGATAACGACTGGATGTACGGCGGCAGTGATGAAGCCATCATCCACTCTATTGAGAAAGGTCGTAACGGTGCTATGGCTGGTTATCTAGAAGTGCTAACGGAAGATGAGATTGCCAAGGCTTCTTACTATCTTGCCTCACTCAATCAGAGGCACAGTAATGTTCCGCCAGTGAAGGTGGAACTGGGTAAACAGGTGTTTATGCAGTACTGCTCCGCCTGTCATGGTGATGGCTCCCTTGCCAATGAAGAGCTTGGCGTGCCTTTGCTCTCGGATGATACCTGGCTGCATGGCGGTAGTATTGAGGAGATCCAACATACTATTCGTTATGGTCTTAACAATGTCATGCCTGCATTCGAAAACCACCTCACCAAGAATGAAATCCTCGCTATCGGTGCCATGCTCACCAAGTCTCGATTGGACTATGACGAGAAACTGGCAAGCTTAGACCCAGAGTCGGTCAAACGCGGCGAGTACCTTGCCCATGCGGGTGACTGCGTGGCTTGTCACAGTGCCGAGGGTGGTGAACCCTTTGCTGGCGGTCTTCCTTTCGTAACCCCATTTGGTACTGTTTACTCCACCAATATCACTCCACACGCCAGTGAAGGTATCGGTGAATACGACTACGAAGACTTCAAAGCGGCACTAGTGGATGGTAAAGGTCGTCACGGGTATCTCTACCCTGCAATGCCTTACACCTCATATCAGTATGTGAGAGAAGAAGACATGCGAGATATGTGGGAATACATGCAGTCCATCACAGCGGTGCCGCGCCGCAACGACGACAACAGCATGATCTTCCCATCCAATATCCGTATCGGCCTCTTGAGCTGGAACATAGTGTTTATGGACACTAATCCGCTTTCCTACGAGGTCCCTGCGGAAATTAAGGATGAAGTCGATGATGTTGAAAAGTGGCAAGAGGGTAAGTATTGGGTAGCCGGTCTAGGACATTGCTCCGAGTGTCACTCGCCACGCAACATAGCCCAGGCCATTATCAGTGATCGCATCTTCCAAGGTAACCTGATCGATGGCTGGAATGCGCCTGATATCACCTCCAACGAGCTGTATGTGGACGGTTGGGACATCAAGTCTCTCACCGACTTCCTACATACGGGCCACTCAGACAAGGGTACTGCGTTTGCCGGTATGGCCGATGTTATCAAGAACAGTCTCAGCTTGATGACCCGTGAGGACGTAGAGTCCATGTCTTACTACCTACTCAAAGGGGATGTAAACAACTTCATCGCACCAGATGCGGTAGTGCTAGAGCCGAAAGGCTTTACTGAGGGTGCCTATGCCAACGAGATCTACCAGACCTATGCGCAAACCTGTGGTGCCTGTCATGGTGAAGATGGTAAAGGTCGAGAGCCTATCGCTCCAGCTCTGTTGGACAATGGTATTATCATGCACCGCGACCCATTCAACACCATAGCGGTAACCATTCGAGGATTGCAGCCAACCTACTTGGATGAAGACAAAAACTTCATGCCGATGGCGAGCTTCGAGGATGTACTGTCTGACCAAGCTTTGGCGGATCTCATTACCTTCGTTCGCTACCACTTAGGTGCTAGGACTATTCCGGTTACCGCAGATGATGTGAAAGAGGTACGTGAAACCCTAGAAGCTGCTGGCTATGCAGGCGGTGTACATACCACTCCTGACATGTACGATAAACGAGATAGGAATATCAACATCAAATAAGTACAAAGGGCACGCAATTAGCGTGCCCTTTTTCTATCCCGTCATTAGCCAAGGTTTTCAACCCTCAATCGCACAAGCCATTCAGCGCATTCTGAAAGTGCTGTACCTTATCGCCAACATCACTCTGGAACATATTGCTCAGCCAGCTAGGTATATCATCACTGACTCGATTTGAGGCAATCAGATCTACCAGCACATTGCTGTCGGATTGGGGCGTCATGGTGAATTGAAACTCGGCGGAATCTACAAACATATTGTAGTTATGCAGGTGTTGCTGGACCTTGGTACCAGATTCACCCCTTTCAGTGGTCACATCAATATCAAAGGTAATATCGAAAAAGCCGACCGGGCGATTACCCTTTATCTGGCCACTTTCATCTTCTGAAAATCGTGTTTTGCGGTTGATGCTATCCAGAACCTGAGTGGAAGCAAAGTCCATTTGCTCGATACACTGTTTGGACAAGGTTGAAATGAAGCGAGCCTGATACTGGCTCAGATTGCCTTGGTTCTGTACATGAATCCAGATATCTTCATTGCTTGGGATCTGGCTCAGTTTTTCAGACGATACCTCGATTACCTCGGCGTATGCAACAGGCGCAACCAGCAGCGCGCCAGACAGCAGCAATGTCCTCATTTAGTCTCCCTTAGCATCACCTTTTAGATACTCATGCCAGTTATAATCGAGCTGCAGATAAGTCTCTTCACAGGTCTCTTTCTGCTCGGGCAAATAATCCTCTTCTATTTCATCTAGAAGCCCTTTATTACCCTCAGGATCACTACCATACACCAGACACAGAGTGGCAAAATAGCGCTGCATATCAAAACTATGCACACCCGCATATTCACCGAAGTCGTAATACTCACCACCCTCTTCCGATTCATAGCTAAACATATCTGCGGCGTTTATTGCGGCTTCTGCTCCATTGTCCAGATATTGCAGCATGATAATAGTGGCGAGGTTATCAACCGCATCCTCCTCTTTACCCAAGATAGGGATGCCATTATCCGAAACCAACGCATGACCCGCTTCATGAAGCAGGGTGTGCATTAGGGTATCAATAGCCCCTTGGTCTACCTCGGATTTGGGTCTGTGCTTTGAGAAGTAATGTTGAGCTTCTAGAACAAAAGCGTAGGGAATATATACGGTGTGATTGCTCGGGTCATACAGTGGCCCCTCACTGCCACCATAAACAAGCTTCATTGGCTCCTCGAATGGAAACAGCTCATCCGACAGTTGGATAAACTGCTCGTTTACGCCACTCTCTTTAATAAGCTCATACACCTGTTGTTCGTTGCTATCTGCGCGTTTTTCATATTTCAGCTCTACAGAGCTCGCCGCCAATGCCACTGGAGCGAATAGCGCGACACCCAATAATGCTTTCCTTAGCATGCCCTTTCCTTACAACTAAATTTCTATAACTATCAATAGATTAGTTAAGCGCATCTCAATAAATAGTCTACTCAAAATACAAAAAAAGCACCCCTTCTATTCGAAAGAGTGCTGTTTGGTAAAACTGATGGTGCTGTTAGCTGCGATCAGAGATATACATCTTGGCGCTGTCCGCTAGGCCTAGGTAGTAGTCAGCCTCAAAACTCGATGCTACATCTGCACATTGCCCATAATAAGGTGTTCTGGTCAAACCCACCGAATAACCATTTTGCGAGCAGAACTCTTGGTTGCCTTTGGCATAACCTTGCTCAAATTCTTGACGTTGCTCTGCGTTTGCAAGCGCAAGCAAGGTTGCGTCTGCTCGCTTACCATGAGACCCAGTCTCGTAGCCATAGGATGACCAGCTGATGTCTTTGTCATTTACGCTCGTGTTTGAACAGCCAGCTACAAACAGCACGGATAGCGATACAACTAGAAGGCTCTTAATCATGAATCAACTCCTTAGGTTCACTAGGGGCGCCAATACGGCGAATCCGCAAGTTAATACGCCTAGATATCAATTAAGGTCATTTTTCACAGAAGATCCAATAATCTGCGCACCAGATCAATAAATTTTAGGTATCAGAATGCAAAAAGGCGGAACCACCAGAGGTGAATTCCGCCTTTTTGATAGAGACCTAGAACGCTTATCGCTTGAAGGTTACCTCTTCTTGTTTGTCTAGTGTAATCGTCGTCGTCGCAGGAACAGTCGACGAAATCACCTTACCGTGGCGCACTGAGTAGCGCACTGGTACTTGGCGACGAACTGCATCAAAGCCGTTTTCAGCCGGTAGGATAAGCAGGCTACCTGGCTTACCAACCTCGATACCGTATTTGTCTTGAATGTTTAGAGCATTGGCAGAATTTTGACCAATCAGATCCAAAGACTGATTGATTTGGTCATAACCCATCACCTGAGTCACGTGTAGACCCATGTGCAGTACCTGAAGCATGTTTGCTGTCCCTAGTGGATACCAAGGGTCAAACACATCGTCATGACCGAAGCAGACATTGATGTTCGCAGCCAGCATCTCTTTCACACGGGTCACACCGCGACGCTTAGGATAATCATCGAAGCGACCTTGCAAGTGAGTGTTCACTAGCGGGTTTGCCACAAAGCTGATGCCCGACATCTTAAGCAGGCGGAATAGACGCGATGCATAGGCTCCATTGTATGAGCCCATCGCCGTTGTGTGGCTAGCGGTTACGCGATGCCCCATCTCGAACTTGTGCGCAAGAGCGGCAAGGGTTTCAACAAAGCGAGACTGCTCATCGTCAATCTCATCACAGTGCACATCGATCAGACAGTCGTACTTTTGCGCCAGTTCGAAGATGTAGTGCAGTGACTCAACCCCGTACTCACGAGTAAACTCAAAGTGAGGAATTGCACCGATAACGTCTGCGCCAAGCTGCACTGCTTCTTCAAGCAACTCTTTACCGTTCGGGTAAGAAAGGATGCCTTCCTGCGGGAATGCAACGATCTGGATATCAACCCACTCTTTCATCTCCTCACGAACCTCTACCATCGCCTTGAGCGCCAGTAGAGTTGGGTCTGAAACGTCTACGTGTGTACGTACGTGTTGGATACCGTTAGCAATCTGCCATTTTAGAGTCTGCTTAGCGCGTGTCTTAACGTCTTCGATAGTAAGTAGTTGCTTACGCTCAGCCCAACGCTCGATACCTTCAAAAAGCGTGCCCGAGATATTCCAGCTCGGCTCACCGGCGGTTTGTGTCGCATCTAGGTGGATATGAGGCTCACAGAAAGGAGCAACTGCAATACCGCCTTCCGCATCTAGGGTCTCACCCTCAAACGCGTCCAGGGTGCCCGCTTTTTCGATACGGGTAAATTGACCGTTCTCCACCAAGATTTGATGTAGCTCTTCTTGGTCTGGAAAACGAACGTTGTTGATCAGTAATGAATTCATTGGAAAATCCTAAGCTGCTTGCTCAGAAGCGATGGCTTTTTTGTTCATCAAAGGGTTCAACAGGATATAGCACAGCGCGCCGCCTAGTACAGCATTTAGAGGCACGATACCTGGAATAAACTTACCTGCCGCTACACCTACCGCTACTGCAATGATTGCTGCCCAGTTAACGGTTAGAAACTCTGCTTTTTCAAAGTTCTGGTAGCGCTTCTTATTCATGATGAAGTCAGCGATGATCACGCCACCGATTGGTGGAATCGCCAGAGATAGGAAGGTCAACCAACCTACAAAGTTGTTGTATAGCCACAGCGCAAACAGGGTACCTACAAGACCGTTGATAACCGACAGCATTGTGCTTGATTTGCCTGTGATGTTTGAGAAGCCAAGGCCTGATGCGTATAGCGCGTTCTCGTTGGTGGTCCAGATGTTTAGACCAAGAACGATGATTGCTGGAATAAGTAGACCCTGAGCCATCATCACATCTGAGATGTCCGCTTGACCTGTTGCTGCCGCACCTGCCGCACCAAAGATAAACATCAATGAGTTACCGATAAAGAACGCCACCATGGTCACTACAACCGCACTAGAGGCCTTCTTGCCGAAACGTACAAAGTCAGCAGTCAGTGTACCTGCACTCACGAATGAACCTACTACCATAGCCAGAGCTACCGAGAAGTCGATTGGCGTTTCAGGCTTGATTAGCTGAAGCTGATCCAGGCCACCTACGCTGTCTACTGCCGTCAATACTGAGAAACCACCAAGCATAGCGATAGCAGGTACTGCGATAGCTGAAAGCACCATCAGCGCCTTGATACCAAAGTAAACCGTACCTGTCATTAGTAGACCAGATACTAGGATAAGAATGTTAGTGTCGATGCCAGTCGCTTTTTGAACAGGGATAGCGAACATAGCCACACCTACACCGAACCAACCTACTTGCGTACCGCCAAGCAGTGCCGATGGAAGCCAAGAGCCTTTTGTACCAAAAGAGAAACGAGCTAGAAGGTGAGTTGAAAGGCCAGTAGAGGCGCCGATGTATCCGAGGAAGGAAGTGTAGATACCGAGGATTAGGTTACCGAGGATTACGGCTAGGAAGAAATCGTTGAAACTAAGACCTGTGCCGAGCGAACCACCCGTCCACATACTCGCTGAGAAAAAGGTCAAACCCAACATCACCATGGTTAGCGATGCGACACCTTTTCGTGCGCTCTCAGGAACCGGCCCAAGGCTATAGTTGTTGTCACCAGCCATACTTACCTCCGTACTACTTAGCAATTTCGTGTGCAAATTTCAGACAAACGGGCGGTATTATGGTGATATAAATCACAGAGTCAACGTGTTTTTAGTCATATAAACGTTTGCGTGTAAGTTATCTTGGTAATACATCATTTATATCAATGGGTTACAAACTGAAAAAAATTATAAGACTACAGATAAAGAAACGCCCCAACTCGACTTAACATCGAATGGGGCGTAAAAATTAAGAAAACTTAGCTTTATTAGAGAAAAGTAGGTTCATTACTGACTTACCTAATACTGACTCTAAGATCTCATCCGCATTCTCATCAGGAAGGTGCGAGACGAGCATCTGTTTTAGCCCTAAAATACCACGCTGGGTAAACTCGTTCGGATGTGGCTTGGTAGAGTTAGATACAAACATTCGGACGATCATAGAAAACTGTTTCTGCTCTAGGCCTTTCATCCAAGATTCAACGAATGCCTCTGCAGAACTAAAGTCCAGTTGCTCCAACACAATCGGCATAACCTTGCCTTGCATCGCCTGAGCAAAGTCCTTGTTCGACGGATAGTAGCCTTGCAAGGTACTCTTTCTCAGTCCAGTTTCCTTAGCCAATCTATCGTAGGTAACGCTGTCCCAACCCTCGTCTAAAAAGACTCTTAGGATGATTGAGTTGTAACGAGCCAAGTTTTCCGCTTTTTGCTGTTGTGTGATTCTAGCCATGTCAGGGGTCTTTTAACGAAATAAGAGCGATAGTATCACAAATCGTATTCGGAACGAAAAATTACTTGCTATTCATATTTAGTACGATTATTTTGCCCGTCACTTAAACGTGAGGTTCTGCAAAAATAGATGTGTTTTTGAACTCAATAGGTGCTCTCCCGGCACCGGTTGAACTGTCATAGGCTACATCTCCACCTCTCCGCTAAGCTCCAGCCAGTGACGGTCCCCCGACTGTTGCTGGCTTTTCTAGCCCATCACACGGTCAAACTTTACTTTAGTTTCAATAAAAGGCTGTATCTGAGCAGAAAAGCGCTTGTGGATCGGATGAGCAATATAGGTTTCTAGCGCACTCTTATCTTGCAAAGAAACCTGTAACATAAGGTCAAAATTACCATCTCGCTGAAATCCATTTTGTGAAAAAGTTGCGGACAAAACGCCCGGAATACCACTTAGCTTGGCCACAAAAGGGAGCATTCCTCTAGCGACTTCATCGCTTGGAACTGAATCATTAAGCTTAAATAATACGTAGTGCTGTATGGTCATAGTGGCTCTCCTAAAACTAGTAAACCTAACTTAATTCAATCAGGCCTAAGACAGAGCCAAGTAATATGACGTTGCATTCTTGAAAGGTGGGGGGCTATTGTTCCAAAACCTCAAGTTCAGTCCCATACGAAGCCGAGTCGGAGCTTTGATCTATCAACCAAGCTAGGAAGATATCTATTGCACCGCTTTGTGCTTGCTCCGGTCTTAGCAAGTAATAGCTTTGCCCTGACGCGACAGACTTATTGTATGGTCTCATCAATCTATTGAGCTTTAGATCCTGCTCTGCGAGAGTGACATCGCCGATGGCGATACCGAACCCCTGTTGGGCGGCATTCATGGCCTGATCTAGGGTAGAAAAAGTCTGGTTGCGTCTAGCTCGAACCGAATTTATCCCCCCCTTGTTAAGCCACAGCTTCCAATCTCTTTGCTCTATATCGGCATGCAACCAGGTAAACTTAGCCAAGTCTGTATCCTGCCAGTTGTCTTCCATCACCTTATTCCACAATTCTGGAGAGCAAATAGGTGTTAACATCTCGTCAAACAGCACATGTTGAGTAACAGACAGCGATTGAGCGGGCTTGCCATACACAATCACTAGATCGAAGGTATCGAAGTTCGGCAGGATCTGATGTTTGATACTAGAGGTGAGCTCCACCTCTATATCTGGATAGTGCTGTTGAAAAGACATCAATCGAGGAAGCAGCCATGAGGTAACGCAACTCGGCGCATTTAATTTGATACGATTAGAACGCTCGGCCACCTCGAGCATAGCGTTTCGCATCCGCAGTAAGATGTCCTCAGCCAAGGGCACAAACTTGCTCCCCTCCGGCGTCAAGCTTAGTCCCCTAGCCTGTCTAAAAAACAAAGAAACACCGATAAGTTCTTCTAAAGATTGAATTTGTCGGCTAATGGCACCTTGCGTCATATTTAGCGACTGCGCCGCATGCGTGAAGTTAAGGTGCTCTGCGGTAGCCAAGAATGCCTGCAAATTCTTGGTCGAGGGAAGATGTGTGTTCATTTACCGTGCTTATCCATGCATTTTTATCATGGCTAGTATGTGATTATTTCGCTTCTTTAACAATCATAGATTGATTAGATTATTACTAAATCGAGATACATATGCATAAATTAGACTTTAATCTGATTCTGCATTCACAAGGAACGTACACCAATGACGTCACTGGCTGAAAAACTAGCGCCTGAAAGCATAAAAAAACTAATACCATATCAATCAGCGCGCCGCATTGGAGGCTCGGGCAGATTGTGGCTGAATGCCAACGAATTAGAACAAGGGGTTCATTACGATTCATCATCGGTGGACTACAATCGCTACCCAGATTTTCTACCTCAAGATATCGCTACCGCCTATCAAGAATACTGTCGCACTGAAGTGCCTACACTGGCTGTTCGCGGTGCGGACGAGGCAATCGATCTGCTTATTCGCAGTTTCTGTAAGCCAGGGCAAGATAAGATCCTTATCACCTCACCGACCTATGCCATGTATGAGTTCTGCGCTGATGCTCTGGCTATCGAAACATTGGATGTTCCATTATTAACACCAAACTTCGACCTAGATGTTGAAGGAGTGCTGGCTAAAGCACCAGAAGCCAATCTTGTCTTTCTATGCTCGCCAAACAATCCAACAGGTAACCTTCTGAGTCGTGCTGACATCATCAAGGTACTTGAGGGTACTTCAAACGAAGCACTAGTGGTGGTTGATGAAGCCTATATCGAGTTTGAGCTTGAAACTAATCTGGTTGAGCTTATCGAGCAGTATCCAAATCTCATCATCATTCGCACCTTATCAAAAGCCTTTGGTCTGGCTGCGGTTCGTTGTGGCTTTATCCTTGCCGCACCTGAGGTAATGCAATTCGTTGAAAAGCTGATCCCACCGTATCCAATGCCGGACTGTTCGGCAGAAATCGTGCTTAAAGCACTTTCCAAACAAGGCATCGATATCGCAATGACCAATACCCAAGCCGTCATTGCTACCCGAGAAAAATTTGTAAGCTCAATCCAACACCTAGATTGGATTGAGACCATTTACCCGTCTGCTACCAACTTTGTGCTTATCCGCACAAAACAAGGAGTAGACCTATTTGATTACCTGAAAAACCATGGGATTGTAACGCGTAACCAAACCCACGAACCTGCGTTACAAAACTGCGTCAGAATCAGTGTCGGCTCTTCTGAGTCGATGCAAGAAGTCGCTGATTTGATCTGTCAGTACCCTCAAACCGCACTCTAAAAGGACTTGAACATGAAAAAACTACTTATGGCACTGGCATTTGCTGCAACACTAGGTTCAACCGCTGTGGCAGCAAAAGAGGTTCGCTTGGCTTCTGACTTCACTTACCCTCCTTTCAACTACAAGAATGCTGAAGGTCAACCTGTCGGCTTCGATATCGAGATTGCTGATGCCCTATGTAAGGAAGCAGAACTGAAGTGTACTTGGGTTTCTCAGGGTTGGGACTCACTGATCCCAAGCCTACTGGCGCGCAAATCTGATGTAATTATGGCGTCTATGCGCATCACTGAAGAACGTAAGCAGCGCATCCTATTTACTGACAAATATTATCAAACACCAGCGCGCTTTGTGGCTCAAGCCAACGCTGATTTTGCAATGGATGCTGAGGGCCTAAAAGGCAAGGTAATCGGTCTTCAGCAAGGTACTATCCACGATCGCTACGTGACTGACAAGTTTGGAAAAATAGCTGACATCAAGCGTTACAACGGTCAGGACGAGGTGTATATCGATATGCAAAACGGTCGTCTAGATGTGACTTTTGGTAACGCTGATCAGCTAGAGCTAGCATTCCTTGGCAAAGACATCGGCAAAGGTTTCGAGTTCAAAGGCGAAGCGGTAACAGATAAAGCTTATATCGGCGAAGGCACAGCCCTAGCACTGCGCAAACAAGACAAAGAGCTGGCTGAAAAATTCAACCAAGCTATCGAGAAGATCCGTGCCAACGGCACCTACGACAAGATTGCAGCTAAGTACTTCAACTTTGATATCTATGGTGAAGCACTTTAATAGCAAAACTTATAACTAGTTCCTAGTTATACTCCATCTTTGGCCGGGCTCATGCTCGGCCTTTTTTGTTTTAAAAATAGTGGTTTATGTCACAACGATATGCAGTCACTTTTATAGAATAAACAAAGGATTAAAGATATGGACATCTATAAATGGCGATTAAGCAACAGCGGTTCCTCGAGAGTTACCTAGAAACCCTCTCTGACACTCAAAGAGCTGAGATAGGGAACATCACCTTTGAGCATTTTTGTGCCGATGAATACAACGCCAATGAGTGTGCAAAGCTCATCAATCAAAACATCAAACGTGCCTCTTGTAGCCTAAAAGCAGGTTATGACATCGAGGGTGTTCCACTACCCAAAGCTGGCGATCTCACTGTGGTCTTAGACTGGGCTCAAAACCCTGTGTGTATTATCAGAATCGATAAAGTAGAGACCTCAGCCTTTAACCAAGTTAGTGAAGAATTTGCCGCCCTAGAGGGTGAAGGCGATCAAACCCTAGAGTGGTGGAAGAACGCCCATATGAATTTCTTTAAAGGTTACGCAGAGCATATTGGCGCTGAGTTCACCCCAGATTCCATTCTCGTACTAGAATATTTCAACAAGGTGTTCCCATTGGAAGAGGTAGCATGAGTGAGATAGAAAAGTACGAGGCGCTGTTTGTTGAGTTTATCTCCGAGCAGATGGAGATGGATGCGGCTCACGATATTTCACACATACTTAGAGTGGTAAAAACCGCTAAGCAACTCGCATCTCAGGAAAATGCTAACATGGCAGTGGTTCTCCCGGCTGCTTACCTGCACGACTGCGTTAATCTTCCTAAAGACCATCCAGAGCGTCACCTTGGTTCGCAACTCGCCGCCGATAAAGCAGTTCAATTTTTAATAAGCATCGATTACCCAAGTGATACCCATAAAGATATCTATCACGCCATCAGTGCCCACAGCTTTAGCGCAGGAATTCCCGCCGAAACCATTGAAGCAAAAGTGGTACAAGATGCCGATAGACTGGATGCGCTAGGCGCTATTGGTATCGCACGCTGTATTCAAGTCAGTAGCCAATTTTCATCCGAGCTCTATCACAGAGAAGACCCCTTTGCCGAAAATAGAGAGCTAGAGGATAAGAAATACTGTATTGACCACTTCTTTACTAAGCTGTTCAAGTTGCCGGAAACCATGCAAACCAAGGCTGGGCAGAAGGAAGGGAAAAAACGCGCCATCTTCATGCGCCAATACCTCAATCAATTGAGGCAAGAAACCTTATAGCAAAAGGGCCACATCTGTGGCCCTTGTTAGTTTTAGAGGAATGCCAATATCGGCGAGATACAAAGCAGGATGCCCGTGCCTATTATCAGATTGGTCGACATGCCTTTGTACTTATGCAGATGCGGCATCTTGTGGACCAAGTAAGCTGGAATCAAACACCCTACTAGACCGAAGATTGGGCTACAGATAGAGGTGAATGACAGGATAGGTGCATTCAGTGCAATCGCGCTCCAAGCAAGTAGAATGATGAACGCGATTACGCCCTTCTCTACTAAATCTTTATTAATATCTTCTTCTTTGTATTTACGTTGCAGAAGGTTCATCGCCAGTCCCTTACATGCCTCACGGAATGCTAGGAATACACCAAAGAAAGAGGTCACTACCGCAAAGATATTGATAACAATGCCAGTCACGGTCGCCCACGAACCTGGGAAGTAAGCCGCGATAATGGCCAGCGCAGAAACGTTACGGTTCATAGCATCAACCGCCTGCTCTTGACTGATGGCTAAAGTGAAAGAAACCGCAAAGAAGAACACGATAACAAACAGAATAGAGAAGGCGATCTTCATTGCTCGACTTGCTTTATAGCGAGCAACTTCAATAGATTTCTCTTTTGAGCGATACGAGATAACCATAGGGCTCAGAGACTGAATAAACAGGATTGAGGTCAAGGTAAACGGCAAGGTAATGATGGCATCTTTCAACATAGGAATGAATGCACCCATGGCAGGGATATTGTTCATATCCCAACGTGCCATCAGTAGAATCCCCATTACGGCCACCAGCGAAAGTACGGTTACCGCCATAAAACCAGACAGTTTAAATAGCAGTTTTTCACCCTTACTACCGATAAAAGAAAGTACGCAGATAAGCCCCAGACCATAGAAGACATTCTCACTCATCAGGCTTTCGGTCACTCCGAAGGAGTGCAGATAAGAGGCGCTATCATTGGTAACGGCGAGTGAGTAAACCAGAACCCATATCACCAACATCATAAAGTAGAGCACGCCCAGAGCCACGCCCCAATTCTTGCCTAGGTAGCCGGAGATAACACCCGGATAATCAGTACATTTCTTTGACTCAGCTAGGGTGTTAATAAACAGTTTTTGGAACATATACATGGCTGGATAGCCAATGATAGAGGAGAGCAGGAAGACCCAAAGGCCCATGATGCCCACCTGCACAGGCAGGAACACGATACCTGCTCCGATGGCCATGCCGATACTCATCACCACCCAACCGATATCAACACCATCGAACTTAACGGCTTGTTTCCACTCGGCTTGGGTCATGCCCGCCTTTTCCCAGATCTCTGGTTTAGAGTCCAAAGGCAGATTTTGTATGTTTTCACTCATTGTTCACGTCTCTTTGAAATTATTGTTAGTTGTCCTTGAATCTTCCTCAACGATATTTGAGAAAAACACTTTCAACAATAGACGAAACAAAAATTCAGCAAAATCTGAGATCTAAATCTATAAGCGATTGAATAAACGAGATCTTTGGCACAACAAGCTGGTAGCTAACATTAAATTTCTCAAATTATATTGAAATTAGTTCAAATCGATCGCAGAATCCCTCTCAACAAATGATGAATAACTCAAATTTATGTGAGGATTATATGAAGACTACAATCAACTCAAACAAAGCACCTGAAGCTATCGGCCCATACTCACACGGCACAGCTTTTGAGGGCCTGATCTTTACCTCTGGTCAACTTCCAGTGAACGCAGAGACAGGCAAAGTAGTAGAAGGTGGCATTACCGCGCAAAGCGTTCAGTCCCTTGAGAACCTAAAAAGTGTGATTGAAGCGGGTGGCGGCAACATCGATACCGTACTGAAAACAACCTGCTACCTAGCCAATATCGAAGACTTCGCTGCATTCAACGCGGTGTACGCTGATGTGTTCAATAGAGACTGTCCGGCTCGTAGCTGTTTCGCAGTAAAAGACCTGCCACTAGGCGTTCTTGTAGAAGTAGAAGCTATCGCTCATAAAGCGTAAGACCTAGCCTACCCTCAACTATTATCGGTTTATGCCTCCAGAATCGATGATGCGCCCGCAACTCTTATTGCGGGCGTTCTCATTTATGAGCCCAACCCAGTAAATTCACGCCCTGCCACTCGAAAAACCAAGCAAAAGATTGGTATTATTGGTCACAAAGGCACGCGTAAAGATGCCAAGAAATAAGAAAATTTGGGCCATTTGGCCAAAGAGGTAAACATTGGAACAACTACGCAAGCTGACCAAGAGCGATTACGACACCCTCAATGCCATGGGAAGTGTGGTAGATGGAATCGCTAAGATGTTCGGGGAATATACCGAGGTAATTCTGCACACATTAGATGTGGACTCCCCCTCTATCCTAAAGATCGCCAACGGCCATATCACAGGTCGAGATGAAGGCGCACCCATCACCAATATAGCGCTACTCAAATTAAAAGAAGGTCAGGATGTGTCTGAGTCTTATATGACCAAGAGCACCTGTGGTAAAACCCTGCGCTCTATGACGACTATCATCCGTAACACCAAAGGCAACCCAATAGGCCTTCTGTGTATCAATGTGGATATGGATGCGCCGGTTCAATCCTTCTTAAAGACCATGCTTCCATTAGAGCTTGGAGAGATAACCAAGGCCCCTGAAACCTTTGCCAAAGATATCGATGAAACGGTAACCAGTACCGCTGAGGTCGTTCGAAATGAAGTGCATGCCGACACATCTATAGCGCCATCTAAGCGCAATCGTGAGGTGATCACTCGCCTACAAGAGCTGGGCATCTTCAAATACAAAGACAGTATTGTTTTAGCAGCTAAGACGCTAGGTATCTCAAGGGACACCATCTACCTCTATTTGAGAGAGATGGGTTCAAGATAACCCTGCTCGACAATAGATAGTAGCCCAACCTAGTGTTGGGCTTTTTAATGGTTCATCGCAGATTAGCGAGAACAACTACTACTTCAGGTTCGTGTACTTACTCTGCCAGTGATGCATGGCAAGCCGCTGTAAATACCTCCCTGTAGGCTTGATTTCGACCTCCTTGACTCAACGCGCCTTTCTACAGCACCCAAATATATTTGAAATACATTGTGCCTCCCCTAACTTACTAGAGCTAAATAAACGAGGGTATGGCTATGGCACATATCATTAAGACAATATTCATCCTCTTACTTTTAACTCCTAGCGCTAGCTATGCGACACATCAAAACGGACGACACGCCGAGCTCGTTGCATTGGTCAATACAATCAATAACCACTACAACAACACCTACTCATACGCGTACGATAAAAACACTTATAACACCTCCGATTTCTGGGCAACCCCAGAGGAATTTAAAGCTAACATGAAGGGCGACTGTGAGGATTTCGCTATCGCTAAGTTCTTCGAACTGAAAAAGTTTGGCTTTCAAGACGTGAAACTGCTGCTTGTAACCACTCAGCGCAACACCAAACATATGGTTGCTAGCGTTACTATCCACAATACCGTTTACATCCTCGATAACGCACGAGATCACATCTCATACTTAGAGGAACGCAAAGACCTACGCTTTGAAATCGCATTCAATGAGACCGATATGTGGGCGGGTCATGGACACAATTCAACTAACACAATCCCCATGAGGCTAAAGAAGTTTCAACGCGTCTTAAAAGCCCGATAATCGTTTTTTTTTTTGCATTTAGTAAGCATAAGAACACAGTAAAGCAGTTGCTCTCACAACAACTCACTTACATGACCATCAAAGAGTGAGGCTCTACCCACATTTAGTTTGAAAGCCAACACCTCCATCGCACCATCGAAGCGCACCGTGAGGTGATCACTCGCTTGCAAGAGCTAGGCATCTTCAAATACAAAGACAGTATCGTTCTGGCTGCCAAGAAGCTGGGTATCTCAAGGGACACCATCTACCTCTATTTGTGAGAGATGGGGCCTAGATAGCTCGATACTGCAGGTATCAAAACTACCGAGTTTTAAACCATAGGGTTTAAATGAATGAAGGCAACACAGTATGGTGTTGCCTTCGAGTATTCGGCTAAAAGTTCGATTAAGCCAGTAGATATGAGAATGGAGCCAACTCTACATTCTCGCCATCGACCTCCTCACAAACAGCCTCAGACGTATTGTTGAGAATAACCTTCAAGTCACCCATGCGGTATGCGAGCAGAGTAGAATCACCAGATACCAGCCACTGAATAGTTTGGTCAATGAAGTAGTTATGCTTCTTCCTCAAGCTTAACAGCTCCTTGAGCAAAGGTCTTAAGTCAGACTGATAGCTGGACTCATCCCAATTCACCACATCTCGCGCCGTGGTAAACATCTTACCTTCCATCGCAAGCTCAGACCCGTAATAGATACTCGGGCTGCCCGGCTGAGTCAGTAGCACTACATACATCAACTTCACTTTCTCTAGATCACCGTCGCAAACCGTTAAAATTCTTGAGGTATCGTGAGAGTCTATCAGGTTCAGCATCACAGCTTGGTTCTGTTTCGGATACATGATTGAAGCATTGGTAAAGCGAGACATAAACTCTTGGTTTGTGGTCTCTTGATACGCAAAATAGTCGATCATTGGCTGAGAGATCGGATAGTTCATAAAGGAGTCAAACTGATCTCCACGCAGCCAATTCATTCCCTCGTGCCAGTTTTCTCCGACGATAAAGCAGTCCGGTTTTATACCGTGTACGCACTGTCTAAACTCTCTCCAGAATTGGTGTGATACCTCAATAGAAACGTCCAAACGCCACGCATCCAAATTGAGCTTTTCAGTCCAGTACTTAGTCACTTTAAGCAGGTAATCGCGACACTCAGGGTTATCCACATTCAGCTTAGGCATTTCTACAATATCGGCGAACGCTTCATAGGTTAGAATGCCGGTTTCACTGTCAAAGTTCTTGTCTTTCTCCACCGGGAATTTATTTATATAGAACCAATCTTTGTATTCTGACGCCTCACCCTTCTCGATAACATCTAGCCAGATTGGTGAGCGATGACCAATATGATTAAACACAGCGTCTAGCATTACCTTCATACCACGTTTATGGGCTTCCGCGACTAATTTCTCAAGAGCTTCATTACCACCAAACGCCGGATCAACCTTCATGTAGTCAATGGTGTCGTATTTGTGCCAGGTCTCACCCTCGAACACAGGACAAAGATATAGACCATTGAAGCCCAGTTCTTGAATGTAATCGAGCTTATCTAGGATACCCCACAGATTACCCCCTGCCTTATAGGTTTGACCGTTTTGCGTACCCCAGGTCTCAGGTTGCAGGTCGTCACCTTGCTCATTAGAACAGCGGAAACGGTCAGGCAGGATCTGATACCAAGTCACTTCTCTAGCCCAATCAGGGGTGCGGTTTACGTCGACCTTGGCAATGTACGGAAGGCTATAGAAGTTAAACGCTTTCTTTAGCTCAAATGCGCGCACCTCTGGATCGGTGATCTCTTTATAATAAGACTCACCATAGATGTAACTGCGACCATCCTTGAGATAGATGATGAAGCCATACATGACGCGCTTTTTCTCAGAAAAGTAGCTACAAAACCAGTTGAAGTTGGATTCAGTGGTCGCCTCAAGGGTCATATCTAGCTCTTCTCCCCCTTCCCAACCACACAGGTCTCGAGCCGTCACATCACTGGTCCAAACATAGGGGTCACCCACAAACAGGGTCACTCTCTCAATATTCTGTTTGCCTGTCTTTAGTCGAATATGCACGTCATTGTCATTGTAGGCATAACAATAGCGTCCTGAATTCTCATGATGTACTGCACTCATCTCTAACATCAGTGGTTCCTTTCTTATACTTATCTAATTTTCTGAAATCTTGGATTAGCACCGGGCTGATTGTCCCGGGCTTATGGGCTAAATAATTCTTAATATCTGCCCATTACGTTAATGGAATGGTCCTTAAATAACTGCCTATTTTTTACCAAAAACCTTGCAGATATTGACCTTCGCTTACCGTTAAAATCTGGGTCACAAAAACGAAAAAAGCCCGCAAGCTAATAACGGGCAACCTACTAAATTGAACACCCCAAAAATTATCGACATAGGGGGGTAAAACATGAAAACAAGGTTTAACTCTTGCTCCAGAGTTTGGTAGCTAGAGTATGTGATTCACCTGGCGCGATGGACACTGGCATAGTGGAATAAACTGTAGATTCAACACACAGCATGGAAGCATACTCATGGTCCGCCATATCCGACATGGTCGCACTGGTTTCCCTCCACGGGTTCCACACCACAGCAGCATTGTGTCCCTGATTCTCCACAAAGATGGAGCGACTATTACCCGCATCTTCCACCACGATCTGTGACTGCGGGTCTAGGCTAACTCTTATCGTTTCGCCTCCTATACTCATAGGGTCATCACCTTGAGTTAGCTCATAGCCGTTGGTGCCATCAAAGTAGTGCCCCCCTACGCCAGAGACCACCACTTGCTCGACATCATTAACATTCAAATAGGTGTGTAACGCACCACTGTACTCCCAAGCCGCTTCATCTAAATTGGTGGTTTCCATGCTGATATTAAGCTCAGCGCCAAAAGTAAAGGTAACGGCGCTCTCAAACTTGTGTGGCCATAGCGCCAGAGTCGTTTCATCATGGGTGCAAGCGAGCTTAACCTCTACCTCATCACCGTTAAGTTGATAACCATGCAGCTCCCATAAGCGGGTGCGAGCAAAGCCATGAGCCGGCATAGACTCTTTGTTACCAAACCAAGGAAAACAGATAGGCACTCCCCCACGAATTGGCTTTGAGCCGTCAAACTTGGCGAGCTCACTGAGCCATATCAATGGCTCGCAATTCACCTGCTTAAAATAGAGCAGATGAGCGCCGAACAGCGAGATAGCCGCTGAGAATTTCGGGTGTTCTACAAACACAGCAGGTAGCTGGCCGACCTCGCCCACTGAGATACTGGGTGCTGATGTTTTTTCAGACTCGATGTTGATACTTTCCACTGACGATTCCTTATTATTGTTGCTTACCGTGATTAACGGTCGACCTCTAGGGTCACTGTAATATCTGACAATCCTTGTTTGAGCGGTATGGCAAAGGTTCCACTCTCGTAAATGGTGTAATCAACCACCTCATCATTGATCTTGACCACATAGGCCTGCTGATCAAACACATTCACCAGCACTGTGCCCTCATTGTCTGGATTGCTTCTGTTTAGCTTGATCCAACAGGTTTGATTACTGCTCCAGTTTTTCTCCAGCAGCAAGGTATCAAACCCTGTAGTCACCTGACCTGGCTTGTAGTAAGCACAGTACCAATTGATCACGGGAGAAGAGAGGCCACTAAATTGGTGCCAGCCTGCGCCTCGTTCGGTATCTATGATGAAGTGCTCATAACAGCAGTAAGAATCATCTACCTCAGACTTCCACAGCTTAAGGGCGGTTTGCGCTATGGTGTTGGCAAAGTCCGCCTTGCCATGGTCTAAGGCACCACGCCAAATAAACCATTGATGTGGCATCCAAACCGCACCATTCCAGTAGCCCTCTTTACTGTAATACGGGGCTGACATATCTACAGTGGAGATGCCGATCGGCGACCAATAACGCTCAGGGTCTTGCAACATGCCATAAAAACCTTCGGTCTGAGCCTCGGAGCATATGCTGGTAATCAATGGCATGACACCATCAAGGCCCATATTGAAGTTCACTCCCTCCTCGGTCTTCAGCACCTCGGTCGGATTGCCGTTTTGATCATGCTTGATGTAGCTAAAGTAGTGCGCCTCTTCGTCCCAGGCGTGCGTTTGCAAAGCGTGAGTGAAGGTTTCAATATCTTGTTGGTACGCTTGAATATCGTTTTCAAAGCCTAACACCTCGGCCATCTGTTTCAGTATCTGCGCACTGCGCAACACATGTGCGGTGATGCCACTGCAGGCTATCTCATCTTGCACCTCATGTTGCAGGGTATGCTTTTGTGCCGGATAGTCATCGGCTCCAGCGGCTTCCCAGAAGTACTCCCAAGTTCTAAGTAGGTTCGAGTTTAAGCTTCGGGTTGTAGAGCTTGAGTGTGTACCAGCCATAAATCGGTAATATTGGCGTACAGATGGATACAACTCTCTTGCCAACTCCCTATCTCGCTGCTTGTTGAACCACTCTTGGTACAGATAGATCTGAGTTGGGATTGGTGTTCCATAATGGATAAAGGCTTGGTTGGTATCCCCCTCTGGGGTGAGGTAGGCCTTCAAATTGTCATAGGCTCTTTGCTTGTCCAACTCATTAAGGGCAAGACCGATAAACCCAGAGTCCCAAGTATACAAGCAGTCCCACCATTTACCCGGACAGCTGTGGCGTATGTATTGCTGACGGGTATAGACTGGATACACCACGTTCATCAGCTCAGTCGCTATCATCCTTTCCTGACTAAAGGCCATCTCATCACCACTCTCTAGGTGTGGGATAGATACCGCTTTTGCACGCTCAGATTCATAGCTTTCTTCCAACTGTGACTCGCTCGCGCCCTCAAACAGCTCAAGCTGAGCCATCACCTCTTGCTTAGAGCCAAAACAGGCGAATGCATACACCTCAGCTTTGCTGTTTGCATCCACCTTAATTGGATTAAGGAAGATATCGGTAAAATGGCCTTTTTTGTCGCCGATAAGGGTATTGCTCACATGGTCCGGCACCATCAACTTCATAAAGCTGTCTAGGTCGCTGTTCAAGAACTCACGCACACGGAAACTATCGTGTCGCCATGCGATACCGTAATAGCCATCCACATCAGCAAACTTCAGGATCAAGCTCGAGTCACCCAACCCTTGAATGCGCTCTGGTTCAGCCTGCCACTGTTTAGCAGCAAACTTCACCTCACACAGGTCTTGCTCGGTACTTAACAACAGGCCATCAACGATGATGCTCTGGCTACATTGACTGATCAGCATCAGCTTCTCAGACTCAGGTTGAGTCAGATCTAGCTCTAGATAGCTAAAGCCCCACTCATCCTCACACTCGTTGCATAGAGTCACCGCCTTGTTACAAGCTCCGCTGAACCAGAGTCCTTTCTGTTGCCCCTTTTCGAAGCGCTCTATATCTTCAACCACATAGTGAGAGTCTTGGTTGTATTGCCCCACGCGATAGCGAAGCAAGGCCTTCACGACCGGTTTTCCATTGATGCTCTCCGGCAAGCGGTATTCCACCGTATCACCCTCCTTGTCGAGGATGTGTTTACCAAGAGCATTGCCGTTTACTAAAAAGTGCTCACGAATTTCGCCGCGCTTCAAGCCATCCGGCACTAGGTTATCGTCGTAGCGAGACTCAACGCTGTTGAGCTCCTGATAATCGATGCCATCCAGCCAGAGGCTAGTTTCAGACGGCGCTAGACACTCCACCAGCTCGATGGCCTCGTCACTATAAGGACGCAAAGGTGGGAAGTTGATGTAAGGAACCAGGTGGTTTACCAGGTTATGCGATTGCTGACTGTTGTTAACGAACTCAGAGCGAAGCAGTTTCCCCCCTTCAAAGGTGGACGCAGAGACATCGCAGTAGACCTTATCTTTCCATTCAAGCTGATATCGATAACTCAGGTAGCTAAGGTCAGCACTCGCCTTCCACGGATGACAGGCCGACTGCCATTTTTCACTTGGAATCGTGATCTGACGACGATAAAACCCAGGCATGATGCCGATATCGAATCGCACCCCAGAATCGATATCCGGAATGTGTGATAGACCGATATATTTCTTTGAATAAGGGCCCCATTGGCAAAGGTTTAGGTCGTGACAGCTGTACATCTTAGTTCCAAGCTCTGTATTATTATGATGTACAGAAGATATCGCTTCTCGAGCTCATCCTTAACTTGGTTAACGCGTTTTATCAGCCAAAATGGCCGAGCTGTGGTGACATCTGCGAGTTAGCTCAACAATTCGACGGTGAAATAAACCCAAGTAGCGCTTAAGCGTTTAACCTCACAAATTCAAACACATCTGTGACCTAGCTCTAGCCCCAGAGCCACCCTATATTTGAATTCACAAATCAGCACTATTTTAATACAATACACGGATTGAACTTGACCTGAGAATCACCCATGAAACCTAAGAAGTACCTAGAGGTTTATCAGTCCATCAAAGACGATATTATCAATGGTAACTATCCTGCTTGGTCGCAGTTAGAAGGAGAGCACGCCCTTTCTGATCAGTTCGGTGTCAGTCGCCCAACACTGCGCAAAGCAATTGATAAACTTAAACAAGAGTCCTTCCTACACTCACGTCAAGGCTCTGGCATATTTGTCAATCCACCGGAGTTTTATCAAGACAACAGCCTTACCAGTATCTCTGAAAAGATTCATAATGAATCCTCTTTGAGAAGCATAGTTCTGTCGTTTAACAAAGAAACTGCGCCCGCAGAGATCGCGAAGAAATTTGATTTAACAGATACCGCTGAATTCTTCCATTACAAGCGTATGCGCATCATAGATGAACAGCCTGCTATCATCGAAGAAACTTGGATGCCGGTTACCCTATTCCCAGACTTTAATCAAGAAGCGTGCAATGCATCTGTGCTCGATTTCATTGAAAACTCAGCCAATCAAAGCATCAGCCATGACGCCAAGAAAATCTGTGGCAAGATCTTAGACGACCAAGAGGCCTTCTTGCTGCGCGTTGAACCGGGCCATCTCTGCCTGAGCATCTATCATCACGTCTACCTTCTACACTCAGTGCTGGCGCAATACACCATAGAAACCTTGGTCTCTAACGAGATTACCTCAGTGTCGATCCGTTAGGCACGCCTCTCTCATCAGACGATAAAGCTTCTATACGCCTACACAAAGGCCCAGCATCTGCTGGGCCTTTTCTGTATTGTGAACTGGATGCCTGATAGCACGCAACCAACAGTTACTGATACTTATTGATGCGCTGGTTGAAGCGCTTAGTGATCAAGTGCGGACGAGTAATGGCAGAGCCTACTACTACGGCTTCCGCGCCAAGATACATACACTGAACCGCTTCCTCAGGCGTGTTGATATGGCCTTCCATCATAACCACACACTTATCACCACACTCACGGGCTATGTCAGCAAGCAGTTGGAAGCTTGGCGGCTGTTCCCAGCTAGGATCGGTGACATTCGGCGCTATGGTGTATTTGGTGTAGCCATAAAGGGTTGGAGCAACAATATCTACACCCATTTCTACCGCATTCTTAGCCTCATCAACCGTTGCAACGTCCGCAAAGATGATTGCATCTGGGAACTCTGCCTTGATCTCAGGGATGATTTCGTACGCCGGGCGTCCTTCCGCTGTAAGCTGTTGAGTACAATCCACAGCAACAATATCCGCACCCGCTTCGATAATAGCGCGGACCTCTTTCATAGAAGGCGTAATAAAGACATCAGTACCCTCTTTCCACACCTTCCAAAGACCGATTACCGGCAGATCTGTCACCTGTTTGATCGCCTTGATTTGCTCAGGCTTGTCTGCACGGATACCAGTTGCTCCGCCCCACTCAGCGGCTTTCGCCATGGTCACTACTGTCTCAGAACCATTGTGAATTGGGTCGCCTTCGACTGTCTGACAAGAAACAATCAAACCTCTAGGGATAATATCTTTTTTAGTAGAACTCATAATCTCAACTCTATTTGTATTTACAATTTAAGAGTATTTTATTCAAAGTAGACTCTATTTATAGTGATCAAAGTCAGCTTTCATCAATAAAAACCAGCGATAAATGACTTGTTAGTCAGATTTGATATCTAAATCGCGAAATATAAGTATGTACATATTTAAGTCTCTAAAAACAAATAGGCTAGCTCATACAGAGCTAGCCTATTCTTTACTCAAACTAGGTTACTTGTTCATATCGATTTGTAGCTCAATTGATTGACCTGCTTTGACTAGCGCATCTTTAGCTGCAACGTCTTTGTTCCAAACATCAGAAACCGCACCGGTCAATGGACCCCAAAGGAAGTTCATCTCCATTAGGTGAGGCATAGCAACGGTATGCTCAGACTGCTGAGTGAGAGCCGCTACATAATCATTGGCTGGGTTAGCTTTGACTTTTTCCATGAATGCCTTAGTTGGAGTCAGACGATTGGCTGTCTCTAGTCGATATTCAGCGAATTCTTCTGAGGTCAGATAATCAGCAAACAGCTGCGCCGCTCTTGGGTATTCAGAGAAGGTCGACACACCATACAGCTCAAAGCCAGAGAAGGTGGTCAGTGTCTGTCCCTTATAAGTAGGAAGCGCACTCACACCAAGATTTACACCCGAGCTCTTAAAGGTTTCATACGCCCATGGGCCTTCGATAATAGCTGCTACCTTGCCATCGGCAAACAAGCCTTGACGAACCTGGCTGTTTGATACGTCATTAGAGTTACTCACCGTCAGGTCCTTAAGCTCCATCATAGCTTCTAGGCCTTTGACTGCTGCATCGCCAGTAATACCGATATCGTCAGGGTTAAGGTTGTTATCACCAAACTCATACGCGCCATACATGGTCATAAATGGACGGTTCATATAGTAATCATTGATAGCCCAGACCAACGCATATTCATTTTTACTTGGGTTGGTAAACTCACCATTTTTCGCCACCAGCTCTTCAAAACTGGTTAAGCCATTTGGTAGCAGGTCTTTGTTATAGAAAAGCACGGTTGTGGTCATAGATGAAGGGAAACCATACACCTTGCCATCGCTATAGGTAGACGCATCGGTAGCGCTTGGAATAAAGTCATTCTTCACTCGGTCAGCACTGACCAAGTTCTCCATCAGGACACCCGACTCAACGCCTGAGCTCAGCATGTTATGAGGGAACTGGAATACGTCACCAACACGGGTGGAACCGCCATCTTGGATCATCTGATCTACAGAGCCTAGAACCGAAACCTCTCTTACCTGGATCTCGACGTCGTATTTCTGTTCAAACTTATCTGCCGCATAGCGCGCTACTTCAGCATTCTCGCCTGGGTTTGCCCAAACAACCAACTCTGCGCCTTCCTCAGGTACGATTTGAGCCATCGCACTGCCAGAAAGCAATGCCAATAAAACTAGGTTCTTTTTCATAATTGTTTCCGTCGTAATATAGAGTAATTAAGTCATGTTCCACCCGAGTCGGCGGGTGGCTATTTATAATCAGTTGATGGTATAAACCTTGGCCTCAAATGGACGAAGGTTTAATGTTGCCTGAAAATCTGAGTAGTTACTCAGCAACAGGGAAGATGGCTCGTGACCAAGCTCCTCCGCGCTCAATAACAACTCCTCATCAGAGAAATTCACTAACACTAAGGTGCTTTCATCCCCATAACGGCGCACATAGGCAAACAGACGTTCATGCTTAGGTAGCACCAAATCAAAATCACCATAGATAAGTGACTCAACTTGTTTTCGAAGCGCGATAAGCTGTTTATAGAAGCCATGCACAGAGTTGCTGTCCGTTATCTGAGAAGCGACATTGATCTTTGAATAATTAGGATTCACTGCAAGCCATGGGGTTGCACTGCTGAAACCTGCATGCTCACTGCTATCCCACTGCATTGGGGTACGCACATTGTCACGCGCATGAGGGGCAAGGGCTTGGATGATAGCCTGGTCACTCATGCCTTCTCTTTGCATCTCTTTTGCCTGATTCTTCATCAGTACACAGTCAAAATCTTCGACTCGCTGAAACTGGGTATTGGTCATCCCAATTTCTTGGCCCTGATAGATAAAGGGAGTGCCTTGCATTAAGAAATACATCACGGCGATGGACGTGGCACTCTCATACCAGTAGTTGTCTGTATCCCCCCATTTGGAGACCACTCGCGGGATATCATGATTTTCCACAAACAGTGAATTCCAACCCACACCATGCATGCCCTGTTGCCACTGGTTAAACACCTGCTTAAGTTTCACCAGATCCAGTTGATTGCTCTCACCCTCCTGCCATAGCGCTAAGTGCTCAAACTGGAAGATCATATTCAGGCGATTGTGCTGTGCGCCCACCCAGTCAACGGCACTGCTTGGATTCACACCATTGGCTTCACCAACCGTCACTGCACCGTGTTTGTTGAAGGTTCTTTCACACATTTCATCCACAAAATCTATGATGCCATCCACATTCATCATGGCCTGAATAGAAGGCACATAGTCAAGGTCATCAGGATTCGGCAGATCTGGCAAACCTGGGGCCTTCTTCATTACGCTAATGGCATCGATTCTAAAGCCATCAATCCCCTTTTCTAGCCACCAGTTGACCATGTTACACATGGCATCACGAACCTCAGGATTCTCCCAGTTGAGGTCGGGCTGCTTCTTAGAAAAAAAGTGCAGATAATATTGGTCGGTCAGCTCGTCATATTCCCAGATAGAGCCCTTGAAGATACTCTCCCAGTTATTGATTTCGCTTTCATCTTTCCAGATGTACCAATCACGCTTTGGATTATCGCGAGAAGAGCGAGACTCTTTAAACCACGCATGCTCATCACTGGTGTGGTTTGGCACCAGATCCAAGATCAACTTGATGCCACGCTTGTGCGCTTCTGCAAGAAGACGGTCGAAGTCTTGCATGGTGCCGAAATCGGCCATGATGTCTTGGTAATCACTGATGTCATAGCCGTTATCATCATTAGGAGAAGCAAAGATAGGACAGATCCAGATAAGGTCGATCCCAAGATCCTTTAGATAATCCAGCTTCGAGGTCACGCCATTCAAATCGCCGATACCATCGCCATTGCTGTCTTTAAAGCTCCTTGGGTAAATCTGATAAGCCGTGGCTTCTTTCCACCAAGCCTTTTCTATCATTGCTGCTGTCATACTACTCTCACGCACCCGTTATCGTTGCATTCTTTTAAGCCATCACAAGGCTGGCAATTTATTCAGAACTTGTACTTACAGATAGTACATATTTGCGCTGATCATGTGAGTGCATAAGTTTGAATGTGTGAAATTAACAAGATTAACCAAATCAAATTCATCCCAATAATATGACACCGCTGAAATTTCTAAGCATGACTTGCCGCCTCTCTTTCAAGGGACTCATAGCCGTGAGCCCAAGGGCCCACGGGCTTGATACTCGTAGAAAGTGGTGAATCACACCCAAAAACAGAAACCAAAGGGGCGCAGAAAAGCAAAAATGCGCCCAGACCTATCTGGCCTGAGCGCATTGCAATAACAAACAGTGATGGTTCGAGTTAGCTGTATGACTTTCCTAAGAGCGCAGCGCCGATAGAGCCCGCCCATGTGCCATTCACCGCAGGGACTAGCTTAATATCCTCGTTGGTGGGTGCCCACTGATACTCTTTAAGATAGGCATACAACGGATTAAACAACTCATCACCAGCATTAAGTATGCCTCCGCCGAGGATAAACATCTCAGGGTCCAGTATGTTGTTGATGGAAGAGATGGCGATGGCCAACTTCCTGACTGATTCCAGCCAAACACTGATGGCAAATTCATCGTACTTCTTAACATCCTGAACGAGATCATAGGTTGAGGTATAGCGACCGTTAGTGCGTTTGGCTATGGTTGAGTTACCAATGCTGTCCTCAAAACTGCCGGGAATTCCGGTAATGCCTTTCTCCTGCTGCCAGTCAAGACAGATATGGCCTATGTGACCCGCTACGCCTCGAGCCCCCTGATAGAGCTTACCGTCAATCATAATGGCACCGCCGACGCCCGTACCTAGGGTTAGCATCACCACATCGGAGACATGGTTGAAGTTCTGAGAGTGCAGCTCACCCAGCAGCGCCGCCTTGCCATCATTAATAACTCGGACGTTAGACGTTCTTGATGTAAGTTGTGTCCAATCAAAGGTGTCAATGCCCTTAAGACGACCAGGCATAGATAAAATCTTTTCACACGCTTTATCGTTTAGCCCAGGCACACTTACCCCTACACTCAGCAGTTCGCCATCGAAATCCTCCAACATCTCATCGGTTGCGCGCATCAAAGAGTCGGCCCAACTCATTGGGTCGTTTGGATCATCATTAGTTAAGAACTTCTTTTGTAGAACCGCATGTTCTTGCTCATCAAGAATCGACATTTTGATTTCCGTGCCGCCCATGTCTATTCCGAGTCTATATTTCATTTCAATCCCCATACTAGTCAGTCTGCACCATCACCTATGCACTGAGCGTAGTGACAGTTCACCCTCGTCATATATCAATTAATCAAAGAGCGCTTAATTTTTGTATTTACAACAATAAGAGTAAAGATGAGACAGGTATTGATTCTAATCAAATATCACGCGCGCTTTTAACTGAACTTCAACGAACTGTGATTGGTATCTCAGGGATTAACAGAAGTCTGAATCTCCAAACAAAACATGAAAATTCATCCAAACCCTTTTATATAAGGGGACTTCGTCATTTTTCGACTGACCTCAGTCCAGCATTAAATGCATTATTTGGATGATGTGAATTCGATTTTGATTTCTATCACATTTAATCAAGAACAATGTTGCTAGTATCCTTGCATAATATATTTGTAAAGACATATTGAGAATAGCGACATGACAGTAAAAAAAGTGGTTGGCATTTGCTTCGATCAAATGCACATCGGCGACCTGCTAGAGATTGCCCAGAAATCAAAAGACTACCAAGTAGTTGGCGTTTACGACCCAACTAACGAACGAATGATCCCGGTTTGTGATGATCTAGAGATCCCTCACAAACTCATGTACACCGACTGGCAACAGATGCTTGAGGAGACTCAGCCTGACCTAGGCATCGTCTGCTCGGTGACCGATGACCATACTCTGTGGACCCAGCGACTTGCCGAGCGTGGCATCCATATTCTTTTAGAAAAACCATTTTCGACCAGTACCGCCGATGCAGAGGAGGCCATTCGTGTAGCCAATCAACATAAGGTGCATCTCTGCGTGAACTGGCCCTTGGCTTGGTATGACACCCATCGCACCACCAAAGCCATGATTGATGCTGGCGAGATTGGAGAGGTCACCGAGGTGCACTACTATGATGGAAACCGAGGCCCTCTTTACCATCTGCACGGTAAAAAAGAGGTGACCGAAACGCCTGACCCAAATGAAACCTGGTGGTATAGCAAGGCAGCCGGGGGCGGTTCATTGCTCGACTATCTTGGCTACGGAGTCACCATAGGTACCTGGTTCCGCGATGGTGAGATGCCTGAAGAAGTGACCGCAGTTTCCCATATTCCAGCCGGATATGAAGTGGATGAGCAAAGCATCGTCATTGCACGCTATCCAGCAGGCCTCTCCTCATTCCAAACCCGTTGGGGCACATTTACCGACCCTTGGGTCACTCAGCCGCAGCCCTTCTGTGGCTTTGTTGTGGTAGGCACCCAAGGCACCATCATGAGTCGCGACTACGCTACCCATGTGCAGGTGCAAACCAGTGCTCACCCAGAGGTACGTGAGCTGGCGGTTCACGACTTCGGTGAGCAGCGAGACATCTTCGAATACCTAAATCGCGTTATCGATGATGGAGGCAAAGTCGAGGGCCCGTGCGGTGCCCATTACTCCCTTCTGGGTCAGAAGTTTGTGGATGCGGCCAAACAGAGTGCCGAGACACGCCAACCGGTTCGTCTTAAGTAGGAGGCCAAATGCCATATAATTCTATTGCCCAAACGGACATCAAACAGTTCGACATCGAGATACCTCTCTACCCACAACCTAAAAGTCAGCACAAGGTTGCCCTGATCGGTTGCGGCGCCATAGGTCGAGTCCAAGCCAGCGCCTATAAAGAGTGCGGTTGGAAGGTCGTTGCCCTTTGCGATATTAAGCTTGAGCGCGCTGAGTCGTTCCAAAAAGAGCTCTTTCCTGATGCCTATATTACTGCCAATTACAGCGATGTTTTGAGCGATCCAAGCGTTGATATCGTCGATCTGGCGCTGCATGTAGACATTCGCCCGAGCGTGGTAAAAGCGGCCTTGAAAGCGGGTAAGAATGTCATGAGCCAAAAGCCATTCGTCGAGGCAATCTCCGACGGTCTTGAGTTGTGTGAACTGGCAAAACAAGGCTCCAATACCCTAGCGGTCAACCAAAACGGCCGCTTTGCCCCCCACTTTTATGCGCTGCGCGAGGTGGTCGACAAGGGACATATTGGAGAGATAGTTTCGGCGGATTTTAATGTCTACTGGCCTCATGACCTGATAATGAAGGGACATCCATTGGCCGAGGTCGAGCACCTTATCTGCTATGACTTTGCCATCCATTGGTTTGATCTTGTGGCCACCTTGTTTGCTGGCAAGCAAGCCCGTTCGGTATACGCCAAAGCAACCACTACTCCACAGCAAGTCATTCATGTACCTACTCTGGTTTCGGTCAACATCGACTTTGGCGACGCCCAAGTCAGCATCAACATGCGCGCCTCTTCACACCACGAGGATTCAGGCTCTTACCATGTGTGTGGTACCCAAGGAGTCGCTTCTCTTGAGGGGGGCTCTCTTGGTGCAAGCGACCGACCTATCAAGGTCGTAAATCATAAAGGACAAGCCAATATCTCTGTCACCCCGGATTGGTTCCCTGCCGCCTTCAAAGGCACCATGGGCGATCTCATGTCAGCTATCGACCATAAGCGCCGCCCACAGGGGACCCCGGAGTCCTGTTTAGAAGGTCTACGACTCTGTTTTGCTGCTATTGAGTCTTCTCGAAGCGGCCAACCAGTAGACCCACGTCAGGTAGAACGAATTTAACCAAACCTAATCAACCAGAGTGTGAAGTCACGCCCTTTACACTCTTTTGCATCTTGATGAATATCATTTCACAAGAAAATCGATTTATTAATGTTGGCCTTATTAGTGTCAACCAATTTGGCAATCTTGGAGTTGTACAATGCCATTTATCAAAAAGAATCAAGATTTGAGCCTGCCAGACTGGGGCCCATACTCAAAGAACTATGCCGGTGTTGCTCACGTAGCAAATAATGATCGAGGCCTACGCTTCGATGTCACCGTCATGCCAGGTCACTTCCGCCGTCAAATGATAGTGCCTAACGAAAAATGGGCCTCTGCATTCCATGCTTGGGAAGCGTCACCAAATCACGAATACTATTCATACCGTTATGAGATTGAATGGAAAGATCAGGTTTACTGCGATGTTTCAGTGTCTGCGGCGGGTGAAGATTGTCGCCTGATTCGCTGTGACTATAGAAACAACACAGACGTGACTCAAAACCTTAACCTGCATCTAGCGGCAAACCTTAACTATCCTCTGATGCCAACCAGCATGGGTGATCACGATATCGAGATGCAGCTTGTTGAGCCATACCTGCCAACTGACGCTATCTATCTGGATGCGGTTGATTACCAAGAGCTGAAATTTGCCACCATGCGTCGCACAGACCACAACACAGAGGATGGCTTAAAGCGCGCTGAGTTTCGTGGACACAACCTAGTGGGCGGCAGCGGTATCGGCACCGGATTTGGCGCAGAAAAAGGTGATTGGGTCAGCTATCAGGTTGATGCCAATGACAAATCATTCAGCAATGCCGTGGCACTGATTCGCTATTCAAGCCAAGCGGCGGCCTCATTTGATCTCTCTGGAGATCTTTCAGGCACTGTGGAGCTTACCGCAACGGACGATGAGTTTGCACTGGCAGAACTGCCACTAGGAGCACTGAGCTCAAATCTCGAGTTCACCCTAACCTCAGCTACCGAACAAGAGGTAGTATTCGACTCAATTGTTGTTGTTGAAAAGGAACAAGTAGCCCAAGTAAGCTTCCCACAAGAGGCCAAGAATTACACTCCAGAGATAGAGTACATAGGGGACTATGGCGTTATCCTAAAATATGAAGATTCAGATAACTTCTACGGTATTACCTGGAAGCATGACAGCTGCTGGCTACGTCAGATCTTCAGCAGCGAGCTTGATCGCTCATTACGCCTGTTTGTGCCAAATACCTATCAGTCTATTATCCAAGGCGATCAACAGGGTCATTTCCTTAATGCCTTTATGCGTCCTATCAACGTGGATAGCCATACCTCAAAAGTAATCTACTCGCAGGTATCTTCGGGGAACCGTGAAAAGGTATTGGCCGATATCAATCGCTTTATCCAATCTAATGATGAACAGCTAGAGACTGTCTACCATAGTGCACGTGAAACTCGCGTACGCATGAACACCATGCCTAGCGGTGAGACCTATGAGTTCAGTCAAGAAAGAATGGCGGCCACCGAGATCCTGAATGTGGTCTATCCGGTTTATACTCGTCGCCAATACATCAAGCACAACACCCCAGGTAAATGGTGGGATTGCCTATACACTTGGGACTCTGGCTTCATCGGTATGGCACTGATGGATTATGACGTGGAGCGCGCGAAAGAGACGTTGCGCACCTATCTGACCCCTGAGGGGGATACCCACTCCGCTTATATCAGCCATGGTAGCCCTATTCCTATCCAGATCTACCTTCTGCAAGAGATCTGGAATAAGACGGGTGATCTGGAGTTCTTAAAAGAGGTGTATGGCAGCGTTAAACAGTTCTACGCTTATCTGGCAGGTCATGGCGAAGGCTCAGCCACCAACAACCTTCAATCAAATATCCTACGTACTTGGGACATTTTCCCATGGGATACCGGCGGCTGGGATGACTATCCAGCCCAGCATAGAGTCATTCATGATGAGAGTACGGACTTAAGAGAGACCGTTGCGTGCTCGTGCAACTCGGCTTACACCATACGTGCGGCGCGCATCCTAAAAGACATTGCTAAAACCCTTGAACTGGATGCCGATGTGGCCGCTTATGACCAAGACATTGAACTGTTTAGTCAAGCGCTACAAGAGCACGCTTGGGATCCTAAATCTCAGTACTTTAGCTATGTGCTGCACAACGAAGAAGGAAAACCAACGGGTCACCTGCACACAGACGATGGCATCAACTACAACATGGGTATGGACGGCGTTATGCCTGTTATTGCCGGTGTGTGTGATGAAGAACAGCAGCAGCTATTCCTGTCTCGCCTAAAATCGAGTGAGCACTTCTGGACACCTATTGGTATTACCCTAGTCGATCGCCAAGCCCCTTATTACAAGCCAGATGGCTACTGTAACGGCGCGGTGTGGATGCCACATCAGTGGTTCTTCTGGAAGACCGCCCTTGATCTAGGTGATGTTGAGCTCGCCCATCGTATCGGCCGCACTGCACTGGATCTTTGGAAGAAAGAAGTGGAAACCTCTTACTTCTGTTTCGAGCACTTCATCGTTCAGTCTGAGCGTGGTGCGGGTTGGCATCAGTTCAGTGGCCTTACTTCTCCAGTAGTAAACTGGTTTAACTCCTACCATGTGCTGGGTAAGCTCACCACTGGCTTCGATACTTGGGTAGAGAAACAAGAGTGGGATGCAGACTACACCAAACTGGATGCGACCATTCGCGTAAGTGCCAATGCCAAACAGAGTATCGTATTGGTCAACCTTGATGAGCGCTATGAGTATCAAGCGACCTGGAATCAAGCTCCTATCGAAATCACCAAGCTCGACTCTGGTACCTTACAGGTGCTATTGCCAAGCAAGGCTGAAGCAGGCGAACTTGCTATCGCTAGAGCCTAACGGTACATAGAACGAGAAAATACTGAATATTGAAGGAGCTCATTGCGAGCTCCTTTTTTATGAGCTTAGGTTTGAAGTTTGTACTTTATATTTGCGAACAGGGAGTATTGGCTAGCTTGTTTATGCCCAATTATGTTTAAGGTCCTTTTTCTGCACAACATTCTGCATGTCGTTTCACTTATTTTCACTTATGCCAACACCTCCAATTCTGCGGACAAATTTGTTTGGCACTGTGCACTCTGGCATGCAATTCTTGTAAATTTATACAGTTTATTGGGGCTAGATTTGGTTGTATATGAAGAATGACTTTTTTCCGAGATCCCAATCTCGTTTGCGGATAGAAAATTTAATAAATTATTGTTATTAATAGGATTAACACTATTCTTCCTAAGATAACACGCTCGCTCGTTTTTATGTAAAGACAGAATACGAAATATGAATTATATACAATATATTTCATTGGTTTATGGCACCTTGAATGAAAGCTAGGCAATAGAAAAACGAGCTGTTCTGTTATTAACAATGTTAGGTAAAAGGAAGATAAAATGGATTTTACTGTAGAATTTATATTGATCGGTATTACTCTCGCTATGGCTGTGCTAGGGACATTCTCTAATCCTAGTAGTGGTACGAAGCTGACCATAATTGCTTTGGCAGTTTTGACTTCGATAGCTACCGGCTACAAAACATACTCAAATGCGGAGGAGAACAGAATAAATAAGAGGTTGATCATTACTCTCGTTCAGTCAAGTAATCAACCGGTATATTTTTCACACGATATAGTTAAAGAACTGTCATCTGTTCTAGAAAATACAAATCAGTATGTGTCTGGGCTGACACTTTTTGAAGATACTGGTGAGCGTATATTTCATTTGGAAAATAATCAAACAATGAATGCATCCGGCCTAATATACATATCAAAAAAAGCCATGAACCCAGTATATTATGCTTATGCGACTGAACAAAGTATCAAACTTGAACTCGAAAAAATAGTAGCGAGTCCATGGACAGACTGTGAACTTCACTGGAATCAATGTATCAATGAGCTATCTGCTATTTCCAAGCTGGCTTTGGAAATTGGACCATATGAAGTTTCAGAAACGACTTCTAGTTTAGATTCGGAAACCTTAACTTTTGAAATAGAATCAGTCCAAGGCTTAAAGATAGTTTTAAATCGAAACTTTATCGAGGAGCTTTATGGTCTCAATCCAGCCGAGAGAGGTTTGAAGATTTTAACTGAGGGGCAAAATTACGTAGTTGAAAATTTATAGCCCAACAAAAAATTTTAGAGCGATTTCGTAACGTGTGCCGTTTTTCGCTTCGCTCAAAGTATGGCACACTTTACTCCACACCTTAATGCGGCGTTGTATTATTTGGTGGATTATGGACAATTTATTTTCTCACTATCCTAAAGAGTTAAAAACTGATGGTTTCTTAGTTTGGTTGATTCTTGAAATGAAAGACAATAATAATTAAATACTTACATTCTTTAATATGTTTAGGTTTGTGCTCTAGACAAGCTAGTGGAGCAAGAGATTAAAGAACAGGCACCAAAGAAGGAACCCTATTCACATAACATAAGCCGTTATTTGGTACTTTTGGTGTATGTTCTGCATCTTTTGCCATATTCAAAGTCTTAAAATACTAATTACGGCAGTCCCACTTGGTAACGGCATGCGCACCTACCAATTGACGCTCGACATTTAGCACTTGAGCATCAACGAGCTCAAGGTTCCATGCACTGAGGACATTACAAAAGCGCACATCAAGCTCTCCCTTTGAGATAGTTGCCGCGAACCACTCATCCGAGTCTTTGGCAATGACCATGACTTCATATTTTGCAAACGCATCTGTAACGCTCACTTGGTGCAAAGTGACTATTTCAGGCTCAACGCCTTCACCTGCAGTTACTCCAAAAGATAGCGCCAGTAATAACACCGCTACATATTTAAACACAACAGAATTCTCCACTTATTAACCACAGCGTGAACTATATATGAAGCCTAAATTTCGCTGGGAATAACCGATATCTCATAGCTATTGGAACCCAAGAATCTGCGGTTAATCTTCTCACCTGAACGGCATATCAACTCGGCCGCCGTTAGAAACAAGCTCTATATCCTTACCCACCGCACCACAACGCAGTGTTTTGGGCTCTTCCTGAAATCGCTTTTATTTAGCATTAGTGGGGGCGGCGGTGTCATTCCAAAAAGATTGAGAAAAGATTGAAGGACAGGCACCAAATAGGGAATCAGATTCCTCACTTGGCGGAAACTGATAAGTGGTTTTGCCCCATTGACCCATATACTTACGTCATTGTTGATAGTGTTGAGGGTGCCTAAGTGCAGTACATAATTGCCATTGTTCTAGTTATTGTATTCTTCCGTTCAGAAACGGGTCAAAATGTAATTGAGTTTGGTCAGACTCTACTTGAAATCGGTTTTTGGGTGGGGCTAGCAGGTCTAATCATGTGGGGTATTGGTAAATTATTCCTTGAAGACCACTCGCCAAACATCAAAAGTGAGCGTCGGCCGAACAAAAGAGTGAAGGCAATGTCGAGCGAAGAGATTGAGCACCACGCTGAGGTCAGGGCGAATGCGATGAAAAAGCCGACCCGACCCGTCTCTAAAGTTGAACCTCAAAAGCCTTCACCCAGATCGACTCCAAGTAGCAAAACAGACGTGAAGGCAGTTTCATCAAACCTTCAACCAAAACAGGCTAAAAAGGCAAAGTCATCATCAGCTAACCGCCAAATAACAGCAGACACCTACTCAAAGATAGAGAGTGACAAAGCATTCTTTAAGAGCAAGTCTGGTCAATCTTCCATTAAAAACACAAGTGAGCGCTACAACAATGGTCGTCTGAGCGCTTTAGAGGCTGACCTTGGCTATTGGGAGGAGTTGCTTTTAATGACCGACGAACAGCTAGCGGGCGGGTATGGTTACCAACGTGCGTTTGTTAAGCAAAAGCGAAGTGACCTATTGGCACAAGTAAAAGTGATGGGTGGCTTTAGTGATGAATTTAAACGCCTCAGAGAAGAGATGCATCGTGAAGCAAATGGGGCGCATGAGAAAGCTTCTCATAGTTCATACAGCATCCAGAAACCTGCTGTGAATGAGCTAGAAATCTGTGACACAGAAATTGATTATGATGAGGAATATGTAGACCCGAGAGAAACAATGTCTCTGGAGGAGCTTCATGAACTTCGCATGGCTGAAATAGAAAAGTTTAAAACAGCCATCATCGACATTTACCAAGATAAAGTGTCGCCTCAGTCTATCTTTATGTCCGATCTTGAAGATTTCGCCCGAGACTCGGAGGCTAACTTAGAGATTGCGATCACCCCAATATATATGGCTGTATTACTGGCGCAAAAGTATGCCTGCTACCAATTGCTCGCTAATAAGTGCGATTGGATTGTAGATAGCTACAAGAAGTTGTATAGCCATTCAGATAGAACTGAGTGGGATGAGTTTCTAGAAACTGAGTTCAAGGAAGAACTGGGGTCACTTGCTGAAGATGACGTGGAAGAAATGTTGCTTCAAGCCACTGAGTTTGATGAAGATATTATTTGGGACCTGCTTTATGACGAAGATGAGGACGAAGACGGCAATGAGGAAGTTTGCTTCTGGGATACTATCTACCACACCTTGATTTACACAAATGACATCCTAACTAACCTTATTCAAGTCAACCATCTCGCCTCGGAGCATCGCTATAGCTATGACCCAGAGGAAGACGGTGAGTTTAAGAACTTCCTGACTAAAATTGTTGATATGCACGCTGAGGGTTGGAGTGTTGATAGAGAAGATCACTCTGACCCAGAGCTAATTAAGCTCAACCACGCGTCTGGCAAGATCGCGGTCGCTCAGATTTATGAAATTGATGGTGAAATCCCAGAGTCGGCATTCATGTATGCTGATATGTCTAAGTCTGCGTTAGATGGTGACTATGGATTATTAGTGACTCGAAGTGGAACATTTAATGCCAGATCCCACCAAGATTGGAAAGCGAAAGGCGTATTGGGTTCGAGCTACTTGAGTTTGGTGGAGAACCTGAGCCTATTGGCGGAAGCTGAAGCGTAATCTAAACGCGTGTGCCTATGGTTGGTATTTACTAGGCCGACATCACAGAAACGAATGTCGGCCTTTTTAGTACAGGTTGAGGCTCTCAGTACTATTGTGGTTTTGGTTCATCCAACCTTGGTAGTTCTTTTTATTTTCCAGTGAACTGCAAGATACTTTCAATTGGCGTGAACTGATCAGTGATTTTTTAGGTTTTACTTTAAAATTATCCGCAACAACATCTGCACGGGTAATCAATATGTCTCCACTTCATTTTGCTCTAATAGGGCTTTCTCTAGTATCGATATTGCTGCTAGTAGTCCTCTTTTTCGCACATTCGAAACAGAAAGCTTTAACGAAGACCCTTGCGTCACAGCAGAGCAACCTCGATGAACTGAACACTAAGTACAGCCACATAGTTGACGCTCAAGCCGAAGCAGATTCAATTATCTCTGAAGCAGAGACGCGACTAATCTCAATCAAGGCTGAGCAAAAGGCGGTTGTAGAGTTGGCGACTCAGGAGCGCGACGAGCTTGCTAGGGAACAAGAGATCTTAAAAGCGACTTTCGACGAAGATATGAGAAAAGAGAAGGCTCGCAACAAATCTGAGCAGGAGACTCTTACTCAGACGGAGTCGAAGAAGCGAGAAGCTCTAAAATCCGCCATGAAGAATGAGTACAAAGTGGCTATGGAAAGACTGCAAAAAGACAGTGACCGTAAGACCAATGAGATTGCCAAACGCACGAGAGACCTTGAGGCAAAGCATCAAGAACAAAAAGAAGAGTTGGATAGAAAGCTTAGTCAGTTGGAGTTTCGCTTTGGCAAGCGCAAAGAAGAATATGATGAGTTGTACAAAGCGTTTGCTGTCTATAACGAAGATGTCGAGTTGGCGGAGCTTGGTTTCTATAAAGCGCAGTATGACTATGACGACAGTGAGTCATATAAACGTGCTATCGATAAAGTGAAAGAACAGCAAAAGTCGTTGGTTCGTCTCAAGAACAACAAAAACGGTGCGTTCTATTGCCCTACAGAATGGACAGTCGGTGATTCGAGAACCGAGGGGCGTAAGATGACGGAACGTAGCATCCGCCTAACGTCTCGAGCATTCAACAACGAATGTGATGCGGCAATTGCGAAGTGTACGTGGAAGAACGTACTTCGCATGGAAGAGCGTATCAAGCGTGCTTTCGATTCGATAAATAAAGTAAATGAGTCGAACCACATTTCAATCACTAAGCAGTACCTAGAGCTGAAGTTAAAAGAGCTGAAGCTAACTCACGAGTACAAAGAAAAGAAGCAACGTGAGAAAGAAGAGCAGGCAGAAATCCGCGAGCAAATGCGTGAAGAGCAGAAGATTGAGCAAGAGATCAAGCGTATTGAGAAAGAAGCCGAAGAGGAAGAGAAGCGTTATAGTGAGGCTCTTGAGCAGGCTAAGAACGAGCTCTTAAGCGTTGAGGGTGAGAAGCGCAACAAACTTGAAGACAAGATTATTCAGTTACGAGAGGCTCTACAGAAGGCGGAAGAGAAACATCAGCGTGCAGAATCAATGGCTCAACAGACTAGGCAAGGTCATGTATACGTAATATCAAACGTAGGTTCGTTTGGTGAGAATGTTTATAAAATTGGTATGACTCGTCGACTAGAGCCAATGGATCGTGTGAAAGAGCTTGGTGACGCATCAGTGCCGTTCACCTTCGACGTGCACGCGATGATTCATACCGATGATGCGCCTGCACTAGAGAAGAAGCTGCATGACGTATTTGACGAGCGTCGTGTCAATGCGATTAACCGTCGCAAAGAGTTTTTTGAAGTGACTTTGGATGAAATTAAAAAAGCCGTTCAAGGTAACTTCAAGGGTGAAGTCGAATTCACTGAAACTGCGCTCGCGAGAGATTATTACGAAACCAAAGCGATGCGTGATCAGAAGGATAAGTTATTTAAAGTAGCTTAATACTGAAAAACTAGGGAAACAGAAATGAGTAATAACTGTAATGTAAAAACCTTTTTAGCACGAGCATCTTTGATGGGGTGCGACTGCCGACACGTTTGAGATAAACAAATAGTGTGTTTTTGCCCAATTACGTGTTTGAGCTTGACACCAAAAAGTCATGAAACAAGCTTTTATTCCAAAAGAAACGCCTCAGCAGATGCAGAGATACCATGTACTAAGGCGTTTGAGTGCTTCTGCTAGATAAAAACCACAGCAAAGCGCAATGGTCTGGCACAAGGGCTCTTCTTTGACTATTGCCCCTGTGCCAGCTCGCTATCAATTGTTGAGCAGTACCTTGCTATCGATTAGCACACCGTTGATGTTGCGAGACTCAAGGGTCAGCTCTTCACCATGGATATGCAGAGTGGTAAAGGTATGCACATCATCGTCATACAACACCTCAGCGATTGGCACTATGCCGTCTTGACCCGCATCATAGAACTTCATTGAAGCAGAACCTGCTATCAGATAGTTCACTCCTTCAGTATTGGGCTTGCCATCTTCAACCGCAACACTGCGAGAGTAGATGTGGTCATGGCCTGACAGTACAAGGTCGACCCCCGCTGCATCCGCAGCCTGTGGTAGATACTGATTCACCATATCGTTCCCCGAATTCGGGTTGGCGTTATACGGTGGACGATGCAACATCACTAGCTTCCATGGCTTGTCAGAGCCGTGCATATCATTCACTAACCAGTCGGTCATGATACGCCACTCTTCATCGGTAAAGAGCTCGGTATTCAACACTGCGATATGGGCATTGCCGTAATCAAAGCTATACACAGATTTCTGGTTCGGATAGCCAAAAGGCCCGTTCTGCGGTGTGTTGAAGATAGCTTCGAATTTCTCACGCCCTTCGTTATACACCTCATGGTTGCCCACTGTAGGAACGAATAGTTTCGACGCTAAGCGACCTTCACCAGAAATCGCATCGAAGAACTGACGCACTAATTGGTAGTCACTCATATCTTCAGTGAAGTCACCCACATGCATGATAAGATCCGTATCTGGCAGTTGGCTCTCCATTTTATCAAACAGTTCTGTCACCAAAGGTGCGCCATGATTAATACTGCCATCACCGGTTGTTTGAGTGTCGCCGTACAGCATGATACGCACATCATCGTCTTGATCATCGGTGGTAAAGCTATAGGTTTCGCTTAGCTTCCCTTGATGACCCACTCGATACTGATACTGAGTACCAGGCTGAAGATCTGTCAGCAGTGCATGATGAACACGAACCACCCCTGGCTCCTCACCGTAGAAAAACGGTAGGATTTCAGATGAGGTTACAGGAGCTGTTTGGTTCAATCCGTCAGAGCCATAAAAAGCTACCGTATCTTCCACCGTCGAGGCAGTAAACCAAGTCACGTTCACCTCACTCACATCCCGACCTGGGGTAATAAACACTTGGCTCGGTAAGTTCGTTAACTGCTCTTCCAGTGACATTAAGGTGGACATCAACGAGGCACCTTCATCATCATAAGCTCTAAAATAGACCTCTCGGCTTGGGCCTACGTCCACCTCTTGAAACAGCACTCGCCCTGTATGATCCGTAGTGCCCAACTGACGTACATCTGAGACTTCATCGGTTTCAATGTTGTAAAGGAAAGTTTCTACATCAACCCCGCGGGCAGGTTTACCTTGTGCATCGGTAACCAGTAACCACTTCTCCTGACCTTTAATGGTATGGTCGGTGATCAGCATGTATTTGCCGCCTACATCTTGCTTGATGAGCGGATGATAATAGGCCTCACCGTCGAGGGCACCACTCACGCCCAAGGATATCGCGCTGTTCTGAACATAGTCGTCGACAGTCAGCTCCACACGAGCCAGTGTCTCAGAGCTTTCGTCCATACCTGTAAAGGTGCCCTTCCAGTAACCTGTTTCCTCTACAACATCAGTAGGTAAAACATCCTCAGGCTGAACATTAATCTGCGACTTAGTGGCATCATAAGTAAGCTCCAACACAAAAGTACCTAGCGCTTCACCCTTGGTCACTTTTACTGGGAAATCAAAGGTGCCCGATGGATAGATGAGTTCATGTTCCGATTCGACGTAAATACGCGCTTCATCAGTCACTACATCAAATAGCGTATCTCCCGCAGAGACATTACCATTCTTATCAAATGCTCGATATTCCACCTTGTGCCAGCCATCAGCCAAGCCATTGGCATCAAACCAGACCGCATCAATATTATTGGTTTGCAGCGAACCGCTAACGTCTTCACCATCAAGGATCAGCTCGGTACGCTCAAAGTCCACCTCAGAATCGTCAAAAAGCTGCAGGCGAACCGAAACCTCTTGGCTGTCGACCGTCTCTTCATCGGCAGGGGTTACCGTAACACTTGGCCCAGTTAGGTCAGTATCACTGCTGTAAATGGTGGTAAAGTTATCCAGCACAACATGCGAATCAATTCGGCTAGCCGTCTCCAATACCAAGAAACGGAAAGGTTCATCCATTCTCAACGGCGGAGCATAACCTTCTGGTATCTGAGCTTGCATAAAGTGCCAGCCCTTCTCCGGCAAGCTATCACCCTCATTGTTATAGTCGATGCCAATTGCAGTGCCTGCATTGTCAACTAGAGAGCCTCGTACCCACCACTCTTTTCCAGCCAGTTCCTCTGGAATATAGACGTTCACACCCAGTGCTTGTGGATAGCCAATAAGCTCTTGCTGCGCCTCATCGACGACATAAGCACCAAATGTGCCGGGCTGGGCAGGATCCGTGACCCAACTTAGCTTTAACGACGTGCTACCCTCAAACACATTTTCATTCTCTGGCTCTATATTAACCTCTTGATATCTAGAGCCACTCGCAACATACCCATCCACTCCGGTCTCAAAATCATCGACCACCTCTGGTGGTACACCTATTTTGATCAGAACACTCGCTTGCTTATCTTGATATTTCACGGTCGCTTCAACCTCTGCGCCCTGAACATCGTTGGCATGGAACACACCGGTTTCAGGATCGATCTGGCCAAACTCATCGCTACTTAACTGATATTCAAGTTGGTCTGGGGTGTAGGTCACTTGCTCATCATCAGAGATCAGGGTTGGTAGCAACGTAACTTCACCACCGGCATCCACTGTTACCTCAACAAGGTCAAATAGCAAAGCGTCGATACGGTCCACAACCTCAACCTGAGCAAAGCCTTGCAGATCCCCCACGTTGACACCCACATAACCTTCAGCCGCCTGTTTCGATGCAGTAAAGGCACCTGAGTCCATGTCAATTCGACCAATATCAATCGAGCTAATTCCAAACTCTTTATCCACTTCACTGCCTGCCAGTGTTGAGCCATCATAGCCAATCGCCATAAAACTCTCGTACACTGAACCGGCCAATATGGTCATGGTTCTTGGATAAATAGCCACATCATCTGGGTAAGTCGCTTTGTCTTTATCAAGAGTAAGAGCCAGCTTATTGGCAACCTCGCGCTCACTACCATCAGCAGGGACATTGATCACATGGTTCTGTTTTTGTCCCGGCATTCTTGCCACCAGCGTCGTCGAGCCCCCTCCATCTAGGTTCACCGCTTCCACTGCACCATAACCCAGCATGATCTGTCCAAGTTTCTTTAAGGTAACCCCATCGGTGGCGGATCCAACAGGCTTGTCCACAGTCAAGAAGAAGGACGAACCATCGCCTTTGATTCCAAATGCGGTGCGACTGCTCAGCGCCTCCTCATCAACAGCTCCCTCTGACAACTCTCCCTCTTTCACCAGCAAGTGCGCTTTGTTACCTGCACCGATGGCGTGCTTAACATCAGCCCAAGCAGGGTCTTGGGTGACAAACCTAGCTTCAAATAGGTCGCCTGCTGCTATGTTCGTCTCATCTGGGTTAAACACCACAAGGGCATAACCAGACGGGATAACATAACTGTTGTCGCCGCGAACAAGCTCGGTGACCTCACCGGTTAAAGGGGCGAACTGTACTTGGGCCGAATCGTCACTATTTGCCACAACGGTTATACCGTTCACTTCAGGTTTCACCAACGCCCCGGTCAAACTCGACAGGTCCACGCTCCCACGATAGCTATCTCCAGGATAGATGGTCACAGAACCCGCATCAGGTGTCTCTGAGGTAAAGGCTTTACTGATGTGCTCCTGCTTGTCGAAATAGTGAACCGCTTTAACTCGGTCAAACTCTCCACCATTGAGAGCCCAAACTAGCTCAAAATAGGGAGACGCTTCCATGATGTCTATTTCGCCATCTTGTTTGACTACGATAGCCGCTTCACTGTTGGTGTCCCAACCTGTGTAATTGACACCATCTCGGGTGTAGATACCTAGGTTCCATCCGTCATAGGTATCGTAAAAGTCTCCGTTCACCGCACCGATAACATTGATGCCCTTATCAAGCTCCTTATTCGCCGACGCACTGGTTGTTTGCATAGAGAATTGACCTGTCGAGCGCTCAATAGGCAGGAGGTCTAGACCGTTTCCAGTCAAGAACTCCATCGACATGATGGCCGAGCCTTTAGTGTGATTAAGTTCACCACGAGTCAGCTTCAAATCCGAGTTGATGTGATATTCGTTGTAGTCGGATATTTCGGTAGATTCCTGCTCACTGTCCGCGCCAGTGGTTCCATCAACCACAGGTGGATCAACAGGCAGAAACTGTTCTTCGATATCGTCCGGAGGTGTAATGATGTTAACGCCAAAGTCGTTGTCGCCATTACCTGTTGTATTGTTGTCAGAAGAGTCATCACAGCCCATCAAAGCGAGCGTCAGCATGACTGCTACTGGAGAGAATTTAAACTTAGTTATCATTGTTCATCCATAGAACCGTTGCAAAATTATTAACTTAAACTGCTTGTAACAAATTAAGCGGCAACACGATAAGCTGAGTTTCTTACAGTAAAAAGAAGGTTAGTTTAAACTTATATACAGGCTATTTGACCGTAAATAGTGAGTAAATCGGCGAAGTTAAGACAAACAAAAACCTCCTGCTACCCACAAGGCAAATAACAGGAGGTCTAGAACGCAAACTTGCGATAAGGCCTTAATCGGCGTAGAAGTGCTCAAGCATTTCAGGAAAACGCCTGCCCCAGGCATCACCGTCGTGCTTATCTCCTTCGCCAATAATGTACTTAAGGTCCAGTAAAGGCTTCTCACTCAAAACAGCGTTGAGTTTTTCCGCACCCGCCAGATAGATCTTCTCGAACTCGAGAGTGTGGTCACTGGTTTCATCTGTACCCATATCCAGATAAATCTGCGTTGGCTGTTGCGGTTCAGCCTTACTCAGATAAGCCAACATTTCTTGTTCGTTAAACCACAACGCAGGCGAAAAGACACCGGCTTTAGAAAAGGTGTTCGGATGTTCCAATGCTGCATACAAGCTGATGTATCCACCCATAGAGCTGCCGGCAATCGCGGTGAATTCTCGCTGGGACTGGGTACGGTAGTTGGCATCAATATAAGGCTTAAGCTCGTTGACGATAAACTCCACATACGCCTTACCCTGTCCACCGGACTGCTTAACCGCAGGATCCCAGCTAGGCAGCTCAAAGGCCTGATCCATAGGCCATGGCGAGTATTCGTACATTCGACACAAACCGTTATGTTCCGTGCCATTGTCAATTCCCACTAGGATCACACCGCTTTGGTCATCAAAGAAGTGGTCTAGGCTGGAGTGCACATGCCAGTTACGTCCACCAAAGGCATTTTCGCCATCAAATATGGTCTGCCCATCATGCATATAGATCACGGGATAAGAACGATTAGACTCCGTATACCCCTTTGGCAGATAGACCTGAACCCGTCTAGTACGACCTAGCTGCGCCATGGGAAAGGCCTCTAGAGTGATCAGGCGAGATAAATCTAACTCTTGCATATCTACCTCACTAGATGTCGTAGTAGGTGATAAGCTCAGCCTCATTAAAGCACTGGCCTGTCATCAGGTTATCAAACTCTGTGCCCCCTTGCTCAGTGCCAAAGGTGGCATGGATCATCACCTCATTAACCCCATCGATAAGGAACTTATTCGTTTCAGTTGGCACCCCAAAGATAAGATTATTTGGGGTCTTCACGCCAAGTGCCTGATATAAGTTTTGAGTCTGTTCTAGGTTTTCACTTTTTAGATAAAAGTCGTCGAAAAATCGACATTTAAGAACGTTATAGCCCAGCATTATGGGTAATAAGATATCCCTAATTTCAGGGAAAAGGTGGATATTGTGATGCCCATCTAGATGCGAGATTGGCACATTATAATTGGCAAAGGTTTTAAATTGTTGCTCGATATCCAAGCGAATATCAGTGCGCTTCTCTTCAATGATCTCGCGATACTCTTCAATAATGTGCTCTTCGTCTCTTCCCCATAGGCCGAGAGCATCAAATTGAAAATAATCACTCAGATCAAGATGAAGACCAAAGCTCACGTTTTTCTTACACTGCTGGGCAAATAAAAGTGCGTCTTGGGCGCTCTGTGCATTTCGATTCACCAGAATTGAGGCACTAGAAACCTTATCGTTATCTATCAGTTCCTTGACGTACTTATTGTATTCTTCGCATACCCCAAAATCATCTACATTTATTATTACTTTTTTCATATTTCGGATACTTATTATTTAGTAGAGGTTAAAGACCGAATCCCACTCAGAATCTTCGTCTTCCGTTATTCTTTTGATTTTTTCTTCAAAATCAAGCCACATAGCGTCATTTTTCATTTCGTAGGTATGCCCCCAGAAATAAAACACGCCCTCTTCCTTGGCCTTCTCATACAGGTCCCAAAAATCAGGGTCTAAGAAATGACAGTTAGGTTTTAGTAAAAACTTATCATCGCCAAATTGTTGAGAATCTTGTCGTTCAGTTGTTCGTGCATAGGTATGACCGCATTGCGCCACTATATCCCTAACCTTTTCATCCGCACCACCGAAGGGGTAGCAAAATCCTTTTATTTCTCGGCCGAATATATATTCAAGCACGCGCTTATTCTCAGATATCTGATAATAAGCGTCCTCTTCTGAAAGGGTGGTTAGGTTTGGGTGAGATAATGAGTGATTGGCAATATCGAAACCTGTATATACGTCTCGAAGCTCACCTCTGGCAAGGGCAACAACATCCGTGCCTTCATAACACCATAACGCTTGTCTCGAAGTCTGGTTCAATCCGGCACTTATATTAAATGTCGCTTTCGCATCATATTTCTTGAGAATATCAATCAGTTGTATATCGCTAACTAATCCATCATCCCAACACTGTACAACTTTCATAATTTTTCCAACTAACGATGATGGCCCAGTGAGAATAAATTCCCACTGGGCCCTTTATATTAAGAACGTGTTTTCACTATCAATTGTCCTTGTTCAGCGCCTTGTGGCAGGCTGAGCTGCAAGGTGCCACTCTCAAGAACCGCGAGAGGAATATCATCACCATTCCATGTTGCCTGATACTCTTGATCCTCTTTTAGGTTGAGCAGAAGCGTGGCACTTTGTGGTTTAGCATTTAGCGCCAGTTCCGCTTCAAAGTAGCTGCAATCGTCGTTCTGGGTCTGAGTCTTAACCCAGACATCAAAGCCCGCACTCAGCTTACCTAGCTTGTGATACGCCGAGTACCACGCCACCACAGGTGAAGATAGGCCACCAAACTGATGCCAACCCGCACCTCTTTGAGACTCAACGATAAAGTGTTCAAAACAGTAATATGAATTTTCCACTTCTTTCTTCCATAGATTCAAGGCGGTGCTCGCAATCTTGTGCGCAAGTTCAACCTCTCCAAGATCCAAGGCCGTTTTCCAGAAGAACCATTGGTGTGGCATCCATACAGCCCCGTTCCAATAACCATCTGCCTTGTAATAAGGCGCCGATTTATCTACGGACGTGATGCCTATGTCGGTCCAGAAGTTGTCTTGGGATTGCAGTCTTTCTAGGAACTGAGCTTGTTGTTCTTCGCTACACGTACCCGCCATCAGTGGCATTACACCATCTAAGCCCATGTTGTAGTTAGTGCCATCAGTGTGACGCAGCGGCCCGGTCGGATTGCCCCGCTCATCGTGAGTCACGTAGCTAAAATAGCCCACCTCTTCGTCCCAAGCATGAACCTGAAGTGCCTCAGAGAACTTCTCCACATCTTCTTGATACAGGGCTAAATCACTCTCTAGGCCTAGCTCTTGAGCTGCCATGGCAAGGATCTTAGCGCCACGAATCATATAGGCGGTATTCGCGGTCGGAACAACTGTATCGAACAACTCATTATGAATAGTATGCAGTTGTGGTGGATAATCATCCCAGCCACCTGAGTCCCAACGGTACACATCCCAGGTTCTCACCATACGAGATTTCATATTGGTGGTGTTTGAACCCTCACTGCGACCCGCTAGGAAGAGGTAGTAATGTTTCAGGCTCGCGTACACTTGTTTTAAGAAGTCACGGTCACTGGTCTTGTTCCAAATCTCTTGAAACTGGAAGAACTGAGTTGGGATAGGACTGCCGTGGGCAACCCAAGCACAGTGAGTGTCGTTCTCTGGTACCAGATAGGTATTCAGGTTATCGATGGAACGGTCTACGTCATACTCAAGCAGCGCCATGCCCATGAAACCAGAATCCCAAGTGTACAGAGAATCCCACCACTTACCCGGTGTGTTGTGGCGAATATATTGCTTACGGGTATAAACCGGGTAAACGATATTCAAAAGCTCAGTAGCCGCCATTCTCTCTTGGCTAAATCGATAGGTTTCGCCACTGTTTAACACTTTAGGCTTCACGCGCTTATCACGAGCGGCCTGATATACCTCTTCCAGTGCTTGCTCTTCTGCTGCTAGGAAGGCCTGAATGTCTTGGGTAACCTTCTCCCTCTCACCACAAGAAACTTGCGAGTAAACCACCTTGGAGCCATTCGGGTTAACCATCACAGGACGCATAAAGGCGTTGGTAAAGTGGCCTAGCTCTTCCGCCTCTTCATCGGCAATGCCCTCATAGTTATAAGGAACCAACACGCTTGCATAGTTGTTCGGCACATACAGACGCAAGGTGCTGTCTAGCTCGTTACTGAATACCTCGCGCACCCAGCTATTTTCGTGACGCCATGCCAGTGCATAGTAGTAGTCTGAATCTTCGTACTTCAGAATCACTGCGTTATCGGCAACCTGCTCAATACTTGGTTTGTGATGACGAACCTCATCCTCAAACACTACCTCGCTTGATGCTTGGCTATCGCACACCACCAAACCATCCAGAGTAAGCGCTCCCTCACCGGTCGCACACAGGGTCAGGGTATTGTCACCTGCATCCAATGCGCCTAGAGGCACGCTGACCAAAGTGAACTTGCCCTTGGTATCTGGCAGCTCTATGGCAGCAGAAGCGTCGCCGCTCAAATTGAATCGACTCGCTGTGCCTTTAGCGGCATAACGAACCACCAGTGTTGCCTCTGAGATAGCACTATCTAGAGTAAACTTGTATGTCGCGATATCACCCTCATGGGCACCAAAGCCGCCACCTACTGCGCTGCCGCCAACCACGCCGTGAACCCGTACCTCACCACGCAAACGACCATCTTCGGTATTGATGTCCTTCATCTCTGGCTTAGCGAATGTCAGGTCACTGTATTCGATAGCATCAAGCCAAACAGCGCCTTTAGGCAGCGACACCTTAGCCATGTTCAGTTCAACATCAGGCTGACCCGGCAACGCAGGGAAGTTCAGGTTTGCCGCCAAATGCAGCATCAGGTTCTGCATCTCATCGGTGTTATTCACGTATTCTGCACGGATCAGGCGCGCGTTATCACCCGCTTCCGACACCGATACGTCACAATAAAGCTTGTCCTTCCACTCAATCTCATAGCGGTAGGAATAGTACTCTAGATACGGTGAGGCTTCCCACGCATGATGGGCCGATGCCCATTTTTCATTGGGTACCAACATCTGGCGACGGTAGTGGCCAGGTAAAATAGAAACATCAAAGCGCAGGCCGCGCTCAGGGTTTGCGATGTGAGCAACACCCGCGTACTTCTTTGAGTAAGGCCCCCAATCAGGAAGATTAAGGTCATGATTCTTTTCAATAAACGCCATAGGAAATCCTAAAAATCTGGGTTCGGTTCAAATCAGAGGTCATCCAACCCTGTGGGACCCTCAGGGGAGTCCCACAGGTCTTGCTGGATTATTTGATTTCGTAACCCGTTTCTGTCTTGAATACGCGTGCGTTGAAGCCTTCGCCATTGTTGAATGCATAGTTGTGGCCAGCAATTGCAGGCCATACCGCCATCACCGACAGTTTCTCATCACCGATATTCACTAGGCGATGCGCCACATGGCCTGTGATGTAGTTAACGCTACCCGGATACACGTCTTGATAGGTAACCTCGCCTGCCTCATCTTGAAGTAGCAGTAGACCGTTACCTGCAATACCGAAATAGTATTCCGCTTGCTCTTCGACCTTATGGATGTGACCACGAGTGATATGGAACTCATTACCCACCGTACCCGGTTCGATATGAGACACACCAAAGTGCAACTCACCATTTTTCTCTTCAGCCGCCACCATTTCTACGTTATAGATAACCTTGTTCGGATCGAGCTTGGCGAACGCCTCAGTATCACTAAAGATGCCCTCTAGAGAAGACAAGATAGTGCTCTTTGCAATCACGTTTTCACCGTCGATCTTGCCGGTAACGAAATTAAATGAAGGGATGGTTTCTTTTTTCATGCTATTGCTCAATCTTAATAATTCTGTAAATGCCACATAGATGTGATAGAAGGTGCTCGCCGGTGCGGTCTTAGAGACATGTGCTCCATGCTCATCCACCTGATCAACCCAACCGCCAGGGAAAGCAGGGGCAAAATAGACATCAAAGATGCGATTCACTGCACCCTCGATTTCAGGGATATAAGACTCATCTTGAGTCTGCTCAAACAGGGCAATCTGAGCTTTTAGGTATTCAGTTTGGCACCATAGACGAGAGGTGTTGCGATACTCACTCCAATCTTGATGCATCTCATCACGCACTAATCCATTCGCATTTTGACCGTTAGGCTTAACGAAAGACTCAAGTGCCTTCATCTGATGGCCAAGAGACTTGCCCGACAGGTGTGCATAGTGGTTCAGTAGCCAGATCCACTCATAGTGGTGACCCGGGTCGATATGCTGACAGGCTGGATGAGAGGTGCCCATCTCCATATCGAAGAACTCGCGCATCTTGTCATCTTCTAGGAAGTAGTTATTAAACAGTTGGTAGATCTCTTCTGCACGCGCTAACCATTTGCTGTCTTGAGTCACCTCATAGCATGACATTAAGGCCTCAAACAGATGCATGTGCGGGTTCTGAGATTTGAACTCACGCTCGGTGCGTGAATAGAAAAGGCCCAGATTTTGCTCATCTTTGAGTACGGTGTTAATCCAGTTATAGGTATTCTCCATCTGCTCTAGAGAGGCTGCGCTACCTGATACCTTGTAGTGCCACGCATAGGCAAGCAGCGCGAACGCATGCTCATAAGCATTTACATCATCTTTCGCGTTCTCTTCACTGTTGATGCAGAAAATGAACTCACCTGCATCATTCTTGAATTGGTCGAAGCCTTTAGCGATAGCGGTATCCGCTGCCTTGGCTTGGTTAAATAGACCTAGTTGCTCAGCGTGAGCGAATACGAAAGCCTGACGAGCTTGCACGCGAAAGCGGTTACGAGAAGCCAGGGATTCACCCGTTTTGTACTCAAACTCTTCGGCAAAAATGCCGGTTGACGAATCAAAGCCACGCTCAGACCAGAACGGCAGCGCCTGTTCGGTTAACCAAGAGCGGCATTTTTTAGCCAGTTGTGAAATTGTAGTGTTCATGATGATTTATCCGGATTACATGAAGTAATTTTTTGTTTTTGATTCTGCGCCAAGCATGACTGAATAGCTTGGCTTCTGTGCGAGCATGATCTTAAAGCTGCCTTTAGGTAGCCACACACGCTCTGATACGTAGTCTTGGATCTTGTCTAGGATGTTGACTGAGGAGTTAAATACACCACCGCTTAGCACCACCACTTCACTGTCATAAGAGTGAAGCATGTTGATCACCGCACTTCCCCAGTGGGCAATAAGCTCATCGCCTAGCTGCTGACAGACAGGGTGGCTGTGGTAATGATCAAAGATCACCTTATAATCCACGGGGCCGTCGAACTCGATACCCTCCAGCACCACACCTCGCTCCTCTAGGTATTCGTTCAAGATAGAGTTACTGGCATAGGCTTCGATACACCCCTGATTACCACAGGTACACTCTCGGCCCCCTACATGGCCGATTAAGTGTCCGCCGATATTGCCCGCCACATGATTGCGGCTGTGCAGTACCTTGCCATTCATCATCACAGCGGTGCCTATTCCGGTCCCTATGATGACCAGAGAAATATCTTGGTAGCCTTGAGCACAGCCAGAGATAGCCTCACCCATCAATGCCTGCTTGGCGTCGTTGAACAGTTCAGCTCGAACACCAAAACAGTCTGCAGACCAAGAGGCGAAGTCATAACCTACCGCCTCTTCAAGCTTTTTATTAATGGCAATCAGGGCGTTTTTTCTTGAATCAACGATGCCCGGCAGCGCGATAGCCACACCTTGCAGCGCCTCTAGGGCGATACCTTGGTCAGCAAAGCCGTTATGTACTCTCTGCTCAAGCTCTCCAAGGATGTCATTGAGTGTCATTGTCTTAGAGGCAAACTGAGCGGAGAATAGAACCTGGTGATCACTCACCAGGCCGTATTTCACGTGACTGCCACCAATATCTATTCCTAGATACATCCTGGCCTCCTAGACGCGAACGAAGGCTTTCAACGTAGCCACTTGCTGTCCTTCACTCTCGCCATAAGGACGGATAACGTACTCGCTCACCGATGCTGGTACGATGAAGGTCTCAGCGTAGTGCACAACATAAGGTTCGAATGCACCTGTTGGGCTCTCAACGATGGCTTCTTTACCTTCAATAAGGTTGAGCACGTTCACGTTGCCATTGGTTTTATGAGTGACTGGCTTGCTGAACCAGTGACGACGTGTTTCGATGAACTCACGCTCGTGCAGACCAGTGCGCTCTTCGATCCAGCCGTCACCTTCTTCGATAAACTCGATACGGTTAATAAGGTTCTCTTTGGTCCAATCGGTATCGCGATCCCACTGAATCACCTCTTTACCGTGGTCAAGGTGTACAGGGCGTGGCAAGCCATCCAGACCAACGCGGTCCCAATCCCACAATTTGAAGGTAAAGATATAAGGAGTTGCACTCACCTCAAGTACCATAGAGTTCGCACCTGAACAGTGGATAGTGCCCGCAGGGATCAGGAAGTGATCGTGCTTTTTCGCCGGGAATTGATTGATAAAGCGCTCATCATCAAACGACTTCTCGCCGCGCTGCGCCGCACGCAGATCTTCCATCATTTCATCTGGATCAACGCCGTTCTTCACGCCTAGATAAACCGTTGCATCATCGCCCGCATCCAGCATGTAGTAGCTCTCATCTTGGGTGTAATGCATGCCGAACTCTTGCTGGATATATTCGGTCAACGGGTGCACCTGAAGGCTTAGATGTTGGCCTTCCATCGTATCTAGGAAGTCAAAACGAATTGGGAACTCTGCTCCGAAGCGAGCGTGGACCTCTTCACCCAACAAAGCACGAGGCTCCATTAATACTAGGTCTTGAGATGGGATTTCAACGATAACGTCATCCACTTTCAAGCACATGCTGTTCTCTTCTGGAACGCAATCAAAGCACCAAGCATAGTTATCTTTTGAAGGGTCTAAATCACACACCTCTTTCATCCATTGACCACCCCAAACACCTGGGTCAAAGAATGGGATAAGGCGGAAAGGTTGCTGAGTCGATTGCTTCAGACCAGCACGCAGTGCATCACCAGTGATCAGCTTTGGTGTGCTGTTATCATTGGTATCAAGTAAGAAATCCGTCTCTTTGAGCAGTGGTGTCTTAAAGCGGTCGAATACACGCCACTCAATGAAGAAGGCGCGCTTGTAACGACGCAAGATATCTTCTTCCGTGTTGTCTACACCCCAGTTACCAATCTCACCGCGACGATAGCGTTGTTGGATCTCCCAACGAGCTAGATCAGCGTAGACGTGGACGTCACCCTCGTGTACCAATGTGGCACCCGGGCCAATAACTATAGTTAGGTTATTGGTGGCGTTTTTAACCTGAGATTGCAACTCAGCCAACTTGTCGCCATCGAAGAACTCTTCTAGTTTATGTGGGGCCATAAAGCCAAACACGCGGTCATCAGTAAGGTTGCGCTCTATCATGTTTATGATGCGCTCTTCCGGCAATTTTGCCACCTCTGAGTCTACGATCAGTGCGTCTGTGAAGCTTGATTCAATGGCATTGATAACAGAGCCTTTATCAACACCTGGGTACATATCAATGATAAGAACATTTTTGCTGTCTTCTTTACCCGCCAGTTTGGTGGCAATAGCATCACAGATGCTGTTCCAGCCTTGCCAGCTTTGAGACTCATGGCCCTTAACTTCAATATGTGGGAATTTGTCGTAATTCGCTTTGCCAGTTAGATATGTCATTGTCACTTCCGAAACTCTTTAGGTTTATTTGCGAATCACGATATCTTGCCCACCCGCAGGCCTCAATTTGCTAAAAGAGTTTAACCACACACAAACCCCTGATTTGCCTAAAATCTCGGGGGATATGTGATTGACATCACCTTTTTTTAAGCCCCCAAATACCAAAAATAGGTTAAAGGTTTAACCCTGCATATTTGGCTGTTTTTGATAACTCGGTCACCAATAGGGTCAAGACCCAAAAACAGTTGTAAAAACAGGTTTTCGTGCTGACTTTTGTAATTGCAGCTAACCCAAGCCTCTGCAGTGCACAAATTCGCTATTTGACTGCTTGATGTCCCCCTGATTCATAGGGATTTGCTAACTCAATCACATAATATTTTGCTATCTTCAGCTGAGAAACAGCCAAACTTGTAATAACAAATAAAGAACCTCTTCACCCAACTAAATTTAAGCACGGTTTAAGCAAACCCGATTAAACAAGGAAGAGAAATAACCAAGACAAGTACCCTGAGTGTTGCGTTAAACATCTGTGTAAAACTATCAGCACCCAACCGCTTATTCAGAAACACAACAAACGGCAAACTGATTCTTGGCGAAGGGATGGCTCAAAGGATCTGGAAGACATCGCCCTATTTAATCGATACCGACCAAAACTGAGCCCGTCACACAACGGAGGTATCCTGACTGGTTCAGAGCGCGATTACTGTATGACTCTCTAAAGCCAACCTACTCTCCAGCCATTTGTCACTACAGATTAACCAGTTTAACCACTCAATATCTGCTATAAAAGCCTAAAACCCCACTTTTTTTAAGCTTTTTCATGCAACTTGTATTTACATATTTTAGAGACTTGGCTAAGGTGTACCCATACTTCCAGAGGAAACCAAATCATGTCATCAAAAATTGAAAACAACCCAAGTCAGGTTGATGTAAACAAGAAGATTCCATGTGAAAAACCGCTGCTTCAGCAGCTTGAGATCATGGAGGCGTACACCCAGGCTCACCAATCTGAGTCTGATATCTACAAGCGTGAAGCCAAATGCTTGGCTGAGCTTTACCCGGTTCTGTTCAGACAAATTGAACAGGAAGACATAGTCGTTGGACGCCTAGATGCATTGCCTATCGGTTTTGGTAGCGTAACCTCAGTGGGCGGAGTAGGTCACTACTGCAACTTTGACAAACTCGCTCAGCTAAAAGACGAGCTCAATGACAGCGAGCACGCACGTATTGACGCCCTGCTCGAATACTGGAAAGAGCACGATACCCGTTCAATCTATTTCAAAGAAACCTTGACCGAGACTACCCTTGGTAAGTTTGTAGATGTGAATTACCCTGCGATTGCAACAGCGCGCCTAAGCGGTATGTATCTTGATTACAACAAGCTTGTAGATAATGGCATTAACGGTATGAAGGCGATCATTAATGACCAGCTGTCTAGCGCAAAAGCGGTCGGTGACCACAAGGCAGTATCACTGCACCAGTCATTCCTATCGGCATTCGCAATTGTACAAAACGTTATCGACCATCACATTACACTGTGTGCCAAGGAGATGGAGCAGACCTCAGAACTCACTCGTAAGCAAGAGATGAGCGACCTGATTGATGCCCTAAGCGCCGTGCGCGAAGAAAAACCAAAAACCTTCCTAGAGGGCATTCAACTGACTTGGCTATACAGCCTATGCTCAGGGGTAGTGAATTTTGGCCGCATGGATGACTACCTTGGCGACCTTTTAGTGGCAGATCTTGAATCGGGCCGAATCACAGAGCGCCAAGCCATCAACTACATTCGTTCACACTATCGCCTGATCGAGTCGCGTAAGACCACGGTTAATGGCCGCGTTATCATTGGTGGTGTCGGGCGTCGCAACCCAGAAACCGCAGACGTGTACTGCCGACTTTCCATTCAAGCGGTGCGCGAGAATAAGGACACAGAGCCACAGTTCACCCTGCGTATCTATAAAGGCATGAGTGAAGAAGTCTACTCGGACGCGCTAGAAGCCATCGGTGAGGGTCTTACCTACCCTATTCTTTATAACGATGATGTAAACGTGCCGGCTGTAATGAAGTCGATGCAGATTTCAGAGAAAGATGCGCAGCAATATGTGCCTTTTGGTTGCGGTGAGTTTGTTCTATCAGGTATGAGCGTAGGGACGCCAAACACCTGTATCAACATCCTTAAGATCCTCAACATTGCCCTAACTGGCGGCACTGATTTCTGGGATGGACAAGACAAGAGCGGCGGGACACCACTTTTGCAACCAGACGCCATCACCAGCTTCGATGATGTGATGCAGAACTACAAAGACCTGCTTGATCACTACATCAAGATCACCTCTGAAGCACAATCTTACTCTTATCAGGTAATGAATGAGCAGGTAGGTTATCTGTTCACCAGCATCCTGACTGACGACTGTATCGGCCGTAGCAAGGCCCTGCTTGACGGTGGCGTTTACAAGCTAGGTGGCACCAACGAAACCTATGGTAACTCAAATGCTTATGACTCATTAGCAGCTATCAAAAAGGTTATCTTCGAGGATAAGAAATACAGCTATACCGAGCTAATTCAGGCTCTTAAAGTGGACTTCGACGGCTACGACCGTATGAAGCACGACCTTATTCAGGCACCAAAATTTGGTAACGATGATGCCTACATTGATGACATCGCAGTAGAGATGCACGAGTACATCTGTAACGGCATTAAAGATGCCGCCGCGAAAGTGGGCATGGACAGCTACCTAGTGGTTATCATCAACAACCAAGTAAATACCGAGTGGGGCCGTGCAACCAGTGCCTCTGCCGATGGCCGTCACCGTGGCGTCTACATGAGCAACGCCAACAACCCGCAAAGTGGTGCCGATAAAAACGGCCCAACGGCGATGTTGAATTCACTGGCTAAGCTAACAGCAGACGTGCACGCAGGTTCGGTACAGAATATTAAGTTCAGTAAGGACATGTTCAACGGCAAGCGTCCAATCGTAGAAGCCCTGATGGACGGTTACTTTGAGCAAGGCGGACCACAGCTGATGGTCAGCGTGGTAGGTAAAGGTGAGTTGGAAGCGGCTTACCACAATCCTGAGCAATACCCTAACCTAGTGGTTCGCGTCGGCGGCTTCAGTGCTCGCTTTGTCAACCTGGACCGAGATGTTCAATTGGAAATCCTGAATCGTACCCTTAACGATTAATCCACTTATAGCCCGCTCTATTGCGGGCTCTTTTCTCAAGGTTATTAAGTTATGAATGGTGTGATATTTGATATCCAGAAGTTCAGTGTGAATGACGGACCCGGTGTGCGCACGACCGTCTTCCTAAAAGGGTGTCAGATGAAGTGCGTTTGGTGCCACAACCCAGAGTCTCTGTCGGTACAGAAACAGCTCTCTTTTTCAGAGCAAAAGTGCACTTCGTGTAAAAGCTGTGTTGAAGTCTGCCCAAACGACGTTCACTCCTTTGACGCCAATGGCCGACACCTAGTGGACTTTAACGCCTGTGATGCCTGCGGGAAATGCGTCGATGCCTGCCTTCATGGGGCATTAAAGATCTATGGTAAAACCATGTCGGTGGACGAGGTGTTTGATGAAGTCATCAAAGACAAGGTCTATTTTGATAAATCGGGCGGTGGCATTACCCTCTCAGGTGGTGAGGCGCTAAAGCAGTTTGATTTTTGTTTGGCACTGGCGAAAAAATGTAAACAACACGGACTGCATGTGTGCATTGAAACCAACGGCGCGTCCAAGTCCGATCACTATCGAGCCATTGCTCCTTTTGTCGACCTATTTTTGTTCGATTACAAGGCTACCGGTGATAAAGCCCACAAACAGCTGACCGGGTTGACCCGTCGCCTAGTCGACGAAAATCTGGCCCTGCTTAATCAGCTCAACGCCGATGTTATTCTGCGCTGCCCCATCATTCCTGAATACAACCTAAGTAATGAGCACCTTGCGGCGATATCCGAGCTAACCCTTGCCTATAACAACATCCAAAAGGTAGAGGTTTTGCCTTATCACAATTTTGGTCAAGGTAAGGCTAAAGAGATCGGCCGAGAATATGAGGTAGAGGTTGAGATGCCAACCGATTCAGACTCAGCCACATGGATAGAGCGCATACGTTCCCATGGGGTTATCAACGTCAGTCTAGGCTAAGGAGAAGCTATGTTTCGACTCGTTGCCTCAGACCTAGATGGAACTTTATTAAACGCAGAGCACAGATTATCTAAAAGGAGCAAAAGCTGTCTTGAGCGACTCCACCAGCACGGCATCCATTTCGCGTTTGCCACTGGTAGACACCATCTGGATGTGGCTAAACTGCACCAATATGTGGGCATACCGGCCTTTATGGTCACCTCAAACGGCGCCTGCATCCACGCGCCAGATGGGAGTGTTATCTATCAAAACTTCCTGGATGAAGCACTTTGCGCCGAGATCATCGCATTATTCGAGAACCAGCCCAATATTCGGGTACATTTATACAATTCTCGAGCTTGGCTCTGCTCTGATATTGAGCCCTTGATGGCAGGCCAAAATCAGCAAACTGGCTTTACCCCAGAACGGTTCGATATACGCAAACCACCACTGAAGAATATCCTGAAAATCTTTGTCACCTGTGGTGACCCAGCCATCTTGGAGCAGTATGCGCACCTAGGCCGGCAGCGCTTTGCTGATGATGTTACCCTCACCTCATCAGGCAAACATTTTCTGGAGTTTAATGCCAAACAAGACTCCAAGGGTAATGCTCTGCGCTTGTTGGCCAATCAACTGAATGTGGAACTTAAACACACCCTAGCCTTTGGCGACAGCATGAACGATCTTTCCATGCTGAAAGCAGCCGGTTGTAGCCTAGTCACCAGCAATGCTGACCCTAGACTGACTAAAGCTATGCCGGGTCTAAAAGCCATTGGGCACCACGCCGATGATGCCGTCGCACGCTACCTCACTTCCTATTTAAACTCTGAATTAGTACTTGAAAATGATTAATCTTGCTGTGATTGGCACTAACTGGATAACAGAAAAGTTTGTCCAAGCCGCCCACGAAACCGGATGCTTCAACCTAAAGGCGGTCTATTCCCGTCAACTGGAGAGGGCACAAGCGTTTGCCCAGCCATTTAAGGTCGAAACCTTATATGACGATTTAATGAGCTTAGCCAAAGCCAAACAGATCGATGCTGTCTACATCGCTTCTCCAAACTCACTGCATTGTGAGCAAGCGATAGTCATGATGGAGCATGGAAAGCATGTTGTTTGTGAAAAACCCTTGGCATCTACCCCAGATGAAGTGATAAAAATGATGGAGGTGGCTAGGGCCAACCATGTGGTGCTGCTTGAGGCGTACAAGACGCAGTTCTTGCCAAACTTTAGGGCGCTCGACACACATTTAGGGAAAATAGGTAAGGTGCATAAAGCGCACTTTAACTATTGCCAATACTCATCCCGCTATCAAAAGTATCTGGATGGCTTAAACCCCAATACCTTTAATCCCGCTTTCTCTAATGGCTCAATCATGGACATCGGCTTCTACTGTATTGCGGCGGCGGTTTTCTTATTTGGCGGACCACAAAAGGTGTTAGCCAGTGCTCACCTTCTCCCTTCTGGAGTGGATGGGCATGGAACGGCAATCCTTTCCTACCCAGACTTTGATCTTCTCATCTCTCACTCTAAGGTGACAAACAGTCACCTTGCCAGCGAGATCCAAGGAGAAAAAGGCAGCATCATCATAGAACACATCGCCGAATGCGACCGACTTACTATCCAGTATTCTAATGGTGAGGTAGAGCATATCGAGTTGCCCCAAGCTGAAAACTCCATGTATTACGAAGCCGAGGCATTTGCACAGCGCATCCAGCACAAAGGACCTTATACAAGTCAGCACTCACTCACGGTGGCAAACCTTTTGAGCGAGATACGTAAGCAAACCGGCGTGCACTTTCCCGCCGACGCAGTCTAAACCTAACCCGCCTGTTTGGCGGGTTTTTACTGTATGACAGGGCCTAAACAAAGGTCAGCATCTGGCAGGCAATAGCCGGTTTTGACATGACAACTGGAAAATGCAGGGTTAAACCATATAACCAATTTGACCAAAAAGTAGAGGTTCCATAACGTGTTCACATATTTTTTGTGATTACAAAATGAGGAAATCTGATGGTCGAACATAGCATTTTCCACGAGATAAAGAGCCGCTATTGTTACTTATTTAGCAAGGATACCTTGCACCTAAGGCTAAGGGTAGCCAAGGGGGAAGCACAGTCACTGCAAGTGGTTGGCTGGGACCCATATCACTGGAAACCGGACCCAACCGCCAACGCAAACTGGTCACTGGATCGCGATCGCTTCATCTACGACCAGATGCAAAAGGAGCACAGCGACGCATTTTTTGATTATTGGTTTGTGGAAATCACCCAGCCCTCGCTGCGCCTAAGATACGGTTTTATTGGTCACAGCCAACAAGGGGACTTTTTCTACGGCCCTAAAGGTGTGATCACAAAAGAAGAATATCTGGCGTTTGACTACGAGAGTGCCTGCTCTAGCATCATGCCCTACTTCTTCCACTACCCATTCTTCAACCAAGCGGACCGTTACTCTCCACCCTCTTGGGCACACCAGACCGTTTGGTATCAGATTTTCCCCAACTACTTCAACAACGCGAACCCCAAACTTAATGATGAGCACACGATTGAATGGGGAGACCAAACCAGTGAAACCCAGTTCACTAATTTTGGTGGCGATATCGAAGGCATTATTCAAAAGCTGGACTACATCAAAGACCTGGGTTTCAGTGGTATCTACTTCAATTCGCTGTTCAAAGGCGAGTCATCGCACAAGTACGACATCGACGACTACTATCAAATAGATCCGCAATATGGCAGCAACCAAGACTTCAAGCGTTTGGTGGACGAAGCCCACAAGCGAGGCATAAAGATCATGCTAGATGGGGTCTTCAACCACTGTGGTTGGGCACACCCTTATTGGCAAGATGTTATTGAGAAAGGAGCACAATCTCCCTACTTTGATTGGTTTGTGATAGAGCGCGAGCCCGTGATCAACTTCGACCCCAAAGAGATAGATCCAACCAACCTCACCTACGAGGTAATGAATAACCTTAACTATCATACCTTTGCCCTAAACCCATTCGCGCCAAAATGGAATGATGCCAACCCTGAAGCTCGCGCATATCTGATCAACTCCGCCAAATATTGGACAGAAGAATTTGGTGTGGATGCATGGCGCATGGATGTCTCTATCGAGATCTCCCATGATTTTTGGCGAGAGTTGAAGCAAACCCTCAAAGAAGTAAGCCCTCACGTGTATGTCATAGGTGAGAATTGGGACCGCTCCTATCCTTGGCTACGTGATAATCAATTTGATGGCATGATGAATTTTGAGGTGACATACAACATCCTTGAGTTTATCGGTGATAAGTATCTGCATAAGAAGAAAACAGCGACTGAATTCATCAAGGATCTGCATGATTATCTTGTTCACTACCCCAAAAACATGCTTCCAAACATGTTTAATATTGCCGATACCCAAGACACTGAGCGAGTCATCTCTTTTTGTGAAAATGACGTTCGCAAAGCCAAGCTCGTTTACGCCCTGCACATGTTTATGCCCGGCGCTCCCTGTATCTACTACGGCAGTGAAGTGGGCCTAACCGGCGTCACCCCTTATGATGGCAGAAAATGCATGCCATGGTCGCCACAGCCACACACTCATGAACTGCATAGTTTTCTTAAGCAATTGATTGCACTAAGAAAAGAAAACCCAGCTATGGCTAACCTAGAGTTTGAATGGCTGGAAATAGACACAGATCACAATGCCTTCATCTTACGAAAACAAACCGCCAATAACCGTGTCTACCTACTGCTTAACAACAGTGACAGCGAAATCACTTTCAATAACAGTTCGCTATCAATCAATGACCGCACCCTAAGTGCTTACAGCTTCAATATTGTGGTACAAAGCTATGACCTTGATTAAGAACCCTATCCTGCCAGGGGCCTACCCTGATCCTTCTGTTGTGCGAGTTGGGGACGACTTTTATTTGGTGAACTCAAGCTTTGAGTTCTTCCCAGGACTGCCAATTCATCACAGCAAAGACTTAGCCAATTGGACTCTAATTGGCTATGGCCTAGATAGACAAGAACAGCTCGACGATAGCATCAACCTTATGGACGTGGAGTCCGATGGTGGTATCCACGCACCATCGATTCGCTATCATCAGGGAAAGTTCTATATCATCACCACCAATGTCTATCACGCTCCCGAAGGGCAAGAGTCCCATCTAGATAATTGCACTAACTTTATCATTACTGCAGATCACCCTGCCGGTCCTTGGTCGAAACCTATAGTGGTTAAAGGTGCGCCGGGTATCGACCCGGACATCTTCTTCGATGATGATGGCACTATCTGGTATGTGGGTACCCACACTCCAGAAATTCGAGCCGATGACTCTGAGGGCGAAATATGGATACAACAGCTAGACAGTGAAACCCTGCAACTGATTGGCGAGCGATACCCTGTATGGCGAGGAACCGGCGGCATTTGGGTCGAAGGGCCACACCTTTATAAACGCAAGGGCCGCTACTATCTAATGTGTGCTGAGGGTGGCACCGGCTATTGTCATGCTGTAACGGTCGCCTCAAGCCAATCCATTACCGGGCCATATCTCAGCAATGACCGAAACCCCATCCTGACCTCACGCAATCTCGCTCACGATAACTGGGTACACAGCACAGGCCATGGTGATCTGGTGGAACTCGCAGATGGTCGCACCTATATGGTTTGCCTAGGGGTTCGCAACCACGCCAACCACAGAACCAACATGGGTCGCGAGACTTTCCTTCTACCCGTTATGTGGGAAAGAGGTCCAAAGGCCTATGACCATATGTACCGAGGAGCGAATATCGAATGGCCAGTATGTGCGCCAGACACAGGTCGGGTAGAGCCGAGCATAGAGGCGCCATTTGAGACAAGCATTCAACATCGAGACCTCTGCTACTTCGACGACTTTAGTCAAGAAAGCCTGAGCCATGAATGGTTGTTTAGACGTGCCCCGCAAACGCCCCGTTATGAACTGCTTCCATCTAGCCACACCCTAAGACTGCTTGGCAATGAGCAGCGCCTCGAAGAGCGTAAGCAGAGTGCGTTTATCGGCATGCGCCAGCGAAGCTCTATCTTTACCTTCAGTGCCAAAGCCTGTTTTGACCCAAGTGTTTGCAGCGAATCCGGAATTGCTGTGGTGCAAAAGGATGATAAGTTTGTCAGCCTAACCGCGCGTAAAACCGGTGACAAGGCACAACTGCAAGTCACCCTCGCCAGTAAGGCCATCATCAATCAGTCGATTGCTTGGCCAAAGGACAATAGATTTGTCTTTACCATAACCTGTGAGGGGGACAAGTATTGGTTCCAATGCAAGGCAGATAACCAACAGATAGAGTTGGGCGAATGGCAAGGAGAGGAGCTTCTTTCCATGTACTACACCGGCGCCGTATGTGGCCTGTACTGCGTCAGCTTGAACAGTGAGCCAGCCTGGTGTGACTTCACTTCAGTCCGATATATAGGACAGGAGTAGAGGATAAAAAAAGACTGCCTGAGAGAACATCTACAGGCAGTCTTAAGAAGGAAACAGTGGTGTAATTAAAGGCTGTTTAGCTTAGACACACTGCGCAGGAAATCCTTGCTATTACGCGCTGGATAACCGGAGACACGACTGTTTGGCTTGATAGACTTAGTAATACCCGCTTGACCGTGCGCTATGGTGTTGGCACCGATAGTAATGCCTCCTGTTACACCCACCTGACCATGCAAAATGACGTTGTCTTCGAGCTTAGTCCAACCAGCGATACCCACCTGAGACACCAGAATACAACGTCGACCTATTTCTACATCGTGTCCAATCTGCACCAAGTTATCTATCTTGGTATTGCGCCCAATTCGAGTGGCCCCTAAGGTGCCGCGGTCGATGGTGCAATTACAGCCGATCTCAACCTGGTCCTCTATCACCAGCTTGCCTAGGCTAAGCAGTCTTTGATAATCACCATTGATGTCAGTGAAGTACTCAAAGCTGTTGTTCCCGATTGAGCAGTTTGAGTCAATAATGACGTGACTGCCTATCTCTGTGTTGTCTTTAATCACGGTGTTAGCATTGATAGCGACATTGTCACCTATGGTCACAAAATTCCCTATCACCACACCTGGGGCAAAATAGCAGTTCTTACCAATTTTACAGCCCACGCCTATACTGACCTTGTCGAACTCAGGGGTCGGTTCTAGGCTCGATGCCTGTTGAGCCGCTTTTTGCACCTGCATCTGTTTAAGCATCAAGAAGACCTGATTGATCCTCTCTACCTCAAACTTCTTCACCACCAACTTAGTTTTCGCTAGTGACGCTTTGTTTAATATCGCCTCAGGGCCGACGATGACATCGGCCTGAGAACCAGAAATCAAATTCAAATCGCTCTGCCTAAAGACAATCGCAAGACCTCCCCTCTCTTCGCAGTCCAAGGGTACTACCTTATCGATAGATACTGATGGGTCACCAAAAGCCTGAGCATTTAAGATTTGTTTAATTTCTAGTATGGATATCATGTAAAACTCTTTAGAACGCGTACTGACCAAAAATCATGAAGCGAGTAACTTCGTTTTTGCCGTTATCGATTTTGCCGCCTGACCAAGAAGTATCCGCCTCATTGTCGTTATGAGTGAACTCTACTTCACCGCCTAGACGCCAGCTGTTGTAGCTGTAATTGTACCCGATAGTGGTTTTGTTAACTGTGGTGAAGTACTCATCTTGACCACCGTTTTGCGTGGTAGTTTGTTGTGCGTAGCGATGGCGTACTGTCAGTGTACCGTATGGACCTGTATAGCTGATGGATGGCTCGACTAACCACTCCTCAAAGTCTTGCAGGTGGGAATCTGTCACATTGCCCGTGGATTCGTCTTTCCCATAATAGAACTCTACACCTATGTTGATGGAATCAAAGTTCATAGTTGGTCTAGTAGAAATTGCCCAGCCATTGATGTCATAGTCACCCCAATCAGCACCTGCTTGTTGGTCGTTAACCAAGTTGCTGTACTTGTAGGTAGCATAGCTATAGGCACCGAAACCTTGGCGACTGTTCCAGTAGTCGACGAAAGCGCTTGCCTCCAGTAGATGCTCTGATTTGCCATATCGGCCGTTGATCCATGGGCCACTATATACTCGGTCTGAACTGGCAAATTCATTGTTTAGTGAAGCACCTACATTGAGCCCGTTACCAATGTAGTAATCGGTTGAAAGCAAGATAAGGTGCTTTAGACCCTCTTCCAACTGATTATCTAAGCCATCGGCAGAGCGGTATTCATCAGTAAACTGCTTAAAGGCATAAAAGATATCTAAAGGGTATTCCTGAAAGGTAAGAGCAGTATCTATTATGGAGTTTTCACGGTAGGTAGCTTTACCTGTTTTACTCCCTGTTGGATCATAGTAAACCGTATCTTGAGTCTCAGCGATTAGACCAACGTGGCCATTCACTTTGACGATCTTGTCAGAAAATGTAAGGTCTGAGTTTGCTTGTGCTTGCATTGAACCCAAAGATAGGGACGTTACGATAAGTGCATTACTTACGCATAAGGCAAGATATTTCTTTTTCATTTTAACCCCGAAATTAATTATTTTAATTTGATTTGTAAGACACGAAAAATATATCCAATGTGTCATCTTTATTAAATTTGCTTAAAACGTTTAACCTCTCAACCCCTTCACGGTTACTTCCTGTGACAAAATAAACGGGACAATAATCACAAATAAGCACCAATTTAAATCCAAATAAGGTTATAACTCTGGTTAATAGATTAACCTCACTTTATTTAAATTTACTCAAGACCAAATTTGACAAGTGAGACATGGGGTAAAATCACTGCACACCAGGCCATGAGTGGTCTAAGGTTTCCATACACCGGTCCATTTAGACCAAAACGGGTCGGTTCAAAAAATTAGAACAAGCCACCAATTAATTCATCACTAAAATAATGATATATTTCGAGTAATAAAATATATTTATTGCCTTAAAATATTATTAATCGACGAGCGAATTAACTAATTATTCCAAATAAGAAAAACACAAAAAGCCGCCATCAAAATGGCGGCATTTATACATCTAAGTTGAAATTAACTGCACTTAGCAATCATGCCGTATTGCTCTTTGCCATTTTCATCTAACTTAAGAGACCAAACATATTTACCTGGCTCTTTGAATTCAACCGTTGATGGCTTAGCAAAGCCACCACGCTTCATGTACGAAGGAACTTCAGGGGTCCAGTATCTGCTGTTTTCAAAGATGTACACATCTGTCCAACCAGCTTTAGCAAACTGGATGTCGAAGATGCCTTCATGCTCTTCATGAACCAGCTGATACACGTTGTTGCCTTTGTACTGCATTAGGCGGTCGTCATGCAGTGCCCAGTAGCTGTCAGTAAACGCACCAGAAACATAGATAAACTTCTTGCTTACGCCTTCGCGGTAGTTGTGATCAGGGTTATCACACGCCATCATGAAGGCTTCTAGGTCGGCTGGCACTGCTGCTGGCTCAAGGACAACATCTTTACCAGTAGACTGGCAACCCCATAGGGCTGTGGAGCATAGGGCAAGGATCAGCGCTTTCTTATTATTAATCATATAGTTAACCTATTTCTAATTATGAAACTTTCCGGTATCAGCCCACAAACTATCGGCTGCACCCTTTTTATCTAAGACCAACGCTACTTTAATCCCTAATTAGGGGCTAATTACACATGATTAAAATGTTTAATCTAACAATTATTCATAGGAGAAGGCTTTACGCGCGCTTAGTGTGATGAAATTCTCACATTTCTTCTTATTGACCAGATGCATACTGGTTAATGGTTTAACCACACATAATTGAATATTTCTAGCGCCACTTCCACCACTCAAAAAAAGCTTAAATCGAACTAACTCTATATATGGTGGGCCTAGTAGTGCTTCGAACTAGAACGCAGTCCATTTTCACAACCCACAAAAAAGCAACAAACAAAAACCATACCAGCAATATTACCGACACAATAGTTTAACGATTAACCTTATAAAAAGTCCGATCAAGATCAAAATTTATTACCCAATAAAAACAATAAGTTACAATTTATTGAGAGAGTAAATTATTAATAATGACATACACAGGATGCAGTTCGGCCTATAATGATCTCGTGCCAACAATAAGTAAGGAGCCATTATGTTTAAGAAAGTGTTATTTGTTTTACTATTAGGTGGTTCAATTGTGGGATGCGCTGGAGGAAACAATCACGCTAATCTGTCTCAAGAGCAAATCAATGAGATTTGTCAGCAAGATGGATATAAAGCAGGGAAAGAGCAGCTTCCATACGATGGCTTGTGCCGCAATGTTAATTCGGAATATGTTGCGCGTTATGAACTTGGTCGTGAAAATAAGCCAAGCTTTGATCGATATAACAGCCAGCGAAATAGAATCACTTCTCAAACCCGCTATCAATCATCACATAACTAACCTCGCGCAAGGTCAGTGAGTTGCGGCGCTGCATACGGTGCCGCAACCCTAGATGATACAGTAGAATTACACCGCCTCAGCAAGCAGTTTATCGCGCCACTGCAGATACATATCCCCTTGCAGATGTACGCCGTCAAACGTGGCCTCTGATTTAATTGTGCCGCGCTCAGCAAACAAACTATTTAGATCGATCAGGGTAAGACCTTGCGATCTAGCCAGCTCTTCAATCAGACCATTGAGCTTATCAACACTCTGATTCCAATCAGGGTTATTGGTCAAAATGGTTGATTGCAATACGACACGAACACCTTGCTTAGTCAGAGTATCCACCACCTTTCGGTAACTTTCCATGATGCGCTCAGGCGTTCGGTCTTGGGCAATGTCATTGATACCAGCAAGCAAGAAAACCGTGTCGGGCTCAGTAGCAAGTACAGAGTCTAGTCTTCCGAGCATACCTACTATAGTGTCGCCATCTATACCCCTATTCGCGACACGCTTAGAAGGAAACAGCTCCCCCCAACGACCAGCATTGGTAATGCTATCTCCGAGGAATACCCAATCCGAAGCCTGCACTAGCTCGTCAAACAATCGCGTCTGTGCCAGATATTTATCCACCGGACAGTTTTGGTTGTCGACATCCATAAAATCTCCTTAGCATGCAACAAACTAAAAAAGGCACATCGAGCTTGATGTGCCTTAATTTCTCAGATTAGCTCAAGCGTAATCCGTAAGGTTCAAGCTCAAAACGTTGGCCTTGAATCTCAGCCGTTTCCGCTTGGTCACTGTTACTTAGAATCACCAACAAGTTACCGATCCTGTACGCCACCACTTTTTCCGCGCCAGTCTCCAGCCATTCTAGGCTGTGTCCGATAAAGTGACCGTTTTCTTTTCTGAGCTCGATTAGGCTCTTGATAAACGGCTTCATCGGACTTTGATGTGCCTCTTCACTCCAGTCCATGCAGTTACGGGCCGACATGTTAATGGTACCCTGCATGCCTATCTCTGAGCCATAGAAAATACATGGGCTTCCAGGTTGAGTAAACAAGAAGGCAAACAACAGCTTAGCCCTACGTTCATCACCATCACACAAGGTCTTGATGCGTGACGTATCATGGCTATCCACCAGATTAAGCATTACCTCTTGAATAGGCTTTGGATACATGAGGTTCGCCGTATTAACACGACTGACCATCTCTCCTTTGTTGATGTCTTGGTTGGCAAAGAAGTCAATCGCTGGCTGGCTCAGTGGGTAGTTCATCAACGCATCATACTGCTCGCCACGAAGCCAGTTCATACCTCCGTGCCAGATCTCACCTAAGATGTAACACTCTGGGTTGATGGCCTTCACCGTGCGTCGGAAATCACGCCAAAACTCATGCCCAACCTCGGCAGCCACGTCCAAACGCCAACCATCGATATCATAGTTCTCGGTCCAGTACTTGGTTACCGCCAATAGATAATCACGACACTCTGGATTCTGAACGTTTAGCTTAGGCATAGAAACGTTGTCGGCAAACGACTCGTAGTTCAGCACACCGTTGTCATCGTACTCATTCTTGTCATGCTCCACAGGGAAGCGATTGATATAGAACCAGTCTGCGTATTTAGAGTTTTCACCATTAACGATCACATCCTGCCAAATCGGCGATTTATGCCCAATATGGTTATACACCGCATCCAGCATGACTCTGATACCACGCTTGTGCGCCTCTTCGATCAGTGTCTTAAGTGCTTTGTTCCCGCCAAAGGTAGGATCTACCGAGTAGTAATCGATGGTGTCATACTTATGGCTAGACTCCGCGGTAAACACAGGACAGAAATACACCCCTGTGATACCCAACTCTTGCAGATAATCCAATTTCTGGATGATGCCCCACAAGTCGCCACCAGTTTGACCGACGTTGGTGTTCTCCGTCCCCCAAGGCAGGCAGCCCAAAGGGTCACAAGATGGATCACCATTAAAGAATCGCTCAGGATAGACTTGATACCAGATAGTCTCTTTCACCCATTGCGGTGTCTTGATCACATCTGATGGCACTATGTAAGGGAAACAGAAGAAGTTATAAAGGGTCTTCAGTTCTCTATCTGCGGATTTTGCATCTGTGATGTCAGCGCTGAACGACTCACCGACCAACATACGACGACCATCATTCAAGTAAACGATAAAGCCATAGCGAGCACGCTTTCTGTCTGCCTTGTAGTCAGCAAACCAATGCTGGCTGTGGTCAGTAGTGGCTTCTAGTTTCATCTCGATCTCTTCACCACCGTTCCAGCCACGAAGTTCTTTATTGTCCGATGACATGTCCCATACATACGGGTCACCAACCCATAGGCACACCTTAGTGGCAATGTCGATGCCTGTCTGCAGACGAATATGAATGGTGTCATTATCGAATGCATAGCAATCACGACCTGAACCTGTGTGAAAAATAGTACTTAATGCGTCCATAATTAACCCTTAACCGCTCCGCCTGTTAAACCTTTTGAAATGTGTTTTTGCATGAAAATGAATAGACTGCCGATTGGAATCGCAACCAAGATGGCACCTGCTGTAAACAGCTTGTAGTTCTCAGCTGACTGCGACTGAATCCAACCAAATATGCCCACAGCTAGCGTCATCTTGTCTTCTGAGCGCAAAATGATACTTGGTAAGATGAAGTCCATCCAAGGTGCGGTGAACGAGGTCAGCGCAATGAATACCAGGATAGGTTTTGCCAGTGGCAAGATAATCTCAACAAAGATTCGCAGGTGTCCTGCCCCATCCAGAGTTGCGGCCTCGTCCAGCGAGCGTGGAATAGCATCGAAGAAGCCTTTTACCAACCAAGCATTGAACGGCAGCGTCGCGGCACTGTAAACAATCAGCAAGCCCCAGTAGCTGTCAATGAGCGCCATACGCGTCAAGATGACATAGATCGCCGTCATAGACAGGAAGGCAGGGAACATCTGTAACACCAGAATACCCATCATAACGTGACGCTTAGCCTTGAACTTATAACGTGAGAATACATAAGCGGTAATGGTCACGAAGATAAGGTTCAGCAAGGTATTCGCTGTCGCCACATAGAAGGTGTTCCAATACCACTGCAAGTACTTGGTATCCAGTAGCTTGCGGTAGTTGTCGAAGTTCAGTGTGCTCCAGTCGAGTGGCTCTGAAGAGAACAGAGACGCACTGGACTTAAAGGAGGAAATCACGATCCAGCCAACAGGGGTAAGCACTAACGCACTTATTATGATAAGGAATGCATACGAAATGATGCCTTCGAATGTCAGTTTATTATTCATAACCTTACGCTACCTCTTCCTTAAACGACTTCATGCGGCGGAATTGCCAGATTGCGATGACGGATAGGAACAAGAAGATCAGGATAGATACTACCGATGCCATCTGATATTGCTTAAATTCAAGCGTCATTTTGTAGATCCATGAGATCAGGATGTCCGTGTGGCCTGCATACACGTAGTCGGTATTAATAGGTCCACCATCTGTGATCAGATACACGATACCCATGTTGTTAAAGTTCATTGCAAAGTTCATCACCAGCGTCGGTGCGGTTTGCTGGAGAACCAGTGGTAAGGTGATCTCTCTGAACTGTTGGAATCGACTCGCACCATCTACCTCACTCGCCTCATACAGGTTGGCAGGGATATTGGTTTTAGCACTAGTGATCAGCAGCATATAGAAAGGGCTACCCAGCCATACACCCACAAAGATACACACCAACTTGGCATACAGAGGGTCAGTCAAAAAGGCAATCGAACCAATGCCAATAGAAGCTAGGAAGTCGTTTACCGGGCCGATACCGTTTAGCATCAGGCGGAACGAGAGCAAGCTAACGAACGCAGGGATGGCATAAGGCAATATAAGGATAAGACGCCACATGCCCTTGAACTTAACCTGACGGTTCTCCACCGCGCTCGACATCATAAAGCCAACCGCGTAGGTCAAAATTGTCACTGTGGTCGCCCAAATCAGCGTCCAGATAGTGATGGAGATAAAGGTGCTTGACCAACCTTTCGCGCTGGAAAGTCTGAAGAAGTTTTCAAGACCGACCCAGTCAACCAGATTCCTTGGCGGAATATAGTTAGGTGCAGAGTAGTTTGTCAGCGCCACCATCGCAGTGATGATAATTGGCAATATGATAAAGAATAGAGTCGCAATTGCCGCCGGTGTTAATGCCAGAGCAGGGAAATATTCTTCATAGATATTTTTAAATTGCTGCTTAACCGAAATTCGGCAATAAGGCACATCTCTTAGGGAGTCTTTAACATTAAAGACATACAAGGTAATAAACATCACTAGGAATGACGCCATTACTACCCCTTCCACCAGCAAGTGGATCGAGTTATCCCCCTGAATAACCTCGAAGCCATTGCGCTGTTGAGTCACCTCACCTAGAGTGATTAAGCCATTGATTGAATGGATAAATTGCGGGATATAGAAAATAAAAAGTAGCTGTATAACCAGTAGGAAAACACCCTTGATCTGGTCGCCTCTTTTTATTTGTGCACTTCCCATCACTAAAAAGTGCAAAAGATTAAAGCTACTTTTCCGTGGCAAACTTTCGTGTACATGCATAATAGAAACCTTATTTAATTCTCATCTCACAAACTCACTAGAGTTTGCGATGTTCACCACTTACTTCAGAGTTACGTTCTCTTCCGTATTTACATCAAATACATGGCTAAACTGAGTATTAAATTTCAGCTTGTAGTTGAAGCCAACATCGCTTGGATCGATATCAATGTCCGCCATCTTTGAGATCACTGTACCTGCACCGACTCTAAAGTGCAGATATTTCTCGTCACCCATGTTTTCAACCACCAAAAGCTTGCCGTCGATAGCACCTGCTTCATCATGCGGAACCACTTGAACATGCTCAGGGCGGATACCGAAACATACCTTCCCGCCCATATATGGCATTAGGTTACTGTTTTGTGGAATTGCGATTTTCTCTCCAGGGACTGGCTCCACATACGCTTCGCCTTTCTCTTCGTCCAGTACACAATCGATCAGGTTCATAGGCGGTGTGCCAATAAAGCCCGCTACAAACTTGTTTTTTGGATACTTGTACAGATTTGATGGTGTATCTACCTGCATGATCTCACCTTGATTCAACACGCAGATACGATCACCTAGAGTCAGCGCTTCAATCTGATCGTGGGTTACGTAGATCATGGTCGCTGGGCTACCTTGCTTCTTGAGCTTCTGATGCAGTTTTGAGATCTTAGCGCGCATAGAGACACGCAATTTTGCATCAAGGTTTGAGAGAGGCTCATCGAATAGGAATACGTCTGGCTTACGCACGATAGCACGGCCTACCGCTACACGCTGACGCTGGCCCCCAGACATCTCTTTAGGCTTACGCATCAGCAGATCTGTGATTTCCAGCTCTTTCGCCGCCTCTTGCACGCGACGATCGATTTCATCTTTTGGCATCTTGCTGATCTTCAAGCTGAACGCCATGTTGTCGTATACGGTTTTGTGCGGATACAGAGCGTAGTCCTGAAACACCATGGCTACGCCGCGATCTTTCGCTGGGACCATGTTGACGGTTCGACCACCAATCTTCACCTCACCATCGGTGATAGCCTCTAGGCCAGCAATCATTCTTAGGGTGGTTGATTTCGCACAACCTGATGGTCCAACAAAGACCATAAACTCGCCGTCTTTAATATCTAGATCGATGCCTTTGACTGCGTTAAAGCCATTTTCATAGCTTTTTATCACTGAGTGTAACTGCACACTTGCCATAATTGTTACCTATCAACTTTATTATTTATTAGTTTGTAGGGTTGCTAAGCGAGATAGGCTCGTCATCTCCGACAGAGCGCTATTTTCACTTCAACTACATGGCTTCATGCTAACTAACGGAAGGGGAATCCGGTTACATGGTTAAAATGTTTAACCTCTCAAGAACAATGCCCATTATTGTTATGCAACACTTAACTTGACCCGATTCACACTTTATATGATTGATCCGATATATGATTAGGTTAAATGATTAACCATTATAATAACGAACGGCACTTCCCCCGATGACGACTATTGTTGACCTAGCTCAATATTGCGGTGTTTCCACCGCAACCATTTCCATGGTTTTGAGGAATAAAGGTCGAATTTCAGAAAAAACCCGTGACCGTGTTCTCAAAGCTGTAGACGAACTTGGCTATATCTATAACCAGTCCGCCGCCAACCTGAGATCGCGAAATAATAACCAGATAGCCCTACTGGTTAACGACATAACCAACCCTTTCTTCAGCCAGTTAACCACCGGGGTTAATGAGCACATAGAAAGCATCAATAAACTGCTGTTTCTGGCTATCTCTGGTAACTCTAAGGAGAAACAAGAGAAGTTCATTGAGAACATGCTCAGCTACAACACCTCAGGTCTAATTCTTTGTCCGACACCAAACTTTGATGTTCGCCTACTCGATACCCTAAAAAAGCGCCAGCTATCTATCGTGTTATCTGTACGACCTATCGATGGCACCGACCTGGACTTTGTCGGTACCGACAACTTTTATGGTGCACAGCTGGTCACCAAGCACCTGATTGACCTTGGTCATCGCCACATCGCATTTGTTGGTGGTGAGGAAGGGTCGATGACGCGTTCGAGTCGATTAGCGGGATACATGGCAAAACTGATGGAGCACGGAATTTCCCCTAATCCGCGCTACATAGTACCATCCCCGTCTACTCGTCGAGGCGGTGCCGAAGCCATCCGCTATATCCTGCAATATCACCACAAGGTGACTGCAGTCGTATGCCACCAAGATGTGATCGCCTTTGGGGTAATGAACGCACTGCACGCAAAAGGGTTGTTCCCCGGTAAAGATTTCGCGGTAACCGGATTCGATGATGTACCAGAGGCGAGAGAGTCCTACCCAGACCTCACCACGGTGTCGGTATCGGCCACCGAGATCGGTCGGCGCGCTGCCAAGGCATTGGTAGAGCGCATCGAGGGTAATGATGAGCCTCAGCGCAGGATCATCATCTCACCCAAACTCGTAGTGCGACAATCCACCGGCGCTCAGAGCCATAGCACCTACTAGCAAGGCTTCTTATTTTACTAATGGAGAAAGCGACCTTATTTTGTCGCTTTCTTTTTGATTGCCGCCCCCTGCTTTTCCCCACCCTTTTTGGGAATCGCAGCAGTTACACCTTTTATTTAGCAAAGAGCCATGCAGCCTATTAGACAGCCTCTACCACAACATACGGATTCGCATACCTTCTCTTGTTATGCGATCCACCTAAAAAAGCAGGACCCTTATTGGCACTATCACAAACAGATAGAGCTGATTTACGCCATCGAGGGCAGTTGCCGCAGCTTGGTTGGAGATAGCCGAGATATTCTGTCCGCCGGACAGCTGCTGCTACTGGGTGAAGATCTTCCCCATGATCTAGTCGTGGAACCTGAACACCCGCACTGCAAATTTATGGTGATCCACTTCCACAGTGAATTCTTGTCGGCGTTTCCAGAGTTCAAGGCCACTCGTGAATTGCTCGACTTGGCTAAACTTGGGCTTCGCTTTGATGATATGCCACTGGCAATCAAAGAAAACCTGCTCGATATCGAAAACCTCGAGCCACCGCTACAAATGGTGCGTATGCTGACCGTTTTGCACGAACTGGTTCAGGAGAGCCAGCGCCATGCGCCAAAGGTTTTGTCCTCGGTAAAATTCACTAAATACGATATCGAGAAGCAGCGCTACGAGAAGCTCAATCGGGTACTTGCCTTTATTCACGACAACAAAGGCGAGTCACTGTCGGTGGATACTGTGGCAAGCCACGCCAATATGACCAGCCCAGCTTTTTGCCGCTGGTTTAAAAAGTCCATGTCGATTAGCTTTCTCACCTATCTCAACAATGTTCGAATCGAAGATGCGTGCCGACTACTGATAAACAGCCAGCAGCAGATTGGCCAGATTGCCATAGAGACTGGTTTTGATAGCTTGAGTAGCTTCAATCGTAACTTTTTAAAGCTTAAAGGCTGCTCACCGAGCGAGTATCGCAAGTCGGTGCAGACACCAGCCTAAACAAAAAGCGCCTCATTAGAGGCGCTTTTTACTCTTTCACTAAAGACCCAAAGCCTCACCGGGTTTGACCGACTTGCCCGTTTCCGCACTGGCGACGGCGGCAAAACACAAACCTAAACTCTCTAGGTTATCCATACCGTTGGTTTGGGGATCACGCTCGGTGGCAATAGCGTTGATTAACTCGGCCATCGCACCATGGAACCCATCGGTAAACCATGCTCCCTCGAGCACTGGGGAGATTCGTCCCTCTTTGGTGTGCAAGGTAATGGTCTGCTGATTCAGATTCGGCCCTTCACTGACCAGGGTACCTTGTGTGCCAATGATCACGGTGCGATCGTTTTGTCCGTACATGGTATTAGCACTGAGCACAATAGACGCCTGCGCATTTTCGTAACGCACAATGGTGTTGTTTAGCAGTGGTGGCTTGGCCGTCTGACCCACACCTACCGCAGCGGTTGCCATCACATCCACAGCTTTCTTCGGGTGCATAAAGCCCGCCAACATATCGAACCAATGGATACCAAAGTCATATAAGATGGCGTATTTCATCTCGTTAAATGGCATGCTTGCGATCATGTTGTGGTCCCAGTTAACGCACAGTTGCACATCCTGCACCTCACCAACTAGACCCTGACGCACAGCCTCTTTCAAATATGAGAAATGCGGTGCCCAGCGAGCATTTTGATTGATGGCCAGCTTCACCCCTTTCGCCTCGGCAAGCTCTGCCAGTCTCAAACCATCTTCTAGATTGAGCACATACGGCTTTTGGCTCAGGATATGCTTACCCGCAACTATAGCCTTTTCGATCATTTTGACGCGAATATCTGGATGGGTAGTGATATCGACAATATCTACGCTGGCTTCCTCAAGAAGCACCTCATAGTCCGAGTACAGCTTGGCTTCAGGGAAAAACTCTTGTTGACGCTTTTCCATCGCTTGTTGGTCGATATCACACAGTGCCACTACCTGATAACCGGCTTTTTGATAGGCCTGCAGGTGTGCGCCCGAGATCTCACCACAGCCTATTAATGCAATGCGCGGCTCAAAACCTTGGGTCAGAGTCGGTTTGTATGCCAACTGAAGTGCTTTAGCGATCTTATCCATTAGAACAGCTCCTCTACGGCAACAGTTCTGCGCTGTTCGATGCTCATCTCAGCAGCGGTAACTATCATCTGTCCTATCTTCGAGGTCTTGGCCGAAATTGGGCCTTCAACCCCAAGATTATTCTCGATGCAGTGGATCAGGTACTGACAGAAGTTTTGCTGCGGAGCTTGCAGAGTATCCACTGGTATATCCAAGCGTTGCTTGTCTTTTCTCAGCTGGACCTCAACCACCTCTGCGTAATCAAAACTCGCAATCGTACCCTGACTTCCAACTAGGATAAAACCGGTCTTCGGCAGGGGTTGCTCCTCCCAAGGGTTAGACAGCATGTCCCAGCGAGTTTCAAACTTAGACAGGCCAGTATCGTATTCGCATACCGTGATGCTGTGGCGATCGATCTCCTCACCGTCACGCACTGTGGCGAACGCAGTTACTGACTTTGGCAGTTTGTCGTTCATAAACCAGGTGCCAAGGGTCACACCATAGCCCAAATAGTCTTGTAGTGAACCACCGCCTTGCTCTTTGTTCAGCAGCCACAACTGGTCACCTGAAATCACATCATCGTCGGCCATGTTGCCATCGTAATAATGGATATCCAAAAGTTCACCAATCAAGCCTTCATCGATAAGGCGCTTCGCGGTCACATGAGAGGGATACCAAGCGAGAGGCCAGTTACACACCAATTTCTTGCCAGTCGCCTCAACAACATTGATCATCTCTTGAGCATCAGAGAGCGTCAGGGCGAATGGCTTCTCTACCACTATGTGATAACCCTCACCATGCTCTGCAATCTTGCGAGTCCACTCTAGGTGGTCTTTGTTTGCTGGGCAAATAATTACAATATCAGGTTGAGTTTCATCTAGGCACGCTTTGTAATCAGAATAAACACGGTCTTGAGAAATATGGAATGACTCAATAGAGTCGGCCATCTCTTCAACGCGTTCATGACAGACCCCAACAATCTCTACATTGCTGTTGCTATAAGCATCTCCTAGCAACATGCTCATATGCATATGGTCAAAATTGATTCCTGCTACTTTCCACTTTTTCATCTTAGTCCCATAAATCAGTCTAGTTGTGTACAAATTGATCACTGTTGTGAGTTACCTTCAGACCCCCTAGCACCGGTGAAATCTAGCAACAATCACTAGTTTGTGCAGACAAATATACAGGACTAATAAACGAGGATTCCGCGCAATACTTACCCCAAATAACCTAAAAATTATCCCTCGAACAATCGACTATTAACGCTGAGACTCAAATCACAATCGTCGCTTTGATGATTTATATATAGAAGGGAAAAAGGAAGGGTTTGCTCTGCTCTCCACTGACTAATAATCAGCTTATTGTCTTCCAATACCAGAACGTCATGCACATGATGGAAGGGGGAGTCTTCGGATACGCAGAGAGGAGTAAGAATGCCATTGTCATAGAGAACCGCCTCTGCACCCAAAGCCTCAACCACCTTACCTTGCTTATCCAGGATCAAGACAAAACCACTGTTGTCATCTCGCTCGAGATAATTTTCTAGGTCAACATCACTGACGATTGGGCCAGACCAACACACGCCTGCATACAGGTAATCGCCTTTGATGACGGGGCGGCACGGGTAAGCGCCGGGCAAATGAATAGCCTCGATATATTCGCCATCGAGCGTGTAAAATTTAAAGCGCGATTGTTTTCGAGACGATACCACCAAACGCTCAGTTCCAGAGCGAGAATCAATAGCGATACCGTGCGGATTAAGCAGTGAACTGTCCAATTCACTGAAGCCACCAAAGGTATGTTTATAGGTGCCCTTTCGGTCAAAGCAGTGCACAAAGCTCGCACCGTAGCCGTCTGCGATGTAGATATCACCGTTGCTGGCAACGCAGGTTTCAGTTGGGTTGTAGGTTAAACCTTGCTCATATAGACCAAGTTCAAATGGATTCTTAAAGGTGTGAAGCACTTTTCCATCCAAAGTTGTTTTTACAACCTTACCTAACCCTTTATTGACCACACCATTAATCTCAGTCACGCCAGTTTGTGTAATAAGCAGGTATTCCTGACCTTCATCTTCGAACAGGGTTAGCCCGTGAGTACCATCAAAGCCGAGGGTCCAGCTTTCAAGGAACTTCCCTTGTTCTGTGAAAATTAAGATATTGTTTTCTGGGCAATCGACGCTTAGAAACACCCTACCATCTCGGCTCTGTGCTAGCTCATGACAGTTATCTATGCGTATATGTTGTGGCACCTTAGTCCAATTGGTATTGACCTCAAACTTGGTAGGCATGGCTGATCCTCTGTTATTACAAAGTTAACAAAATAAAGTTTGCATAACATAACAAACAAGTTTAATTTGTAAACACAAAAACGGAGGGCATTATGACAACAGCTACCCCTACTCGACCTGAATCACAAAATCCTACTGCCCTGCAGCAATATCAAGAACAGGGCTTCATCCTGCATAAGCAGCCTCTTCTTAAAGAAAGTCAGTTTTCTAAGCTGGCCGAGATCTTTGAATCTCTACTCGCTGAGAAGGGAGACCTCAGAGCGGATGAACTCAACCGCCCTCACTATGCAGATCCAAGACTATTTGAGTTTCTGACAGCCAAACCTGTATTGGATCTGGTTGAATCCTTGATCGGTCCTAACATTGGCCTTTGGAGTAGCCACTTCATCTGTAAAGAACCCTTCACCGGACGTACTACACCTTGGCACGAAGATTCAAAATACTGGGAAGGTCGAATCGATAGAATGGATAAGCTGGCGACCATTTGGCTTGCTATTGACCCTTCAAACAAGCAAAACGGTTGTATGCGCGTGATTCCTGGCACCCATTTGGTAAGTGGCGATCTAGAGTATGTACCTGTAAGCAAGGAAACCCATACCTTTGGTACCGAGCTTCACAATCGATATTTCGATGATAACGATGCGGTCTATTTTGAACTGCAACCGAATGAGTGCTCGGTGCATGACGGGCGCATCTTCCATGGCGCATTAGCAAACACCAGCCCAATACGACGCTGTGGATACACCATGCGCTATGTGTCTCTCGACTGTAAAATTAACCAGAACCACCCAGGCAATGAGACTCACAAGCTATATCATCTTCGTGGTGAAAACCTAGGTAACAACAAAGTTGTACAGGTGCCTGAGTTCTAAAAACTAGTGTTGATAGCTCATTAAAAGGCTCTAGGTATCTAGAGCCTTTTTCACATCTGGTTGATGATAAGTTTTGCTTATCATCGATATACGGAAGACTAAATAGTCCAGCAGATTCAGGACTGATATAAATTGCGCCGTGTCCCACTGTTCACTCGGTTTATATATGAAACGCCTTGTTCCCCTGTTCCTAGGTCTTGCTTTAGTTGGATGTAATTCTTCTGACAATCAAAATGCTTCACAGCAGTTGCCACCGGTACATCTTCCGGGAGATATGATCCCTGAACGCCCTAATCCTGAAGGCCCAGGGCATCTACCGGAAGACCTGATCCCAGATCGGGACCCTAATCACTGGTATTTTGAAGCCTCTACGCGCTATGGCATGACAGTTGAAGACCTTGATGCAGTATGTCGCTATAAGGGAGAAGAGCATCCACAGATGTTTACCCATGTTTCGTGCAACTGGCAAAACGATGAACTGAGCGTGGTGTACTTCATTTCTCGTGGTCAAAGCGAGCCTGAGATGCTGTATGAGCACGCTTTTATCTGGGTGATTAATGACAAGCAGATCAACAACGGCCGTATCTGGCCAATGATCAATCACAATGCCATTGGTCTTGCCGACCAAGATGTGACCCTAGATGCAGAAGGTGCGACCATCAACATCTCTTATGACTGCAAAGACTATACCTGCCAGTACATCAATCATGTGTTGCTCGCTCGTGGTGATACGCCACATGTACGTTCAGACGGTAGACCACTGTTTGGCAGCACAGACTTTGATATGGATGCCTATAAGAATGCGGAGCGTTTCTTCTTCAACGCGACTTTCCGTCTTCCAGATGGCTCGCTTCATACGAATACCCTGTATCTATTTGATGACTTCCCTGCAAAGATACACAAGGTTCTTGCCCCTGCATTCGGCTACTAATAGCCAGGCTGAATTAAATAGCCTCAGAATCTAGAGGCTATAAATATTTGTCGCTCGCTACATATATCTGTGGCGAGCTTCATATTTTTACCCTCGCGATAAAAGCCCCTTCTTTACAGAAGTCCATGTTGTTTCAATACTTCCACTGATATTTATATTTCTAAAAAAGAAAAAAGCAGTGGAAAATCAAGAACAACAGGGAGGTGCTAATGTCTCATGGTAGACATGTACCACAGTTAAAGACGTTCGAAATCACATGGATAATGCTAGTAATCGCTCTCATTTCTGGGGTCACCTTCGCGGTAGGTCTGTTTATGATGGACATCTGGCATATACATAAATCCATACCTGGTCTGTCGTTGACAGAGGATACCTTAGCTACCTTCACCGGAGCATCAATGGTCATCTGTCTGATCTGCACCACCCTATACGTTGTGCTCCCAAACAAGTAAATCCGATACGAAACACAATAGCGAGGTTAGATACCTCGCTATTTTTTTGTCTAAAGAGTGCTTAGAGGATTCGATCCATCAAGGTTGAGTTAGTCATCCACCCAATTGCCCCTAACCTAGGTCCCAAGTTAAATCTATGGAGACTGATGATGAAAAAAATTCTATTTGGAGTGATGGGCAATATGGGCCCAGAAGCTGATGCACTGTTTCAAGACATTGTGGCTAAGAAAGAAATCGAGCACGGCGCCCTCAAAGACCAAGACCATATGGGCATGTTAGTGGTGAAAAACCCTGATATTCCAGACCGCTCAGAAGCAATTAATGAGGGCGGGCAGGACCCAGTACCTGAAATGGTGAAATCTGCAAAAATGCTTGAGCGAAACAATGCTATGTTCGCGGTAATGACCTGTAATACGGCGCACTACTTCCGCGAACAGGTTCAAAAGCAAACCCGCACCTATATCGTCGATATGCTCAAAACTACGGTTGACCATATCAAGGCTGACAATCCTGAATCAGTTGTGGGTATCCTATGTACCAATGGTACCTATAACTCGGGCATCTATGACACCTATCTTGAACAAGCCAACCTTGTGTATGTTAAGCCAGAGCGTTTCGAGCAAGAGCACTATGTGCATAGCGCCATCTATGGTGAGGTAACAGGACAGAAAACCGAGTGCGGACAAGATATCCGCCACAAAAACGGCATCAAGTCTGGCGAGTTTGAGCGAAATGCGGGGCTACTTGCTCTAGCTATTCAGCCCCTTGTTGAGAGAGGCGCAACCACAATCATCTTGGGTTGTACTGAACTACCTCTAGTGCGTAGCTATCTGCAAAAGCAATTCCCACAGCTAAGCTTTATCGACCCTATGGAAGCCGTTGCCGATAGAGTGGTAGCAATCTACCAAAGAGCTGAAATTCTTATCGAAGCAGGTTACTTTCCAAAGGTTGGGTTAGAACCTACTCAAATCCATGAAGACCAAGACATCATTGATTACATCTTGAGTAATACTTCTTACTGATAGCGAAAAGCGAGGGAGCCGACCCAAGCTGTTTATATATGAAAAAGGAGCTAAATGAGCTCCTTTGTCTGGTTTAGAGGCTTTATGTATCCACATCGCCTACAACATCCTCATGTGACAGGTCACCAGAGAGCCCTACTTGGTGTCAATGAACCTATTTTTGACAGTACAAATTAAACCATCAAAGAATAAACTTAAACAACCGCACTGATATATCAGCATGAAAAACAAATTAAATTATAGTGGAAACGTATCAAAAACAACCAACAGCCTTTGATTTGTAATTACATGCATTGTAGACTCATATTTATGAAATATATCGAGGTTTACCAGTCAATCAGGGCTGACATCACTTGTGGCAAATTTGCAGCTTGGTCTCAGCTAGATGGTGAGCACGCCCTAGCCGAACGCTTTGGGGTAAGCCGCCCTACCCTGCGCAAAGCCATAGAGAAGCTGAAACAAGAGTCTTTTGTTCACTCAAGACAAGGCTCAGGTATGTTTGTAAACCCGCCAGAGTTTTATCAAGACAACAATCTGACCAGTATCTCGGAGCGCATTAACAATGATGCGGTATTGAAGAATATCGTGTTGGAATTTGCTGAGGTAGAGGCGGACGAAATCCTAGCCGAGAAGTTCAAGATCGAGCTTGGCGCTAGCATGTATCACTTCAAGCGCATGCGCATCATCAATAATGAGCCATCTATCATCGAAGAGACCTGGATGCCAAAGGCGATGTTCCCAAGCCTAAAGGAGCAAGATTGCGAGTCTTCGATGCTTAAATTTGTTGAACGCGAATCAGGCCAAAACATCAGCCACGACGCCAAGACCATCAGTGGTAAGGTACTTAACGACAAAGAAGCCTTCTTGCTACGCAAGGAAACAGGTCATGTGTGTCTGTCTATACATCACCATGTTTATCTACTCCACTCTGTACTGGCGCAGTATACGATTGAGACGTTGGCTTCAAATGAGCTGACTACCGTTTCTATTCGATAGTTGATTTTCAGACCTCTTTGAAGAAAAGAGGTCTGCTACTGTTCGCGCTTAACCTGCCCTCGGCGCAAACATGATGATCGCCATACCAAGTAGCGACACTGACACACCTACTACATCCCACATACTTGGCTTAATGCCGTCCACGGCCCATAGCCACAAGATAGCAACGAAAATGTAGACGCCACCATAGGCGGCATAAACCCTACCAGCGGCTGTTGGGTGAAGAGATAACAGCCAAGCAAACAAGCCCAAAAAGAAAGCCGCAGGTAGTAATAGCCACACAGACTTATCTTCTTTTAACCAAAGGTAAGGTAGATAACACCCTAGTATCTCTGCAATTGCGGTGATGAAAAATAGGCCGACTGTTTTTAACTCTGGCACTTAGGTTACCTGTTGAGATGGAGATAGAGAGGCTGAAGTATCTCATTCAGCCTCAGATTAGGCTAGTAATGCGCTAATCATCATCCTGTATTGCTTCTAATAGGCCTTGCGCGATAACACTATGTCCCTGAGTTGTTGGATGGATTTCATCGAAGTACAAGAAACCTGGGCATACAAATGTAGGGTCATTGATTGGACCGCCAGTAAATATGTTGGCGCACGCTAGATCGATTTCAGAAAAACCAAAGCTCACTGGTGACGCGACAAGTTTTTTTTCTAATGCGAATAGATCAAATTCAATGATATTTGAGTCTGGGAATTGTGCCTGCAACAGCTTTAACCCTTGGCTCAGTTGAGTGTTGTAAAATTTAGTTAGGTGGGTTGCTGTCTGTGGTAGATACCTAGCCTGAAATCTCTCAGAAAAGTTATTTGCTTCGGAAAGCTTTGATTGGGATAAGATGTCAGATTCAGGGATTAGTCCTATGTCTGGAGCATTCATAACTACTATGTTCTTTGCGCCAAAAGAGGCTAACTTGCCAACCTCAGTAACATTCGCTTCCACAGCATCTGCAAGTTGAGAGTAGGCCTCGAAACGAGCAAAGAAACCACCGCTTTTCCCAATACTATCTTGGATGATGGCCCTAGCATCTCGAATATCATTACCACCTACACCCACAAAATACAGAGCAGCTGGATCTATTTGATTTCCCTGAACAACGCCTTGAGATTGCAAGAACACATCAACTTGAGTGCTAAGGTTGATCACATTACCAGCGGCTCCTGCATCAGGGTTGTTCAAGGCGCGAGCCCCGCCAACCGCAAAATTGCTTCCGATAATAGGTGCACCTTCAACCGCGAGTGCCACAAGATAACCTGATGGCACTAAGGGAATACCTAACTCTTGTGCAAGGTATTCCACAGCAACATCACCGTTAGTAAAACTATCTACATAAGGCTTAATTTCTTGAACCTGCGCTAGATTACCATTGTCAGAAAGGCTATCCCCGAACACATAAAAATTGCTGTAGTTAGGCGTGTCTGCAAAAGCGGAATTGCTGAGAATTAAAGAAAGGCCGAGTACTTTTAGTGGAAGTAGTTTCATCACACATAAACTCCATTTTACTAGATGTAAGAGGTAAATTTAGTTCAAAAAAGCAAACTTCAGCCTTTTACGCACAGACATCCCTTTAGTGTTAAAACAATAAAAAAGCCCTCACAGAAATACTGCAAGGGCTTCAATTCAGACTTCAGAGAGGTTTAATTACTTCTCACGCTTCCACTCATCTTGTTGGAAGTTTTCGTAGCCTTTCACGTTTTGCATGTGCTCACGAATATCGATTGGGAAGGTTTCCTCATCCACTCGTAGCTCACCCGCTTTACGAAGGTCTTCACGTGGGTTCTCAACTGAGATGAATGGCATTGCACGCTCCTGTTCGATGTTTGGATACGCATCGATCATCATGTTGTGGCGAGCCTTCATGGTAGTGAACATACCTTTTGCAGGGAACATTGGCAGCATCATACCAACACGCTCACGTGGGTCAGCGTAGATGTCATAGTACTCAGCACCTGATAGACCTTTAGCCGCATTACCTGCATGCCACTTGTAACGACCTTTCACAATCGCACCTAGCTCATCACCGGTGTAGATGTACACATAGTCACGACGGCTGTGAGTATCACCGTTAATGAACAGTGAAGTTTGGTCAACACCATCGATAATACGGTCAGTCGGAACATGCTCTAGAGCGCCACCTAGACGAGCAAAGGTAGTAAACAGGTCCGTTACGTGAAGGATATCACCTGGGACAGAACCCTCTTCAATCATACCTGGCCATGTCGCCACCATAGGAACACGAACCGCACCCTCGGTGTACATACCCTTACCACCTGTGTGTAGGGTTTCGTTCATACCCACTGGACCACCGGTTACCATAGGGCCATTATCTGCCATAGCAATAATTAGCGTGTTTTCTTCAATGCCTAGCTCTTTAACCTTGTCCTGAATCTCACCTAGCATGTCATCAATGCGAACTAGGCCTTCAGCCAGAATTGAGCCGTTTACTGTGCGGAAATCTTCACCTGGTTTGATGTTTAGGAAAGATGCCATAGTCGGCCAATGTGCAACATAGAAAGGCTTGCCTTCATCGACACTGCGCTCAATGAAATCTAGAGTACGGTCAGTCGCTTCTCGGTCGATGTTGTAGTAGTAGTCTTCGGTTGGCTCGCCCCACTCTGTTACAGGACCGCCTTTGTTACCTTCGAGCGCATACACAAAACCATTTGGACGCCACTCAGGATCCAGCTCATATGGATCTTCTGGGAACATTTCAGGCATCAGTACGCCTTTCGCAAGAACGCCGTGTTGACCACGTGCATTGTAAAGACTTGGTACTTGGTTGTATGGCGTCCAGAATGCTTCATCAAAGCCCTGCTCATTCATGTTACCGCCTTCGGTATCACCTTGGTGAGCTTTACCGTGGAATGCAGTCTTATAGCCCGCTTCACTCAGTATTTCAGCGATAGTCACCTCAGTACGTGGCAGACCTCCATACTCGTATGGGAAACCAACGGTGTACATGCCGTTCCGTACTGCATAACGACCGGTTAGTGCAGCAGCACGTGTGGGAGTACAAGAAGGCTCGGTGTACATACGCATAAAGTTTGCACCGTCTTTGGCCATCTGGTTCATCACAGGTGTTTCATAGCCACGTGTTTTTTGGATATCCGGAATACCCACATCACCTAGCGGTGTGTCATCCCACATATAGTGAATGATGTTAGGTTTAGTACCGAAACGAGCCTCTAGCTCAGCTAGCTTTTTATCAAGTTCACCATCTTCAACCGCCCAACGCTCACCGCTTTGTGCGTGCAGAATATAGTGTTCTGCATCGTGAATGATCTCATTTGCCTGTACAGTAGTGGCACCGAAAGTAGCAGCTGCTACAGATGCCGCGACTATTGATTTATTAATTTTTAACACAGTATCGCCCTCGTAGATTATGTACTGCTATTCGGTTTCGAGTCTGACCGGCTCGCTTGTGTACATAACGAATAGGTGGATTATTTAGTCAGCTGTTTGGATAAAGTAACCAAACCAATTAGCTCCTTGAGTAACACCTTTCCTAGTGCGGACAACTAATCTTTTTTCTGACGGATTCGCCTTATTTCTAAATAGGCATGTGCTCCGTGCGATACGTATCCTCTAATTTATCTTGCTTTCAATCAATTAAGTAAACTTTACATGAAACCTCACTTTTGTTTATGTTTTACGTATATAAATAAAAGCAGAAGTAATATGTGGAAATTAATATTTAAGTGGTCTTATACATCTAAATATAAATTAACTCATTGCATGAACCACAAACCAATTCAATCCATTGAACGTTCGAAAACAAACAATAAAGCTAGCTTTACTTGTCACCTCAATCTCGTTTATGTATCAGTTATCACACCTCCAAACCATTGATAATATAAGTATTATTTAACTATGCAGCCTCGATAAATAACCTCGACTTTATCTATCAATAAATTAATGCATTTCACTTTATAAATATCTCTTTTATAGTTCATCGCAATTCAAGGCGCACTGCCTTATTCATTACTAATCAGAGGTAATCATGGATACTAAAATCGCTCTAATAGCATTATCTGCGTTAATTACTGCAGGTTGCCAAACTGAAGAAACAACAGAAAATAAACAGCCTGTAGAGGTTGTTGAAAATTCAGCAACCGAATCGAGTGAGGCATATATTCCGAGTGATAGAGCGGAACAAAAAGCCTACGCATTGGGCTCAACGGTTGCAATACGAATGTCGATGGAGCTTGAGCAGTCCGCTGAAATCGGTGTCGAGATCGATAAGAACTACGTCCTTCAGGGCATAACCGACACCCTCACTGGCTCATCACTAATTACCCCAGCGGCATCTACAGAACTGCTTGAAGAGCTAACAGAAGACATTGCTAGCGCAGTGGCTCAGTTAGAGAAAGAAGCCGGTCTTCAGTAACAAGCCCCTCTTTAGCGAAATAAGACATCAATTGTGTGTTAACAACCAAGTGACAGGTAAGATATGACAAGCATCAACAACAACCACACCTTCAACGGTAGCCCTATCAAGCGCACCCATATCATGGCAAAGCCTATTGGTGCTGCATGCAATATCGATTGTACTTATTGCTATTACCTGAGTAAGCAAGACCTACTTGAATATAAGAAAGGCTGTACGCCTAAACTGAATCAGGCTGAGCTTGAGAACTACATCAAGATTTATATCGAGTCTCACAATGCCCCAGAGATCATATTCTCGTGGCAAGGTGGCGAACCTACTCTTCTGGGCTTGGAATACTTCAAAACCGTTGTTGAACTGCAACAGAAATATTGTCCTTCAGGGGTCACAATTAAGAATGACCTGCAAACCAACGGTATTCTTCTAAACGATGAGTGGTGCGAATTCCTCGCCAAGCACGACTTTTTGGTTGGCCTGAGTATTGATGGTCCAGAGATGCTACACAATGCGCATCGCAAGAACCGTGCAGGTAGAGGCACCTTCAACCAAGTAATGAGAGCGGTTGAACTGATTCATAAACACAAGGTGTCGTTTGCCACCCTGACCTGCGTGAATAACCTCACTAGCCAGAATCCAGTTGAGGTGTATCGATTCCTGCGTGATGTAGTGAAATCGACCCAGATGCAGTTCATTCCTATCGTTGAACAGAAAACCTTCCGCACCGATGCACCACAGAGCGGCACGGATTCTTGGAATACAGAGAATCAGATCCTACAAGGTGATAAGCGCCTGATCCCAGGCAATAAAGACTCAGTAGTAGAGTCATTCTGTGTGTCTGATCTTGGCTGGGGTAATTTCCTTATCGCTGTGTTTGATGAATGGGAAAAGCAAGATATTGGCAAGGTATTCGTTCAATATTTTGAGGCCAATCTAGCATCTTGGATTGGTGAGAGTAGCCAGCTTTGCACCCTTAATCCTGTTTGCGGGAAAGGGCTAGCAATGGAGCCAAATGGCGACCTTTACACCTGTGACCACTACGTATATCCCGAGCACAAGGTCGGCAATATCCATCATGACAACCTCGAGGGTATCATCTATGGCGAGAAGCAACAGGAGTTTGGCTATAACAAGATTGAGTCACTAACCAGAGAGTGCCAGACCTGTGAATATGTGTTTGCTTGCTATGGCGAGTGCCCTAAGAACCGTTTCATCAAGAACAAGAATGGCGAAGCCAATCAAAACTACCTGTGTGCTGGCTGGAAGAAATACTTTGCCCATATCGACCAGCGCATGGCAAGAATCGCGCGCCTTTATGGTTATCCGGTGAAGTTTGGTCGCTACAACGATGAGCGCATGGCACAGATGCTTGGTCAGAACCAGCGCCATATCTTTAACGTGAGCTACTAGTCGAGTAGGCAGTTCCTCCCCACAGCCTCAAATCTAACCATCAATACAAGAGCAAGGTAGGCCTCAGCGCCTTGCTCTCGGTCGACCTACGTCCAATAAAAGCCAAGTCTCACCAAATTTACGAATTATCCCTATCTAAACTGGAGAACAATAAATGAAACACAAGATAAAAATAACCAGTCTGCTTCTGGCATCATCAGTCGCGTATGCTGATACCAGCCCTACCACACAAGCCCAAGTGATGGAGAGCGGCAATCTGCAACTTACTATCTCAGGCTATGACTTTCCTCGTCTTGAGCCTATTTTAAGTGGCAAGGTCGATATCCAAGGTGTCGATCTGGAGTTCAAGAAAATGGGTATCGGTGAGATGAACAACGACGTGCTCAACGGCGATCAGACTCTAGATATTACTGAGATTGGTCTGCATCCATATATGCTCGCCTATGCCAACGAAGAGTTCCGCGACTACACCTTGCTACCTATCTATCCTCTCAGAGTTTTCCGCCATAAGAGCATCTTTATCAACACAGATTCTGGCATTGAAAAACCAGAAGATCTGAAAGGCAAGACTATAGGCACACCTGGTTACTCTTCCACATCTTTAACTTGGATCCGAGGCATGCTCCAAGACGAATATGGCATCACACCCCAAGACGTAAACTGGGTTTCATCTGACGCTGACTCGTCTAAAGAGCTGACAGGAGCGGTTTCAGCACAGGAAGCCGTTATGCCAAATGGTGTGGTCATTCGCACCGGGAGCAAGGGCAAAGATGAGTCCGAGCTACTGGTAACGGGTGAAGTAGATGCACTATTCCATGCGGCGGAACCAAAGGCCTATGTAGAGGGTGATGAGCGAGTAGGACGCCTGTTTGCTGACTCACGCTCAGCTGAGCAAACTTACTACCAAGAGACTGGCATCTTTCCAATCATGCATGCTGTCGCTATCAAGACAGAACTTTTAGAAGAGCATCCTTGGTTAGCCGAGGCTGTGTATGACGCATACATTGAAGCCAAAGATATTTCTTACGCTCAAATGAATAAGCTAGGTTGGGCTGCCGACATGCTTCCTTGGTATGTCCAAGAGATAGAGTCTACTCAGGCTCTGATGGGAGAGAACTTCTTCACCTATGGCTTAGATGAGAAGAATACCAAAACACTTGAGACCTTATTCCGCTACTCATACGAACAGGGGCTAGCGAGCAAACAGCTAAAGGTTGAAGAGCTCTTCCATCCATCAACACTCAAATTCACCGATTTAAGCGAAGACTAACCACCTAAATCCCTGCAGTCAGCAGCCTGTTGTTGCTGACTGCAACCCATTCTAAACGCTAAGAGAGGTAAGAAATGGACCTAAACCTGTTAACCACTTTTTTATCCGTGTACAACCGAAAATCAATAACGTTGGCGGCCGAAGAGCTAAAAATCAGCCAACCTGCAGTGAGTGCAGCGTTAAAACGCCTAGAGAGTAGTTTAGGCAAACCACTCTTTGTTCGAGATGGTCGAGGTATTGCTCCGACTAGTTTTTCCGTTGCTCTAGCGAAAAAAATTAGCCATCCGCTTTCTATTCTTGAAGGTGTTGGACAACAAACTGGACATGTAAAACTGTATTGCACCGAACTGCTACTTCACAAGATTGCATGTATCGAGGCGATTGATATTGCGGCTACCCCTGTAAGCGAGCAAGAAATCATAGATAACATGGTGATGCAGAAGGTTGATTTAGTTATCGATGTGATGCGCAACAATTTTAGTGCACTCGTATCTGAAGAAATATACGAGGAAGAAGCTGTTTGCTTGGCAAGAGTTGGTCATCCGAGAATAGGCGATACGATAAATGAGGAGCAATACTATAAAGAGCAACACATAGCGTGGAGATTTCGCCGAGATAACTTAAACACTCTAGAGTTTTTGGCTGAGCAACCGGTCAAAGAGCGGCAGGTTAAGGTAGAAACCGAGTCCATTTCCTCAATGCTGTCACTGGCTTCGAGAACGGATTACATTGCTTCGGCTCCTCGTTCTATCGCTGAAGAATTAGCACCACAGTTTGGCTTAAATATTTATGAATATCCTATCAAACTGAAGCCTGCAAAAATAAATATGATTTATCATCGCCGCCATATCAATGACCCCTTCCATAAGAATATAAGGGAAACGATAAAGTATTCTTTGTCCAAGAATATTGGTCCCTCTAGGCTGTACGGTTAATTTAAAACTCGATAGTGTTTAATAAAGCAACACTAGCCTCGCATATATTCTAGACATCAGCATTATTTATTTCTTTCACAAAGACACCATTATTTAATGATCTAATTTATCTTGTTAGCCTTTACATAATTTCATTTACAGTTGGTTCTATTTACATGCGTTCTATTTATAAATACATTTTGGTATCAAGTTGCCTATTAGCCACAGGTTCGGTACTCGCAGAAGATGAAGCGAAAAGTGTCGATATGGCTGACCCTACCGCTGTTTACTCGAGCGTCGGGGCAAGGTTGGATGCGGATGGCAACTTTGATGTCACTACAGGGTTCTCTTGGGGTAGCAACTTATTGTTAGCCGAGACCAAAGACGGATTTGACGCCCTCAAATTTCGTTATGCCCATATGAATCTATGGAACAGTATCGGTGTATATGCCGAATCCAAGATTGAGCTGGACGGCAACTCCGGCTCAACTGCAAGCATAGGGGGGATCTCGACGATTCAGATAAACGATAGCCTTAAGTTTCACCCCGTCCTAGTCCTTGGGGGCTTGGAGATTGAAGAGGATGACTGGATTGCAACTAGCACCTTAGGTCTCTATACCCGTGCAAAGCTATACCCAGGCTTATCACTCGGCTTTGACCCTTTTATCAGTGTTGGTGAATCAGGTTATAACAGCTTCAGTGCCGATCTATTCCTCAGCTATCAGATGGGAAATAATCAAATACGTTTGGGTTACACTGGTTCGAGTATGGAGTATGACGATTTAGACTATGATAAGTCATTTGATGGAGAAGCATATATTCAATATAAAATTGCTTTTTAAAACTGCCCTGAATTAATAAATAGACAGATTTAGAGAGATATATCTATTGAGATTTACACAATAAACATATTAATTAGACCAAGATATAATAAAAATCCAAAACGAAGGGTTGGCAAGTTAAAATCTATCTGATTAGATATTCCAACCATTTGATTTGGAATATCTAATCATCTACTCCTAAGTCTGTTGCCGCACGCTGGGTGTCTCTTTCAAATGTACACTCGCTTGCGCTATAACATCAGGGACTTCAAAGACAATTCCGCGATAGCACGCCTTATTATCTTCGCAGATCCACTCAATGCTGTAAGGCACTGGCACCGTATCTTCATCATCAGATGAGGTGGCATAGAACACAGCTGTAATCGCAGCTATTGTCGCTAATACTGGCATAATCTCTCCTCCTATTTCGATATAAAACAGGATATAGCGAGTACCTAACGGTATAAATTAGATCAGCTTAGGTTCAAACCTCAACGTTATTGATAAGCAGATATCTAGACTAATTAGCTTGGCTTTCATCACTCCAGATATCTTGGAGAACAGGCCAGCCCCAGGTGTTCATAGCCACGTTTTTTAGTACACCTTCAAAGCGCAAGGTCTGACGATGGTGAAACATAGGGATAATCCAGCCAGATGTAATCAGGGCCGATGCGATAGGCTCCAGTTCTTTAAGGTATCTTGTTATAGGTTTTTCGCTTCTAATCTCTGTCAGACGACCTTTTAACCAAGTAGCATCTTGAACAGGCAGGCTTTGGTGAATAATAGGATTCGACCACATCCAATAGAAGGCTGAAATAGGGCGATTCTCATCTAGGTTCATGCTGGTGAGTAGCAAGTCCTCACACAGTGTATTGTCGCTTGCACGCTGATGAAACTCTTCAAATGAGTATATCTTGGTCGTACAAGTCACCCCCACGCGCTCTAGTAATTCAGTGATTATCGGGGCACATTTTTTAAGGGCTTTGTGCTCAAAGGTGCCTATGGTCAGCCTCTTCGGAAGTGATTCTACACAGTCTTCAATTTGCAACATGCCGAGCCAATCAGGGAGCAGATTGTAGGCTGGAACAGCTTCGACTTTATCCGTTGTAGAGGCTACCTGCTGCAAAAGCCGCTCGGTGGAAATAAGCTGGCCTAGATACTTACGCTGAGACAAAGATAGTTGTGCACGGCTATTCACTAGGGTCAGTAGGCACCCATCCTCGATACTGCTTCTCTGTTCACTCTCCGATTCAGATTGCCCGCCCTCTACAGACAAGTAGTTGGAACAAAGAGGGATGGTCTGCTTCCCTGTTCCCGCCTGAAGCACAGTGTCTCCAAATACTCGCGAAGATTGCTCTACCACCTGCCAAATCGTAATCGACTCTGTGAGTGCTCGAAAGCCATGATAATCATCAAAGGCCTGAAGAGTCAGTTGCTGAAGGCTGTGTTCAGTGACTTTGAACATGCCACTGCCAACCACTTTCCTCGCTTTGGAGTCTTGAACGCTAGGCTGAATTGAATACTTAATCTGAGATAACAGGCCCGCTAAGCCGGGGTCGGATTCACTTAATTCAAGCTCAATACAAAGAGGATTGATTGCCCGCATCTCTTTAATATGAGCGAGTTCTTGCTTATATACTGCGCTCTTTCTAAGTTGTTGAAATAGCTCTACAACAACTGCCGAGTTAATGTCACTGCCATCATGAAATCTAAGGTAAGGTCTTAGATGAAATCGCCACACCAGTTTTTGTTCATCGTAACTCCAGTGATGAGCGAGGTCCGTCTGAATATGACCTAGTTCATCACATCGAGTGAGGCAACTGTATACCTGACGCAATAGGAAACGCTCACTGTTTCTCTGAGGGATATGTGGAACTAAGGTAGAGAACTGGCGGTTATAGGTAAGCTGAACATGGAGCCGCCCTTGGTGCTGTTGTGTGCCAGAGGTACTTTTCAGCAGGCGGCCAAACAGCTCTTGGTCATTGTCTATGAGGTTTAGTGCTTTCTCATAGCTTCCCTCTCTTATGAGTTGCTTCGACAGCTCTGCCTTCATGCCTTCCAAACTGTAGTTTAGGAAGAGGTGCGAGCGTTGATTGCGCCCCACTTTTGGAGTCCATTCTATCCAGCCTGCATTGCTGAGCTCTTTTAGTAAAGCACGACAGTGCCGTGTACTGGTGAACATGGTCTCTGCAAGTTCTGGAAGTGTGGTGAGTATCTCTTTGCTCACCCCTAGCTTAGCCAAACGAGAAAAATAAAGAATCTGTTTTTCGACATTCAAAATAGGCACTCCCAGTAACTATAAATTTCCACATTTAACCGTACAGAGCCAATTTTAAGCTAAAAACCTTATTAAAACAGCAATATGTGGAAATTTATAGATTTCCATTCTCTGTTTTTGATTTCCGTATTTTATTGATAATAAACCCAACTAGCGGAGGTTATGACATGTTGACAGCAATGAAGGCTTTTATTCTAAACCTGAACTCAAAACCCATTACCCACTACTACCAATCCCGATGTGAAAGCGCAAAAACCACATTGGAGCGGGAGATGATAGCTTACACCCAGTCATTACTTTCTCTCTATGACTGGAATGAAACGACAAATGACAAGGCGGACAAATGAAGATTGAACACATAGCAATATGGTGTGAAGACCTAGAGAAAATGAAGTCCTTTTATGAGACCTTCTTCAATGCCAAGAGCAATAACAAATATGAAAACCCAAAAAAGGGATTTTCTTCTTACTTCTTGTCTCTTTCTGAGGGTGCTCGTATCGAGTTGATGAAAATGGACTCGGTTGAGACGCTACCCAAGGATGTTCAAAAGCAGTTCACTGGCATGGCACATGTGGCGTTTTCGCTGGGTAGTGTCGAGAAGGTTGAAGCGCTTACTGAGTCTTTCGCCTCTAACGGGTTTGAGGTTATCAGCGGACCGCGATGGACGGGTGACGGATACTATGAGAGTGAAATTTTAGACCCTGAAGGCAACCGAGTTGAGATAACGACCTGATTATGAAAACTGAAAAAGAAAAGATGTTAGCCGGTGAAGCCTATCTGGCTTCCGACAAAGAGCTGTTTGAGGAGCACACTCGATGCCGTGAGCTCCTAATGAAACTGAACCAAAGCACACGTCACTCAGATACTTGGAAATCAGCAATAGAGAGCTTGTTACCAAACAGGGTGGACATACCGCAGATCAATCCACCCTTTTATTGTGACTATGGCAGTAACATCATTTTTGGGAAAAACTTCTACGCCAACTATAACTGTACTGTGCTAGACGTAAATACAGTGGAATTCGGCGACAACGTCATGCTCGCCCCTAACGTGCAGATATACACGGCCGGTCACCCTCTCGATGTAAAACAGCGCGTCGAGGAAGGCGTCGAGTTTGGACTGCCAATAAAGATTGGCCACAATGTATGGATTGGTGGCGGGGCAATCATCTGCCCAGGAGTAAGCATCGGAGACAACACAGTGATCGGTGCTGGCTCCGTGGTCACCAAAGACATCCCAGGGAATGTACTAGCTGCCGGAAATCCTTGCCGAGTACTGCGTGAACTGAACAACTAGTTAGCGACGAGCCTAAACTGCCATTACCCTCAAAGCGGTCTAACAGTATCGCGCTCCACCAGTTTAGGCTCTAGCTGCACTATCTGATGTTCGCTATCTTGGCTCTGTAGTTTATTCAAAACCGCATCCACAGCGGCTTTACCCAGTCGGAACTTAGGCTGATGGATTGTAGTGAGTGCCGGAGTCATAAACTTGGAGATGTGCAGATCATCGTATCCAATGACCGATAGATCTTGTGGGATCTTAATACCGTGTTTGGCGGCGGCATTGAGCGCACCCATAGCCATCATGTCATTGCAGACAAACAAAGCACTTGGCAGTTCACCCTTAGCAATCAATCGCTCAAGGGCCTCGAATCCGCCCTCGCACTCAAAGTTACCCTCTTCTATCCACTCTTGATTTAAGTCGATATCAAACTCGTTCAGAGCCTGCTTAAAACCATCCAAACGCATCTGAGCCTGATGCTTAGACAAAGGACCAGTAATACAGCCAATATCCTTGTGCCCACAATCAAGCAAGTGCTTGGTAGCGATATAGCCACCCTGCAGCGAGTTGTCTTGGATCTTGTCACTTTCGAAGCTGACCGAGCCCCAGTCCATTACTACCAGAGGGATGCTCGGGTATTTGTCGAACACCTCTAGCTTCTCACCCTCGAGGGATGGGCACATTAAGATAAGGCCATCCACACGCTTTTGCATCAAGGTCTCGATGGAGTCTCGCATTCGCGCTTGGTCGCCCTCAGTGTTACACAGGATAAGGTTGTAGCCACGCTGGTAGCAGTGGCGCTCTACCCCTTTTACCACTTCACCAAAGAAGGGATTGGTGCTGTTAGTCACCAACATACCTATGGTATTGGTGCGGTTGGTTTTCAGGCTTCGCGCCAGCGCAGATGGAAAGTAATTCAGCTCTTTAGCTGCCTTGTTGACGCGCTCAGAGATCTCTTCGCTCACATAGCGACTCTTGTTAATCACATGGCTAACCGTTGAGGAAGAAACCCCTGCCAGCTTAGCTATGTCTTTCATTGTCGCCATATGTATCCCTTATTTTTCTAAAAATGCATCTACTTCATCGCGGCTTGGGATGGATGTCTGCGCACCAAATCGGGTAACAGAAATCGCAGCAGCCGCATGGGCAAAGATGATCGCCTGTTGCAATTCCTTACCCTCGATAAGCCCAGTCACGAGCGCACCATTAAAGGTGTCACCCGCTGCCGTAGTATCTGTCGCTTCGACTCTAAAGCCTTCAACGATGCGACCTTCACCGTTCTCACTTACCCACACGCCTTTCGCGCCAAGAGTAATCATCACGGTGCGAATGCCCTTTTGATGGAGCTTATCCGCGGCTAATTGTGCCGTTTGTTGGTCAGTAACTGCAATACCCGTCAGCACTTCTGCTTCGGTTTCGTTTGGAGTGATCATATCCACCAGCGCAAGCAGTTCATCGGAGAGCTCACAGGCTGGCGCTGGGTTTAGGATAACCTGAGTGCCGTTTTCTTTGGCATGCTGAGCTGCTTTTTGAATGCCACACAAAGGTGTTTCAAGTTGTGTGAGAAGGTACTCAGCGCTGGCAATGGCTTCCAGGTCATCCGTAATAGCGTCAGCGGTTAGGTCTGCGTTTGCCTCAGCTGAAATACAGATGCTGTTCTCGCCACTGTCTGCTACCTGAATCATGGCGATGCCGGTTGGGCGTCCCTCTACAATTTTTACGCCTGATGTATCGATACCATCGCCCTTAAAGTCTTCGATGATATTGATACCAAAGGCGTCACTGCCCACGCTAGCGATGAAGCCAACGTCTGCGTTCAATCTTGCTGCGGCAACCGCTTGGTTTGCGCCCTTACCACCAGGGATCACCTGATAGTTGCGACCGTGTAGTGTCTCTCCCGGACGAGGAAAAGATGGAACCTGCAACACATGGTCAGCGTTCACGCTGCCCAAAACGACTAGTTTGCTCATTGGTTGCCCTCTGGAAATGGGGTGATAAAGATAGGTATGGGCACTTTGATAAGAACCCAGACATATCTTGCCCCCTCACCAGAGAGGGGGCAAATAAGGTAATTACTGCTTAGTAACCACTTTTAGAGGTACTGGAATGTACTCTTCAACTTGCTCGCCTTTCAGCATCTTGTCTGCAGTCTCAACACCCAAAGCACCGATCATGTCTGGTTGCTGTGCGATAGTTGCAGAAAGTAGGCCACGATTAACCGCTGCGATACCATCATCTGTGCCGTCAAAGCCCACGATCATTACGTCTTTACCAGATGCTTGAACTGCGCGAAGTGCACCCAGCGCCATCTCATCGTTCTGAGCAAATACCGCTTGAACGTCAGAGTTTGCTGCTAGTAGGTTCTCCATTACGTTTAGGCCCTTAGTGCGGTCAAAGTCAGCAGGCTGGCTCGCTAGCACTTGCATCTTGCTTTCTTTAACAGACTTCATGAAGCCTTCACCACGCTCACGTGCAGCAGAAGTACCCGCAATACCCTCAAGTTGGATTACTTTTGCTGTCTCACCTACTTTCTCCATGATGAACTTACCAGCCATCTCACCACCAGCAACGTTGTCTGATGCGATGTGGCTTACTACCTCACCACGGCTTGCACCACGGTCAAGAGTCAGTACAGGGATGTTAGAACGGTTAGCCATACGGATAGCGTTCGATACCGCGTCTGAGTCTGTTGGGTTGATCAGAATCGCTTTAACGCCACGCACAGTCAGGTCTTCCACGTTAGAAAGCTCTTTGCTTGGGTCGTTTTGCGAATCAAGAACGATCAGGTTGTAGCCTAACTCTTTTGCTTTCGCCTCAGCACCGTCTTTCATGGTGACAAAGAACGGGTTGTTTAGGGTTGAAACAACGATCGCCATAGTGTCTTGAGCTTGCGCTGCCACAGACATAGTCGATGAAAGCAGAGCCGCGGAGATCAAAGTAGTTAGTTTTTTCATTGTAATTTCCTTGTGTAGGGAGAGGTTTCCAACTGACTAGCAAGCCAGTCAGTTGGCATTCCTTTAGGTTTGTTTACCAAATGAGATTATTTATTTTTATTGTCTACCATCACTGCCAGAAGGATCACGACAGCTTTAGCAATCATCTGGTAGTAAGAAGATACGTCGAGTAGGTTTAGGGCGTTGTTGAGGAAGCCGATAATAAGCGCACCGATCAGGGTTCCCATGATGCGACCCTTACCGCCCATCAAACTAGTACCACCCAATACAACCGCTGCAATCGCGTCTAGCTCATAACCCATACCAGCGGTTGGCTGAGCCGAAGACAAGCGAGAGGTAACGATAATGCCAGCAAGGGCAGCCAACATACCGCAGATGGCGTATACGCCGATCTTCACGCGGTCTACGTTAATACCTGAAAGGCGAGTTGCTGATTCATTACCACCCAGAGCGTAAACATAGCGACCAAAGCGGGTGTGGTTTAGTAGATACCAAGCCGATGCAAATACGATAACCATTAGCCAAACAGGAACTGGGATGCCTAGAGCGTAGCCAGTACCAAACCATGCAAATGCGTCAGCAGTCTCGGTAAAGCCAGTAGAGATAGGACGGCCGTCTGTGTACACCATGGTCACGCCGCGAAGCAGTGTCATGGTCACTAGGGTTGCGATAAAAGCCTGCACCTTACCTTTGGCAATGATAATGCCACTGATAGCACCCAAAGCTGCACCGGCAAACAGAGCAGTCGGAACTGCAATCAGCACCGGCACCTCAAGGGCTATCATGCTGGCAGCAAATGCGCCACACAGGGCAAGCACTGAGCCGACCGAAAGGTCGATACCTGCGGTTAGGATAACCAGCGTCATACCTACCGCGATAATCGCATTCACTGAGGTCTGGCGAAGGATGTTAAGGATGTTGTCTACGGTGAAAAAGTTCGGGTTCAAAAACGACACCACGACAATCAAAAATAGCAGTGCAATCAGAGACTTCTGCTCGATTAACCACTCTTTGCTAAACAGCTTTTTGCTGCTGTCCATTTCAGTTGTTGATTTGCTCATAGCCTTGCTGCTCATGCTGCTACCTCATTAATACTCTTGCCAACGGCGCATGCCATTAATTTCTCTTGGTCTGCCTGTTTGGCATCGAATTCACCGCTAATTCGACCTTCATGCATCACTATGATGCGGTCGCTCATGCCAAGCACTTCTGGCATCTCAGATGAAACCAAGATGATGCTCATGCCATCGGCTTTGAACTTGTTAATTAGCTGATAGATCTCTTTCTTCGCACCCACGTCTACACCACGGGTCGGCTCATCGAGGATAAGCACTTTAGGTTTGGTCATTAGGCCCTTAGCGATAGCCACTTTTTGCTGGTTACCACCTGATAGGTTGCCAATGATCTGGTCTCGGGTCGGGGTCTTGATATTGAAAAGTCTGATGAAGTCTTCAACCGCTATCACCTCTTCGCCGTGTTGAATACGACCACCTTTAGTGAGCTTATCTAGTGAACAAAGAGACATGTTCTCTTTCACTGAAAGGCCAAGCACCAATCCATCACCCTTACGGTCTTCCGAGATATAAGCGATACCATTGGCAAGGCCATCTTGTGGGCTGACTGGATTGATCGTGCGATTGTCTAGGTTGATAACACCACGCTCGCTCGGCAAGGCGCCATAGATAACCTTCATCAGCTCAGTACGTCCTGCGCCCATTAGGCCGGATACGCCAAGGATTTCACCACGCTTTAGGTTGAAGCTGATATCATGTACGCCAGAGCCGGTAAGCCCTTTTACTTCGAGGCAAAGGTCACCATGACGCACATCGATTCGAGGATATTGTTCGTCTAGCTTACGACCTACCATCATCTCGATAAGGCCATCTTCATCGGTCTCAGAAACCTGACACTGACCAATAAACTTGCCATCACGAAGCACAGTAATGTCATCACAGATCTCGAAGATCTCTTTAAGACGGTGCGAAATATAAACAATGCCGCAGCCCTGCTCACGTAGCTCACGGATTACAGAAAATAGAGATTCAGTCTCGGTGTCAGTCAGCGCATCGGTTGGCTCATCCATGATGATGACCTTGGAATCAAACGACAACGCTTTAGCGATCTCCACCATCTGTTGCTCACCAAGGCTTAATGCTCCAAGCAATGTCTTTGAGCTGTGCTTCACATTGAGACGGGCAAGTAGGCGGTCGGCCTCTTGATACATTTGGTCCCACTGAATGCGACCAAATTTTGAAGTGAACTCACGGCCAAGGAAGATATTCTCGGCGATGGTCAACTCAGGAATCAGGTTTAGCTCTTGGTGGATAATGCTGATGCCTGCCTCTTGCGAATCGCGAGGACCTTTAAAGGCAACGGGGGCATTTTGATAGAAAATAGAGCCGCTATCCATGGTGTAGATGCCGGTCAGCACCTTCATCAGGGTCGATTTACCGGCGCCGTTTTCTCCCATCAGGGCCATAACACGGCCCGGGTAGACATTGAGGCTGGCTTTATCTAGCGCCTTAACGCCAGGGAATGCCTTTTCAATCTCTGCGAGTTGTAGAATGGCTTGTGTCATACCAATTCCTCTAATGGGTTAAAAAACCACGCCAGCTTGAAAGATCACGTTTGCGTATGGAGTGCACTCACCGGTTCTAACTACAGCACGGCTCTCACGTGTCTTCGCCTTGAACTCCTCATGAGACACATACTGAATGCCAATCTGCTTGCCACAGCGTGACTCTTCAGTATTAAGCTCATCAAGCAGTGCATCATGAAGCTCTGGGCTCACAGTTTTGAATTCTTCAGCGATAACCACGCCCTCGATCTGAGACTCAGTCAGGATCACCTTTACCGTGTCGATAAAAGACGGCACGCCATGGGTCAGCGCAAGATCAATGCGTTGCACCTCATCTGGGATAGGCAAACCTGCATCGCACACGGTTATTTCATCTGTGTGGCCAAGGGTTGCAACCAGATAGGATATTTCTGAGTTGATTAGGGTGCTTTTTTTCATGTCAGAGACCTTTTGCTTAACGCTACTTTTTATATTTTGTTAACGTCGAGAAATACACATCGATACGTTTCGATGAGATATTAACTATGATTCAGAAATTAGAAATATTCAAAGATTGAATGTGTGATCGGGATCGAGACTGGATCTAGGAAGAATGTGAAGGGGGTATCAATTAAGGGGAACTAAGTGCCCCTAATTGAATACTAAACTGTCAGCTTATTGAGGCCTTGAGCAAATCGACTTGTTGCTCAAATAGGGCCATATCAGCCTGTTTGTTGGACTTAGCTACGGATACCCACTGCTCTCCAGTCTCATCGATATGTGCGAATTTGACCTGAAATTCGTACCTTTTGGCGGTAAATAGGGCAAAGATAACGCCAACAAGCATAGCAACTGGCGCAAGTATGGTAGCGAAACCACCAGGGCAGATAACCCAAACAATGCTGGAAAATAAAGCCCCAATAACTAGAACCCTAACTAACTGACTTTGATATGAATTTTCTCTAGCTCGGGCACTTCTTATTCTATCGAGTTTGTAATCGTCAGACTTGAAATAAAACCGATTCCCCTGAATGCCAAAATCTTGATTATTTAGCACAAATGCCCTCATATTCAACAAAGTGGAATTAGGAATAAATTAGCGCACTGACTAAGTAACTGACTGATTTAAAATCATTTCTGTGATCAAAGGTCTGAAGTTATTGGAGTTATATTCATCCAGATCAATATTTAAATGCCGAGCTTCTTACACTCAAAGAATAAGGGACACTCTTCGCACATTGGACGCTTTTTACAAAACCTCTGCCCATGCTCCACCATCAAGCCATGATAGTAGGCGTAGATCTTGGTATCGGACGCAATGGCTTGTTGCATCATATCCCTGAATGACTCATAGCTCTTCGGAACCGTGAGACCAAAGCGAGAGAAGATCCGCCTTGCGTAGGCATCAATGACGAACGAGGCCTTGCCGATGGCATAGGTCAAAATTACATCTGCAGTTTCACCACCCACACCTTTAATCGCCAGCAGTTCACTGCGAAGTCTATCGAATTCTTGTGCGCGCACTAATTCAATATCAAAGCGGTATTGTGCATACCATGCAGTGAGGGCTTTTATCTTGATAGCTTTCTGGTTGTAGTAGCCACTAGGACGAATCAGGGGTGCCAACTCATCTAAATTCATCGCAGATATTGACCTAGGATTAAGTCGCTCACCTAGGTTGTCTATCGCCTTCTGAGCATTGTTCCAGTTGGTGTTCTGAACCAGTATAGCCCCCAGCATGATCTGATAGGCATCATCGCTTGGCCACCAGATAAAATAACCGTAATGAGACTCTAGGTCATTGAATACCTTACGGATGATCGCGTTATCAGAAACTTTGCTAGACATAGAGGAGATCCTATTGAATTGACCTAACAGCAGGATAAAGACGGAAAACCCCGAGCTTATTATTCTCGGGGTTTTCTTCTAACAGATAGGTTGAGGTCTTTTCGAGACTACTTATCCAGCTCCATATGCAGAATTGGGAATGGTTTTCCCATATCATCGAGTGGTGAGCGTGAGGTCACCTTAAAGCCCATCTTTTTGTAGAAGCCAGTGGCTTCCGGATTCTGCTCATTCACATCTACCTTGTTCACGTCAAAGTGCTCAAGGGCATATTGCAATAACAGTTTCCCTATCCCTTGCCCTCTGGCTGAGTCCAGCACAAACAGCATCTCTATCTTGTGGTCATTGACACCGATAAAGCCAAGGATAGCGCCGTCCTCATCCTTCGCACACTTGAGTGCGACTGCAGGAAAGGCGTGTTCCATAATGATGGGTTTAAAAAACTCGATGTCTTCTTCTGTGATGAAGTCGTGAGTAGCTCGGACTGAATCTTCCCAAACCGCCAGCATTTCTGCGTAATCGGCAGGGGTCACGTCATAGAGTTTCATCTGTTTTAAACTTAGGTTGTCGACTCGGAATTGAGTCGCTAGCCAGTGTACAACAAGTTGTTTAATGTCTAAACAAAAGGTTCCATAACCAATGGCTATTTGCGTTCTAAAGGCCAGCTTCTTCTTTTTGCATCGCTCGCGGGTTAGGGTGCATGAGTCGACATTGGCACCTGGCTTGAATCACAGAACGCTCTTCCTGCACACACGAGTTTACCTAGCATTCTTGTGCAGGTGCCACTCTTTCTCACTTAAGCGAGATCATCCTTAGCTTCAATCAACACATGGTCACTGATAGAGCCCTCGGTGCGAGCCTTGAGGTGAGGCAAATATTCTGGGTCGTTCATGAATGCAATCGCAGCCTCTTTGGATGGCCACCAAAGGATGATGCGCAGTGCTGGCTCGGTTCCTGCTCCCTCAATGCGTTCGTGATTCACGGTACGTGCCACATACTTGCCACCATGCTTTTCAACTATGCGGTTGGACACAGGAACATAGTCCGCTTGCCAAGTATCTGTGGTTGGGGTCACTTCAAGAACCGAATAATAAGCCATCTTCAAAACCCTTCTGTTGATGCATGATGTCCAAAACAGACTTAAGCATAGCAATAGGTTTTGAAGTTGATAATTGCTCTACAAAGGTAATCAGTTTCAATAAAAACTAAAAAATCCCTTCAAGCACAGAGCTTAAAGGGATTTTCGCTTAACGCTGTATCAAGCAGTCAGTTGTTCAAGCTCTGCTTGTTCGTTTTTCGAGGTTTCGCTCTCCTTAACCTCATCTCCTGAGAGCTGCATCATCAGGGTTCTGACCAAGATGGCGTAGATAAACATCATCGGCAGACCTGCAACCACGCACAGTGATTTGATGGTATTAATGCCGCCACCGCACAGGAACACGCTGAAGCTTATAAGCGCAATGGCACCTGCCCACAGTAGTTTCACCTTGTTGTCTGGGTCACCGCTCAGTGCTAGTTGGTTGGTGGTGAGCATAGATGTTGCCACGCTTGCACTCGACATTGTGGTTAGCATCAAGAAGAACTGTATTACCAAGAATACCGCTAGGATTACATTCTTCGCAGGCAGAGTCTTGATAAGAGAGACCACAGCAAAGGTTAGACCGCCATCGCTCATCCAATCCTGCACCGGATAGCCACCGAGTAGCTGCGCCCATACTGCGTATCCACCGAAGATAGAGATGAAGAATGCACAGCCAAGAGAGCCCATCGAGATAGCATACAGAATCACCTCACGGATAGTACGACCACGGGATATACGAGTGATAAATAGACCCATCATGATGAGATAAGCGTAGTACCAGAACCAGTAATACTGAGTCCATGCCTGTGGGAAACCGCTTTGCTGAACTGGGTCCGTCCACAGCGACATACGGAAGTAGCTATCCAGCATCACACCAATGGAATCGGTAAAGTTATTCAAGATAAAGTGTGCATTGGATGAGAACAGCACAAACAGAGCAAAGCCAATGGCCGCCATAACCGTATAATCAGATACCTTGCTAATCCCCTGATTAAAGCCCACCAGCATTACTGCTAGAAGAACCAAAACAAACAGCAGAATGATGCCACCTTGTAGCACTAGGCCATTCTCGATACCAAACAACTCAGATGCACCTGTGCTAAGCAAGGTTACCGTCAATGCTAGAGAGCTCGCGAATGCTGCCAAGGTACCAAAGATAGCCAGAAGATCGATAAACTTAGCCACTACAGGGTTCTTACCTACTACTGGTTCACACAGGGTAGAAAGCTTGAGTGTGCGTTTCTTCTGAACGTAAAACGCATAAGCAAAAGGGATCGCTGGGAAGCAATAGATAGCCCAGCCTGTAATTCCCCAATGGAAGATGGAATAGGTGACCGACCATGCTGCAGCTGCGTAGCTATTGGTATCTGCAAACAGTGGTGGCGACTGCAGATAATACATAGGTTCGCCGATGCCCCAATAGATTAGCGACGCGCCGACACCTGCGGTAAAGATCATACCGCCGTATGAGAAATTCGAATATTCAGGCTTGCCCTCTCCCAAACGGATAGAGCCATATTTAGAGAAAGCCAGCCAAAATAGAAAGCCCACCAAAGCTAAACTGCCCAGTTGCACCAGCCAACCGAACCAGTCGGTCACAAAGGTCATGGCATTGCCGGCCATCGCCTGGGACTGGTCGGGGAAGAAAGAAGAAACGGCCAGCAACAGGATAACTAGCGCGATAGCGGGAATGGCTAGGCCAAAGTTAAGGTTCTTCACGATTACTGCTCCATCTCGTTTACTAGGCTGTCACTCCATGCTGCCAACTCTTGAATGTGGCTTGGTTCGATGCCACAGCAGCCGCCAATAATGCTCGCACCCAGTGCTTGCCAAGTTTTTGCGAACTCTAGATATTCCACAGGAGAGAAGTTGCGTAACTCTTGGATGGTGTCATTGGCCTGATGGCCCGATTTAATTGGCGTAAAGCTGTTGGCAAACACGCCTATGGTGAGTGTTTTACCCGCTTTTTCTAGGACTTGATTAACATCCTTGATTGCCTGCTCGACTACCTCAGGGATGGAACAGTTAAAGAAGATACCGCTGGCATTGGTTTTAAGAAGCTGCGCCACCGCATCCGTTACCAACTCACCTGAGCGAAGACGCGCAGGTTCATCGACTTCATCAATCAAGGTGTAGGAGATGTAGCTTGGCTTATCAGTCTTCGACAGTACTTGAGTGATAACCTTAGCCTCTGCAATGCTGGCTACCGTCTCAGCAAGCCAGATATCCACGTGTGGCTCTTGTGCCTTGAACAAGGTATCGCTTATCTCCAAAGCCTTTTGCGCTTCAAACAAATCAGGACGATATGAACCAAATGCAGGTGGAATAGAACCAGCAACCAATACCTCTTTCTGAGACTCAGTCACTGTATCGCGCGCAATCTTAGCCGCTTTTTCAGCAAGCTGAGCGCCTTGCTCTGCATAAAGCTCTTCACCTAGGTGAAATGGTACACAGGCATAGCTGTTTACTGTGATGATCTCTGCGCCCGCCTCAATAAAACCAAGATGCGCTTGTGCCACATGCTTAGGCGATTCGATAAGCGCCTGTGCGCTCCACAATGGTTGAGAAAAAGGTGCACCGATTCGCTTAAGCTCGCGTCCCATGCCACCATCTAAAATCGTTACCTTTGTCATTGTAGACTTCCATACTGCTAAACGGATATGACTCCATTCAACCACAGTGTGATGGAAATCAAAGTGAAAACTCCTCAGCATCAACATGAGCAAAATTCATGTTGGCACTATGAGTTTTACTCATGTTCAGAATCGCTATGCACTCAAACTCATGAATCAAAACAACAATTGAGCAAGCCAAGGCTAAGTTGCGTATGATGCACAGGAAGTTAAGGAAAAGGTTCTGATATGGCAGTCGAAGAAAGTAAGGTTCCCACCCATCGCATTTCGCGCTTTGGCAAGATTGCATCCCTGGCCACACGGGTAGGGGGTGCTATGGTCACCGAGGGAGCTAAGCAACTGGCACAGGGTAAACGACCCAAGGCCAAAGACCTTTTATTGACGCCTGCCAATGCCAAGCGCATTGCCGACCAACTGGCCCACCTTCGCGGTGCAGCTATGAAGGTAGGCCAACTGCTCTCAATGGATGCAGGGGATCTTATCAGTCCTGAGCTCGCTCATATCCTCTCCCGCCTTCGCTCAGACGCAACGCCAATGCCAGCCAAGCAGCTTTCACAAGTGCTCACAGAACAGTTAGGCGACAACTGGCAACACAATTTCATCGAATTCAATTTTAGGCCCATAGCCAGCGCCTCTATCGGTCAGGTTCATCAGGCACATGCAGACGATGGTACCAAGCTTGCCGTCAAGGTTCAGTACCCCGGTATACGCAAGAGTATCGACAGTGACGTGGACAACGTAGGTACCCTGCTAAACCTAATCGGGCTTATCCCCAAGGGGGTGGACTACAAAGGCTTGCTTGATGAGGCCAAGAAACAGCTCCACGCTGAAGCAGACTATATATTGGAAGCAACTTGGATAACCCGCTATCAAGAACTGCTAAGTGGGAATCCTGACTTCGTTCTGCCGACCGTACATCTAGAATCATCCTCTGAGGGCGTACTCTCCATGACCCATGTAGAGGGACTTCCCATAGAAAGCCTTGATGGCGCCGACCAAGAAACTCGAGACCGCATCATGCACCTGCTGCTAGAGCTACTTTTTCGCGAGATATTCGAGTTCAAGCTAGTGCAAACCGACCCTAACTTCGCCAACTTCTTATACCAAGAAGATTCGCGCCGTGTGGTGCTGCTAGATTTCGGTGCAACGCGAGAGTATAGCGACCGCATCAGTGACGGCTATCGCCATGCCTTTAACGGTGTTTTACACAACGACGACCAGCGTCTCAATGATGCGCTAGAACAGATAGGATTCTTCAGCCAGCAGATAATGCCCGAGCAAAAACAAGCCATCTTCGAGCTAGTGAAACTCGCATGCGAGCCTCTCAAGCACCAAGGTAAGTATGACTTTGCCGAGAGTGGTCTTGCACAGCGGATCAGCGAAGCGGGTAATGTCCTTAGCATGGAGCAGGACTACTGGCACACTCCACCCGCCGATGCGCTGTTCTTGCATAGAAAGATCGGTGGACTCTATTTGCTTGCAGCACGCCTGAACGCTCGCGTTGATGTGAGTGCTATCTTTTCGGCCTATAGAGACTGATCCCTCTACCCCGCTTCCATTTTAAGGCTTACAATCTATATCTAACTGATTACGCGGGGAAAATCATGGCTAATATCGTCTACATCGCCACCAGCCTAGACGGCTACATTGCTGACAAGAACAATGACCTAGACTGGTTACACCAAGTGCCAAACCCTGATGGCTCTGACTTTGGCTTCGCGGAATTTATGGACTCCATCGATGCACTGGTAATGGGGCGAAACACCATGGAGAAGGTGCTCTCTTTTGGTATCGACTGGCCATACAACAAACCTGTATATGTGCTGAGTTCAAAGCTGACCCAAGCGCCAGAAGGTCTAGAAGATAAGATCTTTCCAGTCAAAGGAACCCCTGAAGAGATAACCGCTACGTTAAAAGAGAAGGGCCTGAACAACCTCTACATCGACGGCGGTAAAACCGTGCAAAGTTTTCTTCAAGAAGACCTTATCGACAAGCTTGTTATCACTACCATCCCTATCTTGTTAGGTGGCGGTATTCCACTGTTTTCGGACCTTGAGCAACCCTTGCAATTCAAGCTTGAGAAGAGCGAAACGCTGAATGACCTTTTAGTTAAAAATACCTTCACAAGATCCGACTATGCTTAGGATAAGCATCTAAATTAGGTTTAAGAATGAAGTACTTACTGGGCATCTTCGCCCTAGTGGCGTTAGCAGGTTGCACAACGCCTACCAAGCAATTAGAACCCACTGCCGCCAACGTGGCAGTGGAATCCTTCCCTATTCGAGCCAATGCCGATTGTGAATGGCTTGGTGAGGTCACAGGCTCCGAAGGCCATTGGTATAGCTATCTATTTTACCCTAACGATACTCTCGTTGAAGGCGCACTAAACGAGTTGAAAAACGAGGCCAGCGCCCTAGGTGCTGATACCGTGCTTACCATAGACAAGCGTTACTTCCAGACATCGGTGACCTTCTCTGGCAGTGCGTACAAATGCCTTAAATAGGACTGGATATTAGGTTTCTCTAGCATCCTTTTTTGAACACTCTCAAAATACAAATGATAATTATTTGCAATTGAAACCTAATTGCATTTAAATACTGTTTGCTGATTACAAAGGGAGCGTTCAAAAATGGAACTCAAACAGTGCTGGATTCAATACCAAAAGGCTGAAAAGCTAATGGAGCGAGGTCAACTTCCCGAAGCATTTAGCTTGTTTAAGTTAGTGTTAGACAACCTTCCAACTCATGTTCACAACGCAGTTGAAAGTACCAGTACTAGGCCGTGCCAGTTTGTTTGCTTACTTGGCGGTATAACCGATGCGGCTATTGCTCAATCCAAGATCCTTGAAAGCCTAGGCAGACAACAACAAGCGTTCGATACCCTAAATCAGAACTACGCTTTAATGCAGTTCCTTTCTTTAGAACAGTCGGATCTGGTGACTGCCACCATGCAGGTTATCGAGAGTAATGGAGAGACCTTGCTCAAACATATGGAAGCCTTTTGTGGCCAGCAACGCTGCTCTAAATGGATGTTAGAGTTTAACGAGATCCAACGAGCCCACTACCACTTTAGCAGTTTGAAACCATCAAGCTATTGGACTCCTTCAGCTCGCCATTAAACGTAATAAAGCCGACACTAGGTCGGCTTTCACTATTCTATATAGTCAGTCTTAAAACTTAACTTGGAACGACTTCGCCTGACATGGCTTCAGCGTACCAAAGCTTTGCATCTCTGCATCTGTCTCAAGTAGCGACTCGTTTAGGTCTACTTCTCGCCAGCTTGCCACTTGCGAGGTGAACTCTACCTTGTCTTCTACCTCTGTACCCTCTGCAGGGTTGTAAACACGAAGCACTAGCGCATCGGCATTCTCAGCTTTTTTCAGCACACTTAGCACTGCGCCAGATTTTGGTTTGTTCAGTAGGCTGAACTCTAGCGGTAGGTTCTGCTCGCCCACGTTCAACTTCATCGCGTTGTATGGGATCTTGTTGTAGCACTGAATTGGAGTCACGTTCTCACGCGCTTCTGCCATCACGTTAGCTTCAACGTGTGTGCCTTCAAATCCAAACAGGCTAAAGCTACAGCTAAGCTTACCGCGGGTCTGTGAATCTGGGGTTGGGATCTTGATACCCGATGGACGACCCGGACGAAGCAGCAGGTTCTCTTTACCAAGCACACCCACCCCACGGAACAGGGTCAGAGCAAAGGTGTCACGTTTGCCAGCATTTGCCGATTCAATTACTTCAAACTCACGCAGACCACCAGACATGACCGCCATGCCAGCACCGCTTTCTTCAAGAGAGGCAAAGTTCATCATCTGATACACAGGCACTGGCGCTTCTTTCCAACCCTCTTGCTCCCACACTTCCATGGCGGCATCTTGAGTAGTGCGAGTGATAAGACCAAACTGGTTGTCCGCCACTACTGTGTCGGTAGTGAATGGGGTTGGGATAAGCACGCGTAGACGATGGTCATTAGCTTGGTTATCCAGTTCCATGTTCACCTCGATGCGACGAGAGCCCTGCTTCAGCACAACCTGACAAACCACATCTACATAGCCATCTTGGTTACTGCGGTTTTCACGAGCCTCAAGGTCAGTTGGCACCTGCATGCGCAGTTTGATATCAGCAACAGACTGGAATCCTTGCTGAGTCACCTTGGTATCAACCTTGAACTCATCCGAATAGATCAGCCACTCTTTGCGAGACGGTGAGTAGTCGTACTCATCACCATCATCTGAGCCGTTCTCTAGGCGCAGTACCTGTTCAAAGGTCTTTTGGGTGGCCTTATCTAAAAGCGTAAGCGTTCCGTTTTCGTTAACAGTAATGTGGTAGAACTCGTTCTCAAGAGCATTACTTTGTGACGCAACTGCTTTCAGTGAACCAGACTTGTTACCCTCAATATGAAGGGTGGTGAAGCCCATCGCCGGTACGGTGCGGGTAAACTGAATATCGAATTCCATGAATGGGTCGTAGTTACCGTAGTGAACGATCTGACGGTCTACCTTACCTGGGTCAATTTCACGAGAATCGGTAATAAAGTACTCAACCTCGTTGCCTTGGTCATCAAACAGACTGAACTCTTGAGCACGGATAGTGATGGTAGTGTTTACCACCTCTTCGCGCTCATACGGCAGTAGGTTAAACAATGCCAGCTTGTCACAGCCCTCACGCTCAAGCATGTGGTCAACAATCTTACGCTTGTAGAATTTAATAAGGTTAGTAGCCATATCATCAGCAAGGATGTAACGCGCTAGGATCTCAGCGTGCACCTTGTCGCTACAGCAACATCCGATAGAATCATGAGCATGGTTCTTCATGCTCTCTTTCCACATCTTCTCAATAAGGCCGTGATGATACTCAAAGCCAAGGGTCCAAGCGATAGACGCCAATGGCTCAAGGATATTTACGATCTTGTTCTCTACCTCAGCGTGGATAAGCTTGATATCCATACGAGTAGAAGAAATGGTGCGGTGAACACGCATGTATTTGCCGTCGTTAAACTCACCCTTAACCGTATCAAGCTGATCACGAACCGCTTCAATGCGCTCGAACACCTCTTCAAAGCGACTCATCTTGAACTCGCGCTGAGGGTAGATCTCGCGAAGTTTGTCCATCACCTCGAAGATATCCTTCTGGATAGGCATCTGGTCATGGCCGTTTGGCAGCAGGATATCCTTAGTGACTGACGGCTTCTCAAGTACAGGGAAATACTTGTCTAGACGGTCACGCAGACCCTGCTCATCTTGAGGCAGATACTTACCGATAGCATAACCCAGAGGCAATACTTGAGCCGTTACTTCACTACCATCATTGGATTGCCAAACGAACTCAGTCTTATTGGTACCGTGACGCTCAGAGCAACCACGCCAGAACATAGCACGGTCGATACCGAAGCCTTTGTAGATCATCGGTAACTGCGAGCTCATTGAGAATGAATCTGGCAGATAACCTATCTTCATTGGCTGACCAAACTCTAAGCAGTCCTTCATTCCATACAGCATGTTACGCACGATAGACTCACCCGAAACCTGCATAGTATCGGTTTGGCTATACCATGGTCCGATAATCAACTTGCCCGCCTCAACTAGAGCTTTCACACGCTGTTTGTTCTCAGGCTTAATAGCGAAGTAGTCTTCCAGAACTGCAGTCTGGCCATCGAGCACATAGTATTTGTACTCAGGGTCCGACTCTAGGCGGTTCGTGATCTCTTCCATGTTGTTGACCAGAAGAATACGAGACTCTTCAGTCGTAAAATACCATTCACGATCCCAGTGCATGTGTGGAGTAATGTGGACGCGAGATGTAGTCATAATCTTGTACCTGTGCGAAACATCGCTAATGTTTGGAATGGCTCGGGTTGCTTGAACCCGAGCATCTTTGATTGTTGCTAAGTGATTAGTTTTGAGTCGCTACTTGAGCGTCAAACTTGCCCTTTTTCACAGCGTGTGCACGCCACGAAACCAGAAGCAGTGTAGAGATAATGGTGCCGATAATAGCGGCGCCGAACCAGATGCCAGCGGCCATGAATGAACCTAGGCCTGCATCGTGCAGTAGGAAGATGGAGAAGATACCAGCACCCGGAGTTGAAAGGCCGATACCCGCAGCGCCAATCATAGCGCCAGTCATGATAGAGCCCACAAGGAAAGAGCCAATTACGCGTATAGGGTCTTCAATCGCCATTGGGATAGCACCCTCGGTGATACCCGCTAGGCCAAGTAGCCAAGTGGATTTACCTGTCTCAATCTCAAAGTCTTTGAACAAGCGTGGAGCCAGCATGGTCGATGCGGTCACTGTAAATGCCGATACCATTTTAACGCTACCGAAGATGGCATAAGGACCATACACACCGTTCGCCATAGCACCCAGACAGAAGGCATACGCAGCCTTGTTTACTGGACCACCAAGGTCGAAAGATACGAAGCAACCAATAACCGCGCCAAGAAGCAGTGCGTTGGTACCAGATATGCCGTTCAGCCAGTCGGTTAGACCTTGGTTTAGCCAAGCTACTGGCTTACCAATTACGAACAGCATCAAGCTACCCGCAACTAAGGTGCCGATGACTGGATAGAGGTAGAAGGTCAAAAATCCATTGAACGCAGGGCTTAAACGCACGTTCTCTTTCACCCAGCGCATCACGTAGCCGGCGATCAAACCGCCTACTACACCGCCAAGGAAGCCAGAACCGATAAGGTTAGCAGCGATACCTGCGGCAAAGCCTGGACCAAGGGCCGGTTTATCCGCCAGTGAGTATGCAGTGTAAGCGGCAAGTACTGGCACCATCAGCGTACCCAGTAGGCCACCACCGAGCTTGCGATACATCCATAGCCAAGAGCCATCGGTTGCATACAAATCTTGCAGATCAAAGATTTGAGCAATCAGAACCGCAACAGCCAATACTGTACCACCAGCAACAATAAGGGGAACCGCATAAGAGATACCAGAAAGCAGTGCTTGCTTAAGCTCGGTCTTTAGCGGCAGTTTCTTTGGCCTGTCGTCTGTTGCTATTGCACGCTCTTCACCAGAGCCAGATTTCGATGCCTCAATCGCATCATTTAGGATGCGCTCAGCGTGGCGAATAGGCTCAGCTACTGGAGTCTCAACTCGCGGAATACCTTGGAAACGCTCGACTTCTTTAATAGCAACTTCGGCTGCAAATACTGCAGCGGTTGCCTTATTAAGTTGCTCAGCAGTCAATCGGCCTTCGATGCCGTTTGCACCCTGCTTCTCAACTACCACGTTGTAGCCTAGCTTTTTACCCGCTTTTTCAAGGTACTCCGCTGCCATATAGGTATGTGCAATGCCTGCCGGACAGGCAGTGACACATACGATAGTCGGAGCATTCTCATCAGCAGGGGAGTCTGATGAGGTCGACTTTGGTTCTTCATCGCCCAAAAGCGCCAAAACCTGTTCAGCAGTTGTTGCGTTAAGCACGACTTCGCGAACTTCATCGTCAACGAGAGTGGTGGTCAACTCGGTTAGCAGATGCATGTGGGTAGAACCCGCTTCTGCGTTAGGAATTGCGATCAAGAAGATAAGGTTAACGTCTTCATCTTCGTCGATGCCTTGCCATTTAAGGTCTTGCTTTAGTGTTGCAACAGCAAAGGCAGCTTCTTTTACTGCATCGGTTTTACCGTGCGGTACCGCTAGGCCTTCACCTAGAGCCGTAGGCCCTTCTTGTTCACGCTTAAATACAGCGTCTAAATATTGTTGTTTGTCATGCAACTTGCCTTGTTTATCTAGTTGGTCTGCAAGTGCATGTATTGCCGCATCACGACTTTCAAAAGTCGTTTGTAGGTTTATTAGCGATGCGTTGGTAAGAGTTGTTAATTTCATAACCTGTCGTCCCGTTAGTCACGTTCTATGAGGAGGTAGCTACTCAACGACTCAAATAATACCTATTTAATACAAATAAACTGTGACAACGATCTCGCATATTGATCTTTTTGTATTAAATTTGTATTTAAAGTTACTTTAAAAAGTCCTATACAAACTCTTGTCCAAGTAAATAAAAGTCGTATCATAGCCATCAGTGACTAGTCACAAGCCTTACTTGAGAGCACTAATTTGTCTCAAGCAATGCATAATTCCGGTCAATATGCTGGATATTTATTAATCAGCAAGCGGTGACATTCAGGTTTGTGATATGAACACCCAAGTATTTCAAAATGTAACTTCGATGGCTTTTTGAGGTTGCAAGGGTGTAATAAGAATAAAGATCGGCCCGTAACAAAGCGGGACATTAGAAGTTAGTTGGAGTATTCATGGCCAGATTGCCCATGTATCGCAAGATCGCTGATGAAATCAGAGAGAAGATCAGCAGTGGTGAGTATAAGGTAGGGGAAGCCTTGCCTACTGAGGCGCAGCTGCGCGAAGAGTTTTCTGTAAGCCGCGTAACCGTTCGTCAGGCACTTAAGCTATTGATTGAAAATGATGAGCTGGAAAGCGTTCAAGGCAGTGGCACCTATGTGAAAGAGAACAAGGTGAACTACGACATCTATCAACAATCGAGCTTTGATGAAAAGTGGGCACACTTGGATGTAAAAACCCACAGCGATGTGATTGCGTTTGAGATCTCGACGGCCTCTATTACCATGGCGGAGCACCTCGACATAAGTGAGGGCGATAAGATCTTCTACGTGAAACGCGTGCGTTACCTAGACGATAACCCGATTACCGTAGAAGAGACCTGGCTACCACTGGCTCTGTTTCCTGATCTCTCATACCAGACGATGCAAGGCTCTAAGTACCATTTCATAGAGTCTGAGAAGGGTATGGTCATAGATAGAAGTGAGCAAGAGATCATTCCGGTGCACCCACCTCAGGATATCGCCGAGCTTCTAGGTATCGATGAAACCCAGCCTATCATAGAGAAACGTACCCGAGGTTATCTGCACGACGATACGGTTTTTGAGTACAGCAGAAACTTCTTTAAATCAACAGACTACAAATTTACCTTGGTCGCAAAAAGACATAAGAGCTAGATTTGTATCTATTTTGTATTATCAGTCATTGCTAGTTGTATCCCTAGCGTGACTGGTTAATTTTCTCTACCAAGAAGTCGATAAGTACCCTCACCCTCTTCACCTTTTGACTGTTCTGCACAAAATAGACATATAAACCCGGATAGATGGCCCACTGCTGTTGCAAGATGGGAACAAGCTCGCCACTCTCAAGATGCTTTTCAACGCAAGGCAAAACAATACTGCCAATGCCCATACCATTTAGTGCAGCATCCACCTCAAGCTCAATATCATTCACCACGATGGCCGTCGGCATTTCCAGCTTGCGTCTTTCCTCTTTATCCATCACCTCCAAATAGGCAAACTGGTTCGAGGTGATGTATCGGTACTGGATATAGGGGTGCGCCTTTAGCTCATCAATGGTTTGTGGCGTGCCATGCTTAGCAAGGTAATCAGGTGAAGCAAATATAGCTCCAGGCATGGGCTCTGTGAGCTTTCTCGCTACCATGCCCTGCTCGATACGATCGCCGAATCTAATCCCGAGATCAAAGCCCTGCTTTACGATATCCACCGCCGCATCCGACACAGAGATCTCAAGCTGTATCTGTGGGTAGCGAGCACAGAACTCGGGGTAGATATCCTTAAGATAGGTTTGATAGACGAAACGTGGCAAGGTGATGCGCACTAACCCTGATGGCACCTCACTGAGCTCATTCACACTCTCCAACGCGCTAGAAAGTGAGGAGAGTGCTTCTTTGGTTCGGTCATACAGCAGATGCCCTGCTTCTGTCAGTTCCATACGACGGGTAGAGCGGTTAAACAAAGTGAGACCAATATTTGACTCCAACAGCTTCAGCGCTTGGCTCACAGACGGCGGAGCCATCTCTAGACTGCGCGCGGCTCCTCGGATACTCCCCTGCTCCACTATGCTGTGAAACACCATCAGCTGATTATATGTTGTACCTTTCATATCAAACTTTATTGTTAGCTTTAGCCTAATTAAATAATAGTAAAGTGTGCCCTACTAACACAATAGGTGGCTCGCTAGAATACTCACAAATCGAGCATTAACCCATTTTGGAGCAAAGCAATGAGCAAGGTTGTAGTAATTTCTGGTCACCCAAATCTGGACGAATCTTTCACTAACAAGGTGATCCTAGACAAGGTTCAACAAGACGTATCAGACATCCAGGTTCGCCGCTTGGACAGCCTATACCCAGATTACAAAATCGATGTGGAAGCAGAGCAGCAAGCACTGCTTGAAGCGGATGTGATTGTTCTGCAATTCCCATTCTATTGGTATTCGGTTCCAGCACTGCTGAAGAAGTGGGTAGACGATGTGTTCTCGTACAACTTTGCCTACGGCTCAAGAGGCGACAAACTTAAGGGCAAAGACTTCTTATTGTCTGTGACTATCGGCGGTCCTGAAGAGTCTTATGACCCATTAGGATACAACCATTTCACCATTGAGCAGCTGTTGATGCCTCTTCAACAAACCGCTTATCTAGCGGGCATGAACTACCGTAAACCAATCTACACCCATGGCATGGTATTCATCCCTGGCGTCTACAACACTCAAGAAGGGGTTGAGGTGAAAGCGATGCAGCATGGCGCTGAGCTTGCCGAGAACATCAATGAGCTGCTTGGCTCAACTGAAAATCGCGTGAAGAAACTGGTTAAAGAGTGGTTTGCCGAGTTTGATGTGCTTCCAGAAAGCAATGACTACTTCCTAGAGTCTCTATCTGAAGAGATCCGATGGACTTCACCTGAGGGTGAGTTCAGGGGACATGCTGGCTTTAACGATTGGTACACAACAGTGCGCGGCATCTTTAAGCCAAACTGCGAACATATTGTGGAGAACGTCGAGGTATCTGAGCAAGATGGCGCAATTACAGCCGAGCTTCGCATTCGATTGATTGCGGATACCTATCAAGGCGAATCTATCAACCTACTGGTCAATGAGAAATGGAACCTAGTAGAGCACGATGGCAAGCTGATCATCACGAAATATCTTGTTGAGCCAGTGCAAGGCTAATGCAATAAAAGAACACCCCGCTATAAAGCGGGGTGTTCTCAATTAACTAGCGTAGGTTTTGGCTATATAGGCCTCAAACTGATCACACATCTGAGTATCCGACTCTGTGTTACTCGCCAGCTCTGCATCACCATCAACCACTCTGATACTAGCATTCAAAGAGGCAATCTCTGCCCTTTTGCGAGTGGCTAGAGAGTCGATCTTCTGCTGCTCTTCACGCCATGTTTCTTCTACGGTGCGATTACAGTCATCAGCAAGATACTTGGCATTAAAGCCCTCTCCGGTCAGTGCCAAGATAGTCTCATTGTGAGACTGACTATTACCCGGCTTCCAATAGTGCTCAGCAAGTAGCGGACCTATCTCTGGGTTATCTGTGAGGTAACCAAACTTCTCAATAAAGTATGCGCGAGTTTGGTATACCGCCATATGCGCTAGAAGGTAGCCTTGGTATGCACAGGCAGCCTCATCTGATAGCAGATGTGGAATTGCGATTAGCGGCCTCGGACTGCACTCTAAACCAAGGATATCTTGCTCACACTCACGAGCCAGATTAGTGATACGTTCAGGCGTCAACTCGTCCTCAGCAAGCTCATACAAGGCACGCTCGAAGTATGGCACCACCAAGATACTGCGCTCTTGATACGCTTTGAATGGCTGACGACTCTCTATCATGGATTTGATAACCGAGTCAGGCACACTCTCGCCTGCCTCATTGGTGGCGTATTGCTTAAGCCAATCGGCGTCATTTAACAATGAGTCGCAGAACATAGACTGGGTTTCTGCGTACGCCATTGAGGTAGGCGCAAACTCTTGCGAGAAGCACGGAGCATTCATTTTCACGTTAGCAAAATGGGCCGCATGGCCGCCCTCATGAAACAGGGTATTAATGCCGTCGAAGCCACTGCCTACTTGGTCTGGCTTTGCGTTACTGGTGAAGTTAACCTGAGCCGCTACCCAATCGCCATTGTCATAGAACGACGGAATAGGTCCATGGCAGAAGCCATTCGGATACTTACCTTTGCGATCCAACAGATCTAGGCATAGCTCAGCCTTTGAATAATCGATATTAAGACGACCGAACGACTCCACCCATCGACGCAAAGACTTAGAGAAAGGCACATAAGGGTCTAGGTCTCTCATAACATCGCCGGAGAATGAGAAGTTGAAGTTATACCCTGTTAAAGCCTGCTCTCCTTTGTCACTCGCCAGTTGTTTTAAGCTACGCTCATTGGCCTCGCGCGTGCGCTGTTCAAAATCATCAAGAATGGTGAATAGCTCTTCTGTGGTCATGTGCTCGGTCTTTTCTACCGAGTAATCGAAGAAAGAGCCATACCCTAGTGATTGAGCAAACTTGTTACGCAGTTTAACCAACTCAATAAAACCGTTTTGCAATAGCCATTGCTCTAAATCAAGCAAGGCTTTATGAGCGGACTGACGTACATCAGCGTTTTCATTGGTGCGGATTATCGAAGCCAATACAGGTAGAGAGGCATCTACTGAATTACCGTTCTCATCTACGTAGCTAAGTTGATGAGCCTGTTTCTTCTCAAAAAGCTCCGCCTCAAACTCGATCAACTCTTTCTTTAGAGCCTGAGACTGTTCGCCTTGAATGGCGTGTGCCTTGAAAGTATTCAGCCAACCAGTCAAGCCTTGCAGGGTTTGCTGTTTTTCTGTGGCATCAGAGATAGATTTTGCCAACTCTATCTGAGCTTCCACCTCAGAGATCTGGTTGGCATCGCTTAGAAACTGAGTCCAATTTGTTTGAGCCGCTGTAGAGCCTTTATGGTCATCACTGGTGCCCATATAAGTGCTCCAGAACAGGTCTTCTTTACTGCGGTGGATTGCTAGATAGTCTTGATTCAGTTGGTTGAGAAATTGTGTAGGGGTTCGTTCCATTTTCTATTTATGCCTTTTATATCCGTTACTTAATCTACGGTAGCAGAAATTAGATATAGTGATCCACCAGCAAGAAAACGAATAACAACATCAGGTGATAAATGGAAAACTTAAATGTCTCCATCGCCTGTTTCTCATCACTGCGATACTTCAGCTTCCACGCATGATAGATAAAGCCAGCGCTGAGAACGGTTGAACCAATCATATAGATATAACCACTCATACCCACCAAGATGGGCATGGCGCACACAAGGGCCAGGAGCACGGTGTAGAGCAGAACACTGGTCTTGGTGTATTCCACACCATGAGTCACGGGCAGCATAGGCACATCTGCTTTTGCGTAGTCGTCTTTCCTATGGATAGCGAGCGCCCAAAAGTGTGGAGGCGTCCAGACAAAAATGATCATCACCAACAGCCACGCATTGGCATGCAGTTCTCCTGTCACTGCTGTCCAACCTAGCAGTGGTGGCATAGCACCAGCGATTCCGGCAATCACGATATTCTGTGGTGTTGCCCTTTTCAGATACAAGGTATAAACCACCGCATATCCAAGTAGGCTGGCAAAGGTAAGCACTGCAGTGAGAGCATTTACTCCAAGCCAAAGCACCGCAAATCCAATTGCGCCTATGCTAGTCGCGAACACGAATACCTTGTTTGAGGAAAGCTCACCAGAAGGTAGCGGGCGCTTGTAGGTGCGCGCCATGATGGCATCGATACGTTGATCAATAAGGTGGTTGTAGGCCGCCGCAGAACCTGCCATCAAGGCAATGCCAAACAAACCAAGCAGAGAGGCTTTCAACGGTAAAGCGCCCGGCACTGCAAGGCACATTCCCACCACAGCCGTTAACAACATTAAGGCAACCACTTTCGGTTTAGTCAGTTCATAGTAACTGCGCCAATTACTGCGCGCTTTTATCGATTCGGTGGAGGCTGAATATTGACTCATAGCGACAGTTCCTTATCTGATGAGACTTGTGATGAGAGAGGATCCGTTGTGACTCGAGACCAGAGAGCGTGATTGGTGGCTACCAAGGTGACCAGTAGCAAGGCCGCACCTAGGTTATGCATGACGGCATTAATTAGGGGAAGGTGGAAGATTACGTTGGCGATACCCAGCCATACCTGTATGGCTAAACCCACGCCGATAACTTTAGCGAAGCTCTTCAGCATCTGAGATTCACTGCGGATCAACTGCACTATCAAGAACAATAAACAGATGGTGGTGATCATGGCACCGATGCGATGGGAGACATGTATGGTCATGCGAGCCCCGTAATCCAATACCCCAAACTCATAGTTATCATGACCTAGCTGAATGAAGGCAAAAGCATTGGCAAAGTCTAGATGTGTGGCCCACTCGCCTTGGCAAATAGGTAGGGAAGTACACATCAAGGCGGCATAGTTGGAAGAAGTCCATCCGCCGAGCAAGATCTGTAATACCAAGACCACAGTTGCGACGGCCGCAAAGCTTCTAAGATTAAACAGAGGCCTCATAGGTAGGAGTTTCGGTTCGGCATTGGCAAACCTGAGTCTGCAGAAAGTGAGTGCTAACAAGCAGAAGAGTGTAAAGCCCCCGAGGAGGTGTAGCATGACGATAACCGGCATAAGCTTGAGGGTGACCGTCCACATACCCAGAGCGGCTTGTGCCACGATAAGTACGCTCATCCCAATCCCAAGATTGCGCATGCTAGGTTGATGTTTACTAAGAAGATATGCCAGCGCAAACACCACCAAACCAAGGGTGCCGGCAAAATATCTGTGAATCATCTCTAGCCAAGCTTTATAGGCTTCCACAGGTCTTTCCGGAAAGGCTTGCTCAGCAGCCATCACGTCTTGGCTTTTCATTGGGACTGAAAGTTGCCCATAGCATCCCGGCCAATCTGGACAACCCAAACCTGCATCAGCAAGCCTAGTGTAGGCACCTAGTCCAATCACCACAAAGGTGAGAGCAAGGGCGCCCAATGTGATTTTCTGTAGTCTTTGCTGTGGTGCTGTGCTTCCTTGCATCTATCCTTACCCCACTCGTGATAGCTTGAGTATCTTCCTAACATCTGAGATGAGCCCCTTGCTTTGGCTCACCGCTTGCTCTGAGTCCACTTCTGGGTAGCGGATAACCCACTGACCGAGAGGATCCACCAGCAAATAATCTTGGTCTGCGATTGGTAGCTCTTGCTCTGGTAGCACAAGGACCTTGTGCTCAATATCAAGCGCCTCTACCCATTTGGCATCTGATGAAGTGGACACATACAGCGCCACTTCTACACGCTCAGAATAAGCGCCCAGTGCGATTTTGCTTTGGTTGAGCAGATACCAGCGCTCTTCGCACACCGAGTCACACACCTCAGGGACGATAAATACCAGCTGCCAAGACTCAGGAATAGGATTTGAAAGCCCCACTTGTTCGAAGGTGAACCTTGGCTCTATGAGAGTACCCTTGTTGGTGGCCCCACCCTCATACCAGTTCATATAGAGAATAACTTTGGCGGCAATAACAGGGATAACGAACAGGGCAAGGATGGCGAGTAGTTTGATTCGTCCATTGCGCTGTTTCTCTTTTGCCAAACTAGCTTGCATGTAGTTTCCTTCTTACAACAATGAGTACCACCAGCAGGGCATAGACACCCGCCATAGAGAACCACTGAAAGGCATACCCGAAATGCTTTTCTGAGGTCATTGGATAAGGCTTCCAGATAAGGGGGAGTGACGACTCACTAATCTCTGGTTGTAGTGCAAATGGTAGGATTGGCAGGTCAAGATAAGCACTCAATTGCGTCATGTTAAGGTTCTGGATTCTTAAACCACCATCGAGCATCTCAGGTAGCAGATCCGAACTAAGCGGATTGTGACTTTTTTCGAATACCCTTCCAGTGACTTCCTGCGTGTCTAACACTGTTTCAACCTTGGGCACGCTTTCTCTGGAGCTTTCTCCTTTGATAAAACCTAGCTCCACCAACAAGCCTTGGGGCTCTCCATCAACCACTACTTTCATTACCTGAAACACTCGATATCCAACCTGAGATTCATGGGTCACGTTGTCCCAATAAATGAGGGGGCTCGAGGTTGTCCCCACCTTAGCTTTAAGTGGGTATCCAGTTAATACCTCTTTGCCAACCTTACTCTCAATCTGCTCCAAAGAGAGGGGAGCCATCGAATCTCTTGCACTTAGATCTTCCTCAAAGCCTAGCTTTTCTTCACCACGGGAGAGTTGCCAAAATCCAAGTTTGACGAGCAGAACAAACACTCCCACAGTTAATAGGGTCACGGTCACTCGCACCATCAACGCAGGGGCACTCATGTCACCATTCATCTTTAAGTTAATCATCATTGGACTACTGCTCTTTATCCTAGTGAATCTCGCTAAGGCTCTGTTCATCATGGTGAAAGAAGACGGGTCGAAACCCATGACTCGCTATCTAGGCAGACGTGTTTTGCTCTCTGCGTCTGTTATCTTGTTTCTAATACTTGCCCTTAAACTTGGGTGGGTGACTCCTAATCCTCGTCCTTATTGATGTTTCTTAGATGGGTATTCCGCGAGCTAAAAGGACGCCGTGAATATATCCCTATAGGCTTGACACTCGCTTCCATGCGAGTGACACCTTTTATCTCACTGAACACCCACTCCACATAGCTTTAAATCACGTACACAAACACAAACAAACACAACCAGACCACGTCTACAAAGTGCCAATACCAACTGCCCGCTTGGAAGGCAAAATGGTCTTTTGGCGTAAAGTGGTCTTTCGCAATCCTGAACAGCAACACCACCAGCACGGTTGTTCCGAGGAATACATGCAAACCATGGAAACCAGTGAGCAAGAAGAAAGTGTTACCGTAAATGCCCGATTGCAGGGTCAGTCCCATATCCTGATAGGCATGGATGTATTCCACGCCTTGGTAGTAAAGGAAGAAGGCGGCTAACACTATGGTGATCTCGAGCCACACAATCAGCGCCATACGCTTGTTTTGCTCTAGGCTGACGTGTGCCATATGCAGAGTAACGGATGAGATAAGCAGGATAATGGTGTTTTTAAGTGGCAGACCTTCCCAGCCCATGGCTTGGGTAGTGGTTCCATCAGGGGTGGTGGTCAGTGGCCAGAATGCCTCAAAGGTCGGCCACAACACCTCGTGGGTCATGGCGTTATTATCGGCACCACCTAGCCAAGGTACGGAGAACATACGCGCATAGAAGAGTGCGCCGAAGAAGGCACCGAAGAACATCACCTCGGAGAAGATAAACCAACTCATGCCCTGTCTGAATGAGCGTGCTATCTGGTCTGTGTAATAACCTGCCAAAGACTCCTGCACCACGTTGGTAAACCAGCCCGCTAGCATCACCAACAAAATGACCATGCCAATCGCCAGCACCCAAGGGCCAAGGATCCCACCAGTATCCTTAGTCTGTACAGTTAGGCCTGCGCCAACAGCAATGAAGAACAGAGCGATAGCACCGACCAAGGGCCAGTGACTCTGAGCAGGTACGTAGTAAGCCTGATGCTTATTACTCATAAGGTGTCTCCTAGTGTGTCATCCGCATTGACAGAGGGCTTCACAATCTCATTGGAAATCGACGCCGTAGAAGCAAGCTCAGGGGAAATATCGTAAAGGGTGTAGGAAAGAGTCAAAGTGTGGATTGACTCTGGAAGGTCATGCTCCACGTAAAATATCAAAGGTAGCTCAGCTTTCTCTCGTCCTTCTAAAGGCTGATGATTAAAGCAGAAGCATTCAATCTTATTGAAGTGTGTCGCACCTAAACCTGGGGACACAGATGGTACTGCCTGCGCCACCATAGAATTACCGGATTTGTTAGTCGCGAAGTAGGCCGTGCGAATCACCTGCCCAGGGTGAACCTTCATCACTCGCTTTTCAGGTTCGAATGAAAGAGGTAAGCCCTTAGAGATATGCGAGATAAACTCGACTTTAATGGTGCGACTGGTGTCCACCTGCATGGTCTCAGGCGCGACAGCAGCCTCTGTTGAGGTCTTGCCATTGATACCTAGCTGTTCGCATAGGATGTCGTACAAAGGGACCAAGGCAAATCCAAAGCCAAACATAGCCAGAGTAGCGCCACATAGCACTAGGGTTAACTTCTTGTTCGACATGGATTTAGCCATAACTACTACTCCACTTTTGGCGGTACGCTAAAGGTGTGGTGTGGCGCAGGGCTTGGCACCGTCCACTCGAGACCCTCCGCGCGCTCCCAAGGCTTAGCTTTAGCCTTCTCACCACCGCGAATACATTTCACCACTACCCAGAGGAACAGAAGCTGTGACAGACCGAAGGCAAAGCCACCGATAGAAACGATCTGATTCACATCAGCAAACTGGATAGCGTAATCAGGGATACGTCTTGGCATGCCCGCAAGACCTAGGAAATGCATCGGGAAGAACAATAGATTTACTGAGATGATTGAGGTCCAGAAGTGCCACAGACTAAGCTTGTGGTCATACATATTGCCAGTCCATTTAGGAAGCCAATAATAGGCGGCCGCCATAATGGAGAACACGGCTCCGGACACTAATACATAGTGGAAGTGAGCCACCACAAAATAGGTATCATGGTACTGGAAATCGGCCGGGACTATCGCCAGCATCAAACCAGAGAAGCCACCAATGGTGAAGAGCACAATAAAGGCGATAGCAAATAGCATAGGGGTTTCAAAGGTTAATGCCCCTCGCCACATGGTCGCCACCCAGTTAAACACCTTCACCCCTGTCGGCACGGCTATCAACATGGTGCAGTACATAAAGAATATCTCGGCAAACACCGGCATCCCCGTGGTGAACATGTGGTGCGCCCAAACCAAAAACGACAACAGCGCGATGGAGCAGGTTGCGTACACCATAGAGTGGTAACCAAAGAGCTTCTTACCACTGAACGCTGGAACGATAGCTGAGATGATGCCAAAGGATGGCAGAATCATGATGTACACCTCTGGGTGTCCGAAGAACCAGAAGATGTGTTGGAACATCACAGGATCGCCGCCACCAGCCGCATCAAAGAAGCTAGTTCCAAAGTACTTGTCGGTGAGCACCATGGTTACTGCACCAGCCAATACTGGCATTACCGCAATCAACAAGAAAGCGGTGATCAACCAAGTCCAAACGAATAGAGGCATCTTCATCCAGGTCATGCCAGGGGCACGCATATTGAAGATGGTTACGATAACGTTGATGGCACCCATGATGGAGCTGATACCCATGATGTGCACCGAGAATACAAACAGAGCGGTACTGTCAGGGCCATAGGTGGTGGAAAGCGGTGCGTAGAAGGTCCAACCGAAGTCAGGACCACCGCCCGGCATAAACAGCGAACTCAGTAGAATCAAGAAGGCAAACGGTAAGATCCAGAAGCTAAGGTTGTTCATCCGTGGAAGCGCCATATCCGGCGCTCCTATCATCATAGGGATCATCCAGTTGGCAAGGCCGGTAAAGGCGGGCATCACAGCACCAAATACCATGATCAAACCGTGGACTGTAGTCATCTGGTTGAAAAACTGAGGGTCGACTAATTGCAGGCCTGGTTGAAACAGCTCAGCTCGTATCACCATGGCCATAGCGCCACCGGTGAAGAACATGATTAAACTGAACCACAGATACAAAGTGCCTATGTCTTTGTGGTTAGTGGAATAGATCCAGCGAGCGATCCCTTTGGCAGGCCCATGATCGTCATGATCTGCACCGCCCCCTACATGGGTGTCATCGACCGCAGTGCTCTCGTAAGTAGAGGTTTTATCGTACTCTTTCATAGTTTCGCCCTTCCTCTATTCCCCTTGCGAGCCCATCTGTGCGTTCACATCTGATGCCTGAACCACATCTCCGGTGTTGTTCTCCCAAGCATTTCGCTCATAGGTCACAACCGCCGCAATCTCTTCTGCAGTTAACTGAGTGCCAAACGCCTGCATCGCTGTGCCACTGACGCCGTTGACGATGATATCGATGTGATTGTTGACATCACCCAACACCACAGGGCTGTCTTTCATCGCAGGGAATACATTCGTCACACCCAAGCCATTGCTCTGGTGACACACCGCACAGCGGCCTTCGTACACTTCCTTACCCTTCACCATCAATTCATCCATAGTCAGGGTAGTTTGTAGAGCCTGCTCTTGTGCGAGCTTCTGCTCTGCTAGCTCAGCTTCTTTGTTCGCAATCCAATCATCGAACTCCGCTGCCTCGACTGCGTGCACTACGATTGGCATGAAGCCGTGGTTACGACCACACAATTCAGCGCACTGACCGCGATAAATGCCTGGCTTGTCTATCTTGGTCCACGCTTCGTTGATGAAGCCCGGGATAGTATCTTTCTTCACAGCAAAATCAGGCACCCACCAAGAGTGGATAACATCGTCTGCGGTCATCAAGAATCGAATCTTCTTGCCGATTGGCAGAACGAGCGGATTGTCTACCTCAAGCAGGTAGTTTTCCCCTTTCTCGTCTGTGCCTTCGATCTGTTCATTGGAGGTGGAGAGGTAACTAAAAAACTCAACATCATGGTCGAAGTAGCTGTAGTGCCACTTCCACTGTGAGCCGGTGATTTTGACCGTAAGTTCTGATTCACTGGTGTCTTCCATCTCAATCAAGGTCTTGGTGGCGGGGATCGCCATTGCCACCAGAATCAAGATAGGGATGACGGTCCAGATAATCTCGACCTTGGTACTTTCGTGGAAGTTGGCGGCAACCGCGCCCTTGGATTTCCTGTGGGCGTAAATGGAGTAAAACATTACCCCAAACACCACCACGGCGATCGCGACACAGATGTAGAAGATGAGCATGTGCAGGTCATAGACCTTACCGCTAATCTCGGTAACACCTTTTGTCATGTTGTAAGAGGGCTCTGTTTGAGCATGTGCAGCGCCCGCAAGAGCGCACGCGCCTAGAGGCGCTATCGATACGAGCGATTTGATGTGGTCTCTCATTTGGCGTTTCACCCTCCTGGTGAGCCATGGTTTGAGGCCAGGAAGCTGACTCAATTGGGAGTCAGGACCAAGCTCAGGACGACTGATGCATTGTGCTAAGCCTCTATGCTTAGCTTCAAAACATAACTGAACCCGATTCTGCTACAGCAGAGGCGTCAGATATGCGCAACCCAAATGCTTAATGCCGACAACGGACTGACATCACTTAATGTTATTTTTATGTTAATAAATGCTAGTTTAGAATAAATATTGTTCAAGGAATCCGCCGTTTCTTTGTTCGCCAAATTTTCCTGACAATCATCTGTCAGCAAAACCGAACTTTGTTTCCTATACTCATGCTAGCCAACTCGGCATCTATTTTTTCACATAAATTCAAAGAGATACGAGCATGAAACTAGGTAGACTCCTGCTAGCGATACTGCTTCCACTTTGTATCGGTCTGGCGCACGCCGCCGATATCGATCATCTAATAAAACAGCAGACTGCAATTTCTGCTCAAGTCAAGAAGGTGAAGGCCTCAGAGAAAGAAGAAAGCCTTTTCCTTGAAGACGTTTTACGTCGTAAGAACAGCGTGCTGCGAGAGCAGATTGGAGCAGAAATCAGTGCTAAATCTGACCCAGAGAAGCTAAAGCTTTTGGTGACTGAGCAAGCCACGCTCCTGCAAGCACTCATCGATTTTTCAGAGATAAAGTCAGCGCAGTTATTTGAAGATTCACGTAGGGCAGAAGCTGCGGATAAAGCAGAACTCCAGTTCTTAGCACAGCAGAGACTCAGCACGGTAGATGTTTATTACAACGAGCTTTCTACGACCTTGGATTGGGCTAAAAGCTTGGGAATTGAGATTGACGAGACTCAATTTAAACAAGACCTAGCTACCCGTGGTGAACAATTATACGACATCGCTATCTATTTAGATTCACGTAAAAAAGCCCTAGATGAGCGCCTCAACTTCACTGCTGAAGAAGACAAAGGCAACGTGACCAAACAAACCATCGCTTTGGTTCAGCTTCAAAAGTTCCTCCTCGCGAGTCTGAACAACACTGTTAGTCTGATGGAGAAATATGGCCTAGATGTTACCGACTACAAGCAAACACTGTTTGCGATGACGGGTGATATCAATGCCGATGTACTGGATGTAAACGTGGCTTGGGGGCTTTTGAGTGAATGGATAGATTCATTTAAAGACTGGGCGCTCGACAGCACACCGTCGCTAGTAGTTAAGCTACTGGTGTTCTGTGTCATCCTTTGGATCACACGTTCACTGGCTAAGGTAGTCGCTAATCTGGTCAAAAAGAGTGTCTCGCACTCCAAGATGGATTTCAGCGTCTTGATGCAGGACTTCTTTATTTCTATCGCGTCCAAGGCAGTGACCTTTATCGGCCTATTGATTGGTCTATCACAACTGGGCATTAACCTTGGTCCACTGCTTACTGGTTTCGGTGTCGCTGGTGTCATCATTGGTTTTGCATTGCAAGATACCCTCTCCAACTTCGCATCTGGCTTGATGATACTGATCTACCGTCCATTCGATGTAAAAGACTTGGTTCAGGTAGCTGGCATCCAAGGCACTGTGAGCCATATGAGCCTAGTATCGACCACCATCCGAACCCTAGATAACCAAACACTAGTCATTCCAAACAATAAGATTTGGGGTGATGTGATCAACAACATGACCGCTGAACGTGTTCGCCGTGTGGATATGGTATTTGGTATCGCCTACGAAGACGACTTCGACTATGCGAAGAAAATTGCAATGGATGTGCTTGAAGCGAACGATATGGTTCTGAAGAAGCCTGAACCGAACGTGCGTGTTCATACCCTAAACGAATCTTCAGTAGACCTGATTGTCCGTCCTTGGGTTAAGACCGACGACTATTGGGATACCTATTGGGATGTCACCGAAGAGATCAAACGTCAGTTCGACGCGAAAGGCATTACCATCCCATTCCCACAACGAGATGTTCATCTTAATGTGGTCAATGGCAGTGCTGCAGAGATCACGACAGAGCTGAAAAACTCCGTTTAATAGACGCAAGAAACCATCCCGGAGTGTGCCGACATGCTCCGGGATTTTTAATGAAACTTTTCTAGTCGTCGCTGCTTCTAAACACCATTCCCTGGTCTAGCGAGACGCTTGAATTGTTAGTTCCTTTGTTGCTCGCACCCATCAGATAGATACTCTCACTCTCAAACAAACCGTCTTCCAAGCGCTGCAGGCGTTTCTCTTCAAAATAGTGGTCAACGTCTAACATTCGAGATTGTTTACTGTCGCTCTCTTTCGACTTTAGGTTTCTCACCGACGCAAGATAATCTATACATCCCTGAACACTCATAACTAATTTCCCCCTTAAGTTACGCAAATCTTGTATCAGATACAGCAAGCCTTTTCGCTTGTACAAACTATGCTCCCACTCAGCATATGAATTGCAATGAATAACGGTTATGAGGAAACGGATTTAACTAAGAAACGCGATCAAGATGACAAAATGTGGTGGAGAGTAAGGTGCGACTCTGGGAAGGGTTTTATCAAGAGCAGATAAAGAAAAACCCCGAAGGGCGAAAGCCCGACGGGGTTATAGTCTTACTCGCAGCAATCCGGCTACTAAAAAGTGCTCCTTGCATCTAATCCTTGATAGCCTGCTTATCCTAAGCTTATTCCTTTCTCGCCTTCCTAGCGGTGTCCAACGCCTTATCCCGGCTGACCAATGTCCTTTTTGGTGCTGCTCACTCATATCCTTGAGCGGTATCCTTTACATCATCCTGATGTTGTTCCTTTCCTCTATCCTAGAGGTGTCCATTGCGATCCTTTGCTAGCTACCATCCTAGTAACTAATGTATCCGTACAATGTCCTAAGTCCTTTTTCAATGACTATCCTAGTCATCGTCCCTCATCCTGAGGTATCCATTTCCTCGGCTTCCTGCCTACAACTAAAGTTTCGTCTTTTTCTGCTGATCTAACAATAGATGTATGGCATTCAGATAATTTATGGGATCGATAAAAACAAAAAATAACCATATATAACAATAATTTAGAGTAAGAATTCTGTTTTATTCCAGTAATAAAAGCCCCTTTTCTCACGCATTTGTAAGAGATCTCTCACAAAGCCTCTGGCAAAACGGTCGTAAATCTCACCTTACCAATGAATATGTCGCAGATTTAAACACGAGTTTGGTGCAACAAAACGCCTTTGCGCTAAGATTTCAGTAACAAAGTTCGGAGATAAACGATGACCAAAATACGCAAAGCATCCTGCAGTTGTGGCGAGGTAGAAATAGTGACCCGTGGTGAGCCAATCCGCTCAGCCCTGTGCCACTGCATTTCCTGCCAAAAGAGGACGGGGAGCGTATTCGGTGTTCAGGTAAGGTTCCTTCAGGAAAATGTTTCTATAAATGGCAATCTCAACCACTTTACCCGTATTGCGGATAGCCAGAATTCAGTAAAGCACAGCTTTTGCCCAGCTTGCGGCACTACTATGATGTTGTCGCTATCAGTGGCGCGTGAATTCGCAGTGATTCCTATGGGTGTGTTTGATGTGCAAGACTTCCCACCGCCAAGTTTCTCTGTTTACGAGCAACATAAACAAGATTGGGTAGAATTTGCCAGTCAGATGGAACACTTCAATTAAGTACGAAATATCAACATTAACCCAATCTCATTTACATAAATCTACCAATTCCGATCAGCCTCATATTACCAACTGAATACTTAAACGTGTTTAGTGAATACTATTGCCAAGAAACAATTGTGCATATATGATTCGCGCCAACTAAAATTTCAGCAAAACGAGAATACGATCTTCGTGATTCTCGAACTAATCACGTTGCTCGCGAGCGAACTATGCAAAACAACAGCACAACACAATCAGAAGCGCCAAAAAAAGCGAATTTCTGGAAGTTCTTTATCCCGTCTGTGATCGGTCTATTCCTGTTTATGGCACCGATCAGCTATAACGACTCACTGACTATCCCAGTGGCCGTTCTAGCTAAGACATTGCAATCTGTACTAGAAACGCATCTTGTAACTATCGTTACCCTTGTTATTGCGCTTATGGCAGCGGCATCCCTTGCCTGCAAAGTAAAGAACCCTGAATTTATTGAACGCAGCCCGTTCCTTAATAGCCTATTCAACCCATCGCCACTATGGCTAGCCGTACGTGTAATCGGTGGTATCGCGGTAGTGATGACTTACTTCCAAGTGGGTCCTGAAGCGGTTTGGGAAGAGAACACTGGTGGTCTGGTTCTAGACGGTCTTCTGCCAACTCTGTTCTCAGTGTTTATCTTCGCGGGCTTGCTGCTTCCTTTCCTACTGAACTTTGGTCTGCTTGAACTATTCGGCACCCTGCTTAGTAAGGTAATGCGTCCTATCTTCAACCTTCCTGGTCGCTCTGCAATCGACTGTATCGCTTCATGGTTGGGTGACGGCAGTGTTGGTATCCTGATGACCAGCAAGCAGTATGAGAACAACTTTTATACCCAGCGTGAAGCTGCGGTTGTGGGTACTACCTTCTCAGCTGTATCTATTACTTTCAGCCTTGTGGTTATCGCTCAGGTTGAGTTGGAGCACCTGTTCCTACCTTTCTATGGCGCTATCTGTCTTGCAGGTCTGGTTGCGGCGATCATCATTCCTCGTCTTCCACCACTTAGCCGTAAGAAAGACCTATTTATCGATGGCACAGCTCCTCACCATGAGCACAACGCTATCCCAGCAGGTCACTCGACCTTCTCTTGGGGTATGGAGCTAGCACTGACTAAAGCGGCACAAGTGAAGTCTGTTAAATCAGTTGCTCAAGAAGGCGTTAAGAATGCTGTAGACATGGTATTTGGCGTACTACCTGTGGTTATGGGTCTAGGTACCATTGCGCTGGTTATCGCAGAATACACTTCAGTATTTGCCATCCTAGGTAAGCCATTTATTCCTTTCCTAGAGCTTCTAGCCATCCCAGAGGCGGCGGCAGCATCACAAACTATCGTGGTTGGTTTTGCGGATATGTTTATCCCATCAATCCTAGCGGCATCTATCGATAGCGAGCTGACTCGTTTTGTTATTGCAGCTATGTCTGTTACTCAGCTTATCTATATGTCTGAGGTGGGTGCACTGCTATTAGGTAGTAAGATCCCAGTAAATATTGGTGAGCTATTTATCATCTTTATCCTGCGTACCATTATCACGCTTCCAGTGATTGCAGGTGTTGCCCACCTTATCTTCTAAGTTAGCAAGACAAACATGAAAATGCCCCGAACAATTTCGGGGCATTTTTTTATCCAGCGGTTGGAGCAGATTCCCAGCTTTGGATAGCAAGCTTTCGGCTTGCTCCCCATCTAAATTGCCCTACCTCTCCATCTCCCCGAATCACACGATGACAAGGAATCAAAAAGCCGATGTTGTTGTTGGCAAGTGCTGTGCCTACTGCTCTTGATGCCTTGGGTGAATCTATCTTCTTGGCTATTTGGCCGTAAGAATAAAGCTCACCAGGCTGGCTGTTGATAAGCGCTTCCCAGACCTTAATCTGGAAGTTACTCCCTTTAACTAGCAGGTTTAACCTCTCAGGTGTATGCCCTTTTTCTGATGGGAATATCTTGTCTGCGATAAATTGCGCATCAGACAACTGGAAACTCGCCAATGGCCATTGCTCCCGAAGGTGGGTTTCTTTGAGCTTGATATCTTGATCAACAAACTGCAAATAACAGATGCCGCGTTTGGTCCACCCTATCAAAGCCTGACCAAAGGGCGTTACAGCCACCCCATATTCAATAACCAGTTTGTCACCCAAGCTTTGAATCTCACCCGGAGTCATAGCCTCACAGGTGACCATAAGGTCATGCAAACGACCAGTACCGGAGAGCCCTACTTCATGGGCAACGTCAAGCAGCGAGTCAGACTGTCTCAACATTTGCATTGCATGTTGCTTAGTCAAAGACTGCATAAAGCGCTTGGGAGATATCCCAGCCCACTGCACAAACAAGCGTTGCAAATGATATTCACTCATATGAACCGACTCTGCGACCTCAGCTAAACTAGGTTGATTCAAAGTATTATCACGGATGAACTCGATAGCACGCTTGACCACATCATAGTGGCGCTCTGTTTCATTAAGATTCATTGCGCGCAGTCCTCGACATCACAAAGGATTTAATAGAAAAGCCCGTTACCAACATAGTGCCGCCAACTACAAATACAGCCCCCAATACAGTATTCCAACCAACCTGTTCATTCAAAAACAGGTTGCCCCACAAGATGCCAAATAAAGGGATTAGGAAGGTAACAGAGAGCGCAGACGCAGCGCCAATGTCTTCAATTAATCGGAAGTAAAGCAGATAAGCCAAACCAGTACAGACAACCCCAAGGGCAATCACAGACACAGAAATAGTCAGAGTCGGCTCTTCTCGCATCGGCATCAGAGGCAGTAACGGCAAAACGATTAGGCTCGCCATCCACATACTGCCATGCGCATTGTTAAACGAAGATATCTTCGGCGCGTTCTTGGCATAATTACTGGCAATACCGTAGCAACAGGCTGCCATTACCCCAGCCAGCATCGCCCAACCCGAGCCATCACCTAGGTTAGTCTTATCGACACCGACCAAGATAATCACCCCAATAACACCGGACATCAAACCAAACACAGCTTTAAGGCTCGGCAGAGTTCGTGTCCAAATAATCGCAATCGCCGCCCCCCAGATCGCTGCTGTAGAGTTCAAGATAGAAAGCACAGATGCGGGTAGAGTCTGAGCTGCATAGGCAAATAACAAAAACGGAAGCGCCGTATTGAACAGACCAATAATAAAGAAGTGCTTTCTATGCGCTATCAAAGGCAGGCTACGTTTGAAGTAAATCGCCACAGCAAGAAGACTGATTGCCGCTAGAGCTACCCTAGCCTCAATAAGATAGGCAGGACCCAAAGCATTCGCCGACATTCGCATAAACAAGAAAGAGCCACCCCATATCGCTGCAAGAGAGATAAGACGCAACATACTGGCAAGATTCACACTGTTTTCCTCGATATTTCTGATACTTAAAGTTTGTAAGAGGACCTAGTTTCAAGCAACCCGATTCTTGCTCTCATTCATTCAAGACAAGAAAAGTTCAATAACGACATTCAACAAAATGATGCATAGATCACAATAACAACACAAAGCCAACAACCTTAGATAAATAGTAAACAAACTGTAAAGTCTTATACAGAACAATATGTTAGGTTAAATATTGAACTCACTAACAACGGTTCTTTTTTAAAGCTAGAAAAGGAAATCAGCCAATGAAAAAAATAACCTTAGCTGTTCCATTAATGTTGGCCATCTCATCAACAGCATTCGCTGCTGAAACTGACAGTACCTTCTCTCCACATTACTACGGTGGTCTGAAATTTGGTTCAGCTAACTTTGGAAGTCTCGGCTCTGCAGTAACTGACGTCACTGGCGTTGACGACTCTGACTTCTCTTGGGGTGCATTTGTAGGCATGCAAGCTCTACCGTGGCTAGCGGTGGAATTGGGCTATCATGATCTTGGTGAAGCAGACCTAAAAGACGTTTCTGGTAGTTACGACGCTCAAGTTATCAACCTAACCGCAAAAGCCTCTTATGAGATTGTTGAGAAACTGTCTATCTTTGGTAAGGCAGGGACACAATGGTTCGACTGGAATGCAAATGGCTCTGGTGTTTATGAGAGCGAAAACGGTTGGACCCCGCACCTTGGTGCCGGCTTAGAGTATCAGTTCCACAAGAATTGGTCAGGCGCTCTTGAGTACACTTGGTACAACGACATCGGTGGACCTGATATCGATTATTTCGGGATTTCAGTGGCCTATCACTGGCACTAATGTGAAGTAAACCTTTTTCGAATTGTCCACGAGACAGTTATTTCACACAGGAGGATACTGTGAAATATAAAATTCTAACTTTAGCTGTGAGCGCGGGATTGCTAGTAGCTTGCGGCAGTGATAACGAAAACCGAGTCGAGCCTCAGTCGACACCATTACAAGCCTTCGATGGAGCAGTTCGTTACCTCGATGCTTACATCGATTGTGGCAATGGCTTAGATTACATTGGAGAAACCGGCGGTAACGGTACTATCAATATTGGGGTTGGTAACTTCCCACTGTTTGACGAAGACCCGGCTCAGTGTTTCTTTGAATTTGGTGAGAATCTTACCGGCGCTGGTGGTACACGTGCCGCAATCGATGAAAGTAACGGTAAAGACATGACCAATGTTCGTTATATCGTGCCTTCTCAGTTGATGACTTCTGGTCAAGCCATTGCAGCGACACCATACTCGACGCTTGTTGCTCTGAAAATCGCTGAAGCGGAGGAAAAAGGCGAACCAGTGGACGTGGATGCATTTCTTGAAGAAGCGTTTGCGGAGACTATCCCTGGCGGTACAGAGCTTACCGCGGCGCAGCGTCAGCAATTCCTGACCGATCCGCAATCAGTTCTAAGTGGCCTGAGTGCAGAAGATTCTAAGAACCTACAAGCTTCAACTATGATCCTTTCTGATGCTATCGCAAGTCAGGTAGATGGTATTGATAATGGAACTGTTGATTCATCAGCACTACAAACCGCAACGAAAAAATCAGCAGAGGTTTTAGCTGAAGATCCCGACTTCCCGACTACAACTGATGCCGATGGAAATGTTGTACCTACATACGTAGATATGGCATCGGTATTCAACTCTCCTAGTGACCCTGACGATCCAAATAGTCCACCAGTATTTGAACAAGCTGCTGACCCAGAAGATACAACACCTCCTCCTGTCCCACCACCGGAAGAGGGTGAAGAACAAGAACCAATCCCTGAAGAGGAACTTCCACCACCAACCGGCGGTGGCGGTACTACAGGCTAACAGCCAACAATCACAACGCCTCCACATGAGGCGTTGTTTGTCTCTCTTTTCTTTGCAACCTAGGATATGGATGTTCCTATGCGCACACCTGTTTCACGAGCCCTCTCACTCTCGCTCGTCACCGCTTTCAGTTACCCAGCTATGGCAAAGGTCGATATATTGCCATCACAACAAGGCTTCAGTGGTCTAATCTTCACACCCAATGCGCAAACCCTAGAAACGGGCCGAGGCAGTGCTCAATTTGGCCAGGGCGTTCCCTACCGTGGAGCTATTGCCGAGCTTGACCATTGGTACGTAAATGCTGGGGTGTTCCCACACCTTGAAGTAGGTGGTCGTATCGTTACTGATACCTACGACTGTAATGGCTATTTCGAGTCCGGCTGTGGCATCCGCGACCTGTCAGCCACCACCAAATTCCAGCTTCCCTATCTCGAGGAGTGGACCGGATTCAACCTAGCATTCGGTGCCCAGGATATAGGCGGAGCGGCCAGCAACTTCGATGCCTACTTCGTGGTAGCCGATACCGAGATCGATGCGTTTAATCTTCGCTTGAGCGGCGGTTACGGTAAGTCTGACTTGAGCCTAGGTGTACTCGATGGTCCTTTTGCTGGTGCAGAGTGGCAACCCTTTGATTTTGTTCAGCTAACGGGTGAGTACGACGCCCAAGAATTCAATGCCGCTGTTCGTCTAATAACGCCTCAGGATATGCTGCCATACGGTGCTCAACTAGCGGCTCAGTATCAACTCTATTCTGGTCATGAGAATCAAGACCAAACCCTATGGGGTGTAAGTGCTTCAGTTCCTTTCTTTGGAGATACCTTCACCCGTAAAAAATACTCAGACATCAAGCCAAACGCCCAAACTCAACTTGAAACTGAGCTCGCCAAAGCTGAAGCAAGTAGCCTTACTCAGCTTATTGGTCAGCTAGAAAAAGAGGGCTTTGTAAACATTCGAGTTGGTTCTAATCTAGACACCTTGGTTATTGCCCTCGAAAGTAAGCGCTACCAGCACAACCCTATGGATGGTGCAGGCGTGGCTCTAGGTATTATCTCTGCAAATTCTGGCGAAGACTTGTTCTCTGAATTGCCTCGAGGCTCTAACAGTGCCCAGAAGATTGAGTTGGTTCTTTTGCAGAACAAGATCCCTATGCTCGCCATCAATACCGAGCTTAACTGCTATCGAGATTTCCTAAAAACCGGTGCTGAATGTAGCCAAGTTGAATTCTCAAACGAAGGGCTGAATGCCAAACTAGAGCAAACAAACTGGCGCTATGAAACCGTTAACGATGGCTTTGGCTACAGCGAGCTTATTTTCTCTCCAGTGATGAACTACGCGGTTGCCACAGAGTATGGTTTCTTCGACTATTCAATAGGTCTTGGAACTAACCTGTATACGCCACTATGGAAAGGTGCCGCAATCGATATTCGCCACATACTGCCTATCGCAAATAGTGACGATTATGATGATGGCTACTACGCACCAGACGCGCTAGAGAACGAGATAGACCGAGCGCTTGTGCATCAGGCCTTTCGCCTGCCAGCAGACCTAATGACTCAATTCAGCCTTGGTTTGGTGCGCAGTGACTACTACGGCGGTCAAAACGAGACCCAGTGGTACAGCCAATCAGGTATGCACAACCTTGGCTTTGAGGTTGGCTATTTTGATGCAGATAACAGCACTGAGGATGCAAAAACCCCTATGCTTGCCCATTATCGACTGTCAGTGGCACAGTGGAACTGGCAAATGCAGGTTCAAGGTGGTGAGTTCTGGGGTGGAGATCAGGGCGTTAAGGCAACCTCTAGCCACTGGCTTGGTGATACTCGATTAGATGCGACCTATCTAAACAGCGAGCGCGAGCAATTCGTTACCCTGAATGTCTCTATCCCACTGACCTTCTGGCGCGGTATGAATCCAGAGTACCTGACGGTTCGTGGTGTCAGCGAGTGGAACTTCGGTGTTCAGACGCGCGTTGGTGATACTCGAAACGAGCTCAACACTGGTCTTGGTCAAACAGCGAATAACTACCACAACCTAGACAGACAATACTTCGATAGAGCTAGGCTCAACCCGAACTACTTCGACAGCAATCCAATTCGTCTGCGTAATGCTTATATGCGCTATCTAGACGAGGTGGTTTACGAAAACTAACCTGTTGACCCTAAATACCCCTTAGCTTACTAAGGGGTATTTCTTTGTGCAGGTCTTTGATACCAAGAACTTCGCGCATCCGTCACGTCGAACAGTTGATACTTGCGCTTGAGCATCTGCCCGCCATCACGGGTAATAGGTTGCCAGCTAAATGAAGCTCGATTGCCACTTGGTTTCACCGTCATCACATCAAAGGGTACCGAGATATAAAAGCCCTTAGTGAAGCTTCCTTCTCCGTATTCTTCAGGGGTTAGATCGGTAATACTGGCAAACACTCCTGCAATCACCCCGCTATCAAACTGTTTAGAGAAATCGATACGAGCACCGATATCTCCAGCTAAGAACTCACCAGCACCTACTTTAAGCAAAGTATCATCTAGCCATGACCACTGTGGCATGTAGTAAGCGGTTAAGAAACCAGTAGTGCCTTTATCAACCACGTTGTAATAACGCTGATCAGCCTCGCTAAACTGCCTTGAATCTTCAAATACACCAAACCAAGACTCTGGGTCACGTTGAGCAATAAAGTTAAAATCTGCACCGATTGCCCAGCTGGCATTAACCGGGCGATAAAGCACCTCTGCACCTACACCAGCGAACATGGTCTCGAGATACCCACCGTAGCCTTGGAAGAACCAGTTGTCGCCAAAGTCCTCGAACCAGGTCAATTGCAGGTTATTCATGCGAAGGGCGCTTTCATCAACATAAGCCCTAAATAGGGTCCGCACCCTTGGCACATCGGTGCCATCTGGCGGTGCTATGTAATTGAACTTGTCGTAATTATCGATGAGGTTGAGATACAAAGAACCGCTAGCTTGTAGGTTGCGGGTTAGCCAAAAGCTTGCCTCCGCATTCACACCAATACTGTACAGATAAAAACTCTCCGCCGAGCCAAACGACTGTACCAATTGCGGTGAAAAGGCATAATCAAAGCGGTCAAACTCCTCATACTCTGACAAACCTTTTCGCCTTAAAACTGGGTAGGACTTTTCTCCTTGAGAGAAATCCGCATCTAGGCTCTGCTGGGTTTTGTAGGCAAGATAAGACTGACGGTCTATCTCTGCTTGAGTCACTGCTAGAGACTCTTTGGTTTCTATGATGTGATAAGACTTAATACTTTCAGGCGTGTGATTGGCGATAACCGTAGAGGCGCGAGACCTTGCTTTTGTGCGGTCGCGATACTTGCTTTGTTCAGCCACGACCACCAGCGTATCTTGTTCCAATTCTATGTGGGAGACCTTGTATCCCGCCACATCGTAAAGGTCCTGAGCTAGCCTCGAATAGTCGGTTGTTTTATTCGAACCATTAGGACGCAACTCTGGTTCAGGCTCATCGAGCCAAGTAGCGTAAAGGTCATTGAAATTAGTGGTTAGAGTTAGACCCGCAGTGAAAGTATCCCCACGTTCGTAGCTCATTCGAAGATGAGCCCAATCTTGGTGTTTATAAACAAGGCCAAAGTTGACGGGAATATGTTGAGTCATATCCGCCCTACCGCGAACTACAGGGGCATCTTGCGAGTAATCGTTAGTATCGTATTCTACTTTGATTGAAAGGGGCTGAAACGGCGTTTGGTACTCGATCCCAGCGTAGATAGAAGCAGGGCCAGTAAACCATCTATCTGCATCGAACTGCCCACCGTTGCCGCTGAAACCTTGTGGTCTAGAACAGAACCTGTCGGCGATGGAACACATAGGGTTGGAGATATTTCCGCTCTGTCCCAGATAGCCCCACCCTATACCTACAGTGGCATCGAGTGGACCAAAGCGTTTAGTCGCGGCTAGAAATTCTCCATCAAATAAACCGGTACCACCAAAATCCCGAAAGCCTAGAGAAACCTCAGGAATGTACCGACTCTCCTTTAACAGCCGCACCTTAAAGTCGATACCTTTATCTGCCAACTCATTGTCGCCACTAAAATCTAGGTCACCACTGTATAGCAGGTCTTGAACCAAGGTGTAGCGAATACTCGCCTCCAACCAAGGCATCACTTGCAAACTAATGCTGTACCAATGGTATTCGTTGTTCCAGGTACCATTAAAGCTAAACTGCCCCTCTCTTGCCATTCGCCCTGTGGGCATCTGCATTAATCCCACACCACCAAAATCCGACTGGGAGGGTTCAAGCTTTGCAGAATAAAACTCATCAGCACTAATAGTCATTGGAGCTAGACATACAGCTATAAAGGCGGTCCTTTTCATAGACCCACCTTGTGTACGAGTAACTCAGCAATTTGCCGATTCAGTTCTTCATTTTCATTCCAAAGGCTACTTAGACCGACAAAAACAATCGCTCCGGGAGCAAGGTACGTTTCTTTGCTATTCCACCATCCAAACCCCATTTCAACGACTTTTCCATCGGGTTGAATAGCAAAGGCCTCGGTTTTATTTGCGCCATCAAGAAGAACAATTCCATGCTCGTCTAGATAGTCAGTGAGTTGAAAATGGGGTTCAAAGGTCAACTTTCCCGGTCTATCAACAGCGCCTATTAAGGTGATGTGCTCAGTCCGCGGGAATGCGTACACCTCAAACTTAGACTGACCTAGATAGGTGAGCATAGGGTCGCTCATCGGACGCACTCTTGCCCAGTCATAATCCAGGTTGAGCAGTATCCGGCTTTTGAATTGAAAGCCAGTCAGTTGCTCAAGAATCGTCTGCGAGGCTTGATTAAGCGCTGTGTAGTTAGGTTTATTCTTTCGTTGAACAAGCTCCGATTCTATCTCTTGAAATAGCTCTTCTACCTCTGCTTGCTTACTTGGATCAGCTAGAAACAAGCCTAAGGAGTATCGCTCAGGCACCACACCATGGACATCTATCAGAATTTGGCTGAGCCTAGTCTTTTCCGTGTACTGCAGAGCCTTATTCTGCAATGGGAGTTCTACGACTAACTCTACTGCGAAGAGATGAGTGCTAACAAATAGGCTTATCATCCATGATAAAAATCGTCCCATCGGCTATCCAAAATCCTTTATCAGCAGAAGTTCTATCTTGTGCATATCCGGACCTAGATATTGAACGGTTTTTATCACCCGCCCCTTCTTGTTAATCCAATAGTGATTCTCTATGCTCTCGTCCAATTGCGCGAACTTAACAGTCTCTATGTAGTGCTCTGTCTTGAAGTCCTGCAATGGCGTTTCAACTAGCTCACTAGCAATCCTCTCTCTAGAGATTGCTGCGGTGTAGCCGTAGCGATAGCCAGGTTGCCAATCATAACTGGCTCTATCGGAATCAAGCGTTAGGCCTGCTAAATTGGCATCTGGAAGGGCAAGGGTCTTAACGATACGACCTTCGAGGGTAACGATCATGGCTCTGTCTGCCGACATCCATTTCAACAGCTGTTTTCCCGTTAATGGGTCGGTTTCAGCAAATGCCAGCACCATGTGGATCTGGCGTCCGTCATCCACACGAGCATAGAGGCTAGCATAGGGAGAGGCTCGCAATTCTTGCTCTGAAAGCTGTATATCTTTCTCTCCGAATACCGCATTGTCTACCGTTGCCCCGAGGTCTTTAAACTTTTGGGTACAAGCAGACACAGGCAAGACTAGTAGGCAGACAAAAAGAGCTCTTCGAGTGGAAAGAGTGGAGTGTTTGAGAACAGCGAAGAGTTTAAAAAATTCTTCCATGCAACAGGCACAAAAAAGCCACCAAAATCTTGGTGGCTCTAAGGTTTATTCTACATCTATGGTGGTAGATGGGGAGTCATCACCTGCATCGGCTATTGCTATGCCACCAACAATTACCACGGCACTCACAGCAACTACTGCACCCACTACAGACCCAGTAGCGACACCTGCAGCTCCTGCTCCCGCAGCCGCTCCAGTTGCTGGAGCTGAACCTGTTGCTGCTCCTTCTGCAGCCACCTCTTCAGCTGCATGAGCCATTCCTAGGCTGCTCGCCAAAGCGAGCGCTAAAGCTAGCTTCTTCATCTCGATTCCTTCTGATCTAACAGGGCACAACCTTTGCCCCTACTCATTTTTCTTTCTCAACCTCGAAAAGTATAGACCGCGAATAAGCAGTTCGCAGACCTTCTATTTGGACTCATCCTCTATATTGCCATCCGCTCTATCCATCCACATTTTGGCAGTTTCTTTATTAGAAAATGGGTTTTCTGGCGACTTGTACCATTCAGCTAAAAACATCTGAGCACGAACACAGCGCTTCGAAGCAGCATGTTCGATAAGCTCTAAACCTCTGTCCATATTGCTTCGGATGCCATAGCCTTCAAACAGTGCCAAGCCCTGTTCAAACTCGGCTTGTTCATCACCTTTTGCAGCTTCTAGTGCGTTTTTCCAATAACGGTATTTATCTTGCGCCACTATCTCTTCGTCGGAGCTTTCACAGACTCGAACAAAACCTTTAATACCTTCCATGTCATCTTGTTCGGCAGCACGTTCATACCAGAAAAGGGCTTCTTTGGGATTGGATTTCTCACTTTCTCTCGCGAGTTCAAGTTGGGCAGATACTAATCCTTCACTGGCTAGAGCTAGCTTTTCATTGTGGAGACGTACGCGTTCTGCAGCCGCCTTTTTTAGCCTCTGCTCTGTTTCGATTTCACTACGCTTTAGACGCTCTGCCCTGTAGGCAAAGAATCTACCTATGGTGAAAAACAGTGCCACGAAACCGGCAATAGCACCAATCGTATATACAATTTCAGTTGTTGCATCCATACAACCACCGCTGTTCCTCACCTTGAGTGCACTGTTTCTGCCTCAAGGATGAATGCCAAATACTCGCGAGATTCGACTCGCTTTCCTAGGAACGAAACAAAAAATACGTTTACCCAAAAGTATTATAGTTCAAGATCACAGTTTCGATTTCTACGCCCCTTTTATCTGAACCAAGGGTGACGCTCACTGACAAACAGATGAATAACATCAAACACATTCAACTCACCTATTGGAAACTCAGCGATGTCTCATCAGAAGTTCAATGTTTATCAAGTATTTACTCGTCTGTTCGGTATAACTAACACCGAATTCCAACCTTGGGGAACCGCGCAGCAAAACGGCGTGGGCAAGTTCAGTGATTTCACTGACAAGGCGCTACAAGAGATTCAAAAATTAGGCATAACTCACATTTGGTACACTGGCGTACCACACCATGCGGTAATTGCCGACTACGCCGAGTTTGGTATCAACAACGACCACCCATCGGTAGTGAAAGGCCGCGCAGGCTCTCCTTATGCGGTAAAGGATTACTACTCAGTCAACCCTGATCTAGCCGATAACCCAGCCAAGCGTCTTCAAGAGTTTGAGCAACTAATTGAGCGCACTCACAAGTCAGATATGAAGGTGATCATCGACATCGTGCCTAACCATGTGGCGCGTCGTTACGAAGGGAAAAACAACCCTGAGGGCGTAACAGATTTCGGCGCCGAAGACGATACCAACGTTGTTTATCACAGAGACAACAACTTCTACTACATTCCAGAGCAAGGCTTTGAACTACCTGATATTCCTCAGGAATTCACACCTCTCGGTGGCGAAGCACACCCAGACCTAGTAGAGCCTTTCAAAGAATTCCCAGCCAAGTGGACAGGTAACGGCAGTCGCCTAGCCAAGCCAGAGTTAGATGATTGGTACGAAACGGTCAAAGTAAACTACGGCATCAAACCAGACGGCAACAAAGACTTCGATGAACTGCCTGCAGACTACGCAGAGAAAGATTTCAAAGAGCACTTTGAGTTTTGGAAAGACAAGTCAGTTCCTAGCTCTTGGATCAAGTTCAGAGACATCGCTCTTTACTGGCTAGACAAAGGTGTTGATGGTTTCCGCTACGACATGGCTGAAATGGTGCCAGTAGAGTTCTGGAGCTTTATGAACTCAAGCATCAAGATGAAGAATCCAGATGCCTTCCTGATGGCTGAGGTTTACCAACCAGACCTTTATCGTGACTATATCCACCTAGGTAAGATGGACTATCTATACGACAAGGTAGACCTGTACGATACAGTGAAACTGATCATGCAAGGTAAAGCATCTACTGCGACTATCGACCCTATTCAGCAACAGATGTTGGATATCGAACATCACATGCTGCACTTCCTAGATAACCACGATGAGCAGCGCGTTGCTCATCCAGAGTTTGCAGGAGATGCTGAACTAGGTCGCCCAGCCATGCTAGTGAGTGCTCTGCTAAGCAGTGCACCAACCATGATTTACTTTGGGCAAGAAGTGGGTGAACCTGGGTTTGAAGATGCAGGCTTTGGTAAACCAAGCCGCACCTCTATCTTTGACTACATCGGTGTTCCGCATCACCAACGTTGGATGAACCAAGGTGAATTCGATGGTGGTCAACTAACAAAGCAAGAGAAGCAACTGCGTGAGTTCTACCAAGAACTGTTGACCTTTAGTTTACAGTGTAAATCTCTAACCGGTGACTTCGAGCCTCTTTATCCGCACAACCAAGGGAGCCTAGGTGAAGCGGCTGACCAGGTTTATCTATTTGCTCGTACCAGTGAAGACAACAAAGAGTTTGTCATCGCTGCAACCAACTTCAGCACAGAGCAAAGCTACCAAACTGAGATAGAAATACCTCAATCTCTAGTAGCTAAATGGAGACTGGAAGATGGTGAGTATGAACTGAAGCAGAACATTGGTGAAGCGCAAAGCCATACGCTGAGAGTTCAAGATGGCATAGGTATGCTTAGTCTGGATTTACCGCCATTAGCGACATTGGCTCTCACTAGAAGCTAACTAAAAGTGCAAAGAGCTCCAATTGGAGCTCTTTTTTATTTGATAATAGATAAAAAAAACCAGGGTCTAAGCCCTGGTTAACAAGTTAACAAAAATGAACAACACTAAGGTTTGGAGTTAACAGTATTTACATAGGATTTTGGATACATTGATTCTAAGAACTCAACGAACCAAGCAAAG